>QHTD01000245.1 GCA_003220675.1 Candidatus Rokuibacteriota bacterium | reverse complement strand
GGTTCAGGACTCAGGGATCGGGATCGACGAGAAGGAGGTGGACCGTATGTTCCGCCCGCTCTTTACGACCAAGGCCGAGGGACTGGGCATGGGCTTGGCCATCGCGCGCACCATCGTCGACGCGCACGGGGGCCGGCTCGGGGCCGCCAACAACGTGCACGGAGGATCGACATTCCATTTCACGTTGCCCGTGGACATGGAGGAGCGGCCATGATCGCGGTCGCGCCGAAGGTCTTCGTTGTGGACGATGACCCCTCCGTGCGCAAGGGCCTGACTCGGCTGCTTGCGTCGGCCGGGTACACGATCGAGGCGTTCGCGTCGGCCCGAGAGTTCCTGGTGCGCGAGCGGTATGCCGGCCCATGCTGCCTGGTGCTGGACGTGCGGATGCCCGGCCTGACCGGGCTCGAATTGCAGGAGACGCTGGCGGCGGCGGGGCGCCGACTGTCCATCGTGTTCGTCACGGGCCACGCCGACGTCCCGATGAGCGTCAAGGCCATGAAGGATGGGGCGGTCGATCTTCTCACCAAGCCCGTCGACGACAAGGATCTCCTGAAAGCCATTCAGCGGGCCGTGGCGAAGGACGTGGAGGATTTGAGCGAAGAGGCGCGCGTCGCGGAAATCCGGGGGCGCATCAAAACGCTGACCCCGCGCGAGACCGAGGTGTTCGCCCTCGTCGTGACCGGAATGCTGAACAAGCAGATTGCGTCCGCGCTCGGCGTTGGCGAGAAGACGGTCAAGGTGCACCGCGCCCGGGTCTTGGAGAAGATGCGCGCCGGATCGGTGGCCGAGCTGGTTCGGCTCGCGGACAGCGTGGGCGTGAGCGTGCCGAAGTCCTGATCGCGACGCCCACAATTCCAATGGGTGACGCGACCCCAAGTTCCACGTAGAAGAGCCGCTCACGGTAGGCGAGCGCGTGCGCCATCACGCGAATGAGCGGCTCGGCGGAATCCGGATCCCAAGACCCTACTCGAACAGTGCCGCCTCGACGAGGCCGTGGAGCTCGAGGCGCGCGGCGACCAGCCGGTTGTCCGCTCGGCGACCAAGGCGCGAAGCGGTTGGGAAGAGACCTTCCGCGAGATGGCCCGACAGGGCGACGACGCCCTGTCGGATCAGGAGGCCGTGCCGCCCAGCCGGACGCTTAGAAGCCCTTCCGTCTCATGCAACTGCGATAGGCGGCCTGGTACGTAGCGTCCTTTGCTCCTGCCGCCTTCATACCGTGGATTTGTGGATCAGACGACTCGATGACTCTGCTCGTGAAGTCGATGGAGTTTATCGTCATGGCGCCGACGCGTGCGGTTTCGGCCCGGACGTGGTCGCCCATGATCGGCGAGGCAGTTCCTGCCTTGACCGCTTCTGGCGCTTCATCGTTGCAGACGGCGAAGTCGGCGGCGGTGGGGATCTCGCCGTCGGCCGCCCGCGTGGCGGCTAGCGAGACGAGGAGGATCAGGGCGAGAGCACTCACAACTTTGTACTGCATAGCCATGTCGTACTCCTTTCAAATTATCGCTTCCGCTGGTGCGATACTAGCTGATCCTCGCCCGTTGTCCTTCACGATCCGGTAGAGGACCCACCCGCTTGCGTCTTGACCCCCGACGCGCTCGGCCTGCTCGAACAAGCTGAGCCGGCTTCTTCGCGGCGTCGAAGGATACTCCGCGAGAACCGCCTTCCGGCCCAACAGGACCGCCGCCGCCGGTAACGGCGCCTCAATGCCGTAACGCGCCAAGATCCCCCGCCTCTCGTTGTAGAACTCCATGAGCCACTTCATCCCCGCACCTCCTCGTGGGACTCTGCCGCGCCGCTTTTCCGTGTCGGCTTTCAGCCGCCCCGGCGAAATGCCCGCCTCGGCGCTCTCGTCGAGGCACGTTGTGACGAGGGCCGCGACCCCGGCGTGCCTTGTTTAGGGTGTTTCATGAAAACACGGCGACACTTGTCGCCGCCGCAAAACCGTTGCGAGGCGTCTTGAAATTCTGTCCCACAAGTTTCGCACCTTGCCATCGCCTATCCTCCAGACAACTTGCCATCTGGCTGAGGTGTCCAGTTTCCCGCCGCATACTCCGCCAAGGCTTTCAAGAGCACCGAGCGGAGCGTGGTCCCCTCGCTCACGGCGCGGACGCGCGCGGCCCGCTGAAGCTCGCGGGGGACGCCGCGCACCAGGTAGATGCCTGTGGTCGCCATCCGAGCGAGCACGCCCGTTCCCACGTTCACTGGCCGCCGACCGACACGATGAAGTGGACCGTCTCCTCGAGGTACGGCGACGGGATGTACGCGAGATCCAGGCGGATCTCCTTCAGCTTCTTCGCCTTCAGCGCCTCGGCGGGGAAGTCCACATCCAGCGACTGAGTCGCCTCCTGCCCGGGGTCGAGCCGGTCACTGCCGTACGTGGCGAACTTGAGGGTCGGCTCGGTCCGGCTCTCCTCGAGCTTGATCGGCTGCCCCTGGACGTCGATGTACTTGATCGTCCCTGCGACGAGACGGACGGTTTGATTCGCCGAGCTATTCTTCAGCACGACCTTCGCTGTGAGCTTCGCCGCGGAGACGACTCGGCCGGAGCCCTGCTCGACCCGCTCCGTGACCTTCATCTCCGTGACCTCGCCCGTGACGATCCCTGCCTTCACCTTCATCGCCGCCGGCGTCACCGTGTACGTCTTGTCCTCGATCACTGCTGCGGTTGCTGTTGCTGCCGGCTGCGGCGTCGGGCCGAGGATCATCCAGGCCACCACGGCCACGAGCGCTGCGCCCAGCCCCCACCGCCACCACATATCGGCCTTCTCCTCGCCAGCACTCTCAGTGGGCCAAATCTTGCGTTGAGCGACGATCGGGATGGCCGCTCCGATGAACGCGACAACAGCCACCGCGACAATCCCTGCTCCCGGAAACCCGACGGTCCTGAGGAGCACGCTCCCCCCGATGCTGCCGACAAGACCAAGGGTGATGTCCCGCTTGAGCCCGTAGCCTCCGCGCTTCATGACCAACCCGGCCAGCAAGCCTGCCAGTAGTCCCACGAGAACCCACGTCGCGAATATGACGAAACTCATGACTCTTCCTCCTTCGTCTGGTTACGGCTCAGCCGCATCACTTCCCCCGCACCGTTGCACGCGTGGCGCCCCGTCGCCGTTTGCGCCCGTTGGATGGACGAGAGCTCAGGCCCCTCTGGCGGGCGGGCGCAGCAGCCGCCGGCCTGTCGCCGTTTTGCCGCACCAGGAGAGCCGCGAGCATTTCGATTGCCCGCTGGTCCAGGGCCCGGTCGTCGATCATCACCTGCACGGCGGGGCCCGCGAGCCCCCGGACCCGCTCGGCCGCCGAGGTGGAGCAGACGATGACGTCGACTCGCCGAACCAGACGACCGAGGGCGGCCCCCTCGGCGGGGCAAGCCCCGACCAGCGCGATGTTTGGCAGGCCGGCGTTCGCGATCGAGTGCTCCAGGTTGTGGGCCGTCTCGGCGGCGGCGGAGGCCACGCCCACCCGCGTCCCCGACGGGAGCTGGGCCAAGCGGTGGAGGGTCTCGAGATGCGCCTCGGCGAGGAGCGCGACCACCGGGACCCCCTTGCCGCTCAGAAGCCGCCCCACCTGCCGGAGATGGCAGAAGCTCGTGACCGCCGCTCGCCAACGACCGGCTTGCTTCTGGCGCCGCACGGTCGTCGCCAGATCACCGAGGAGCACCTTGTCGACGCGGATCGGGAGGTGGGCCTCGAGTTGCCGGGCAAAGAAGTCGAGCTCCGGCGGGCTGCATTCCACGAGGAGGACCTCCACGGTCCCCTGGACGGCGGCGGGCCGGACGCCGGCCAGGCTCAAAACGCCCACCGACAAGTCGTCGGCGGTCATCCCAAGGGCCGCGGCCCGGATCGCCGTATCTTCTAAGAAGCTCTCGCGGAGGTGAGGGGAGGGGCGGACGGGCGGTGCCGAGGCCACGAACACGCCTTTCCCCCGCCGAGCCTCCACGTATCCGCTCTGCTTGAGATCCTCGACGACGCGCGCGACGCTGCCAGTCTCGATGGCGTGCTTGAGCTGCTCCGTCAGTTGCCGGCGGATCGGGATCGGGCTGTGCCCGTTTATCTTGAGATTCATCGCGATCGTCATATCTGTATGTCCGCAATAGTACACTAGATCAATTTCGTCAATGTGTACTATTTTAGTGGTACACTAACCCGCTGGACAACCCAGCCGGCTCACAACACCTGGAAGAAGAGGGAGGCACTACCGCTATGGCTCAGGCAATGAAGACGGCTCAGGCGAAGAAGACAACGCTGCGCCCGCTCCATGACCGCGTTCTCGTCAAGCGCCTCGAGGAGCAGGACGAGAAGCACGGCAGCCTCATCATCCCCGACACCGCCAAGGAGAAGCCGCAGGAGGGCAAGGTCGTCGCCGTGGGCACCGGCAAGGTCAACGACGACGGCAAGAATTTCCCGCTCGCGGTGAAGGAAGGCGATCGAATCCTCTTCGGCAAGTACTCCGGCAGCGAGGTCAAGCTCGATGGCGAGGAGTACCTCATCATGAAGGAGGAGGACGTCCTCGGCATCCTCGGCTCGTGAACGAGCGGCTCAGCCGCAATCGACCATTCACACACACTCGGGAGGAACGTATCCATGGCTAAGCAGCTTCTGTTCAACGAGGAAGCCCGCGCGGCGCTCTTGCGCGGGGTCAACATCATGGCGCATGCCGTCAAGGTCACGCTCGGGCCGAAGGGGCGGAACGTCGTCATCGACAAGAAGTTCGGGAGCCCTACCATCACCAAGGACGGTGTGACCGTCGCCAAGGAAGTCGAGCTGAAGGACCCCAGCAAGAACTTGGGGGCTCAGATGATCAAGGAGGTCGCCGCCAAGACCTCGGACGTGGCGGGCGACGGGACGACCACGGCCACCGTTCTCGCCCAGGCGATCTTCCGCGGGGGTCTCAAGAACGTGACCGCGGGCGCGAACCCGATGGCCCTGAAGCGGGGTATCGAGCAGGCGGTCGACATGGTGGTCGAGGAGCTGAAGCATATGTCCAAGGCCACCAAGGATAAGAAGGAGATCGCCCAGGTCGCCACGATCGCCGCCAACAACGACAAGACGATCGGCGACTTGATCGCTGAAGCCATGGAGAAGGTCGGCAAAGACGGCGTCATCACCGTCGAAGAGGCCAAGGCGATGGAGACCACCCTCGAGGTGGTCGAGGGCATGCAGTTCGACCGGGGATACCTGTCGCCGTACTTCGTGACGGATGCGGAGCGGATGGAGGTGGTGCTGGAGGACGCCCTTGTCCTCATCCACGAGAAGAAGATCAGCGTGATGAAGGACATGCTGCCGCTGCTCGAGCAGGTGGCGCGGGCAGGCAAGCCCCTCTTGATCATTGCCGAGGACGTCGAGGGCGAGGCGCTGGCCACCCTCGTGGTCAACAAGTTGCGCGGCACGCTACACACCTGCGCGGTGAAGGCGCCCGGCTTCGGCGACCGCCGCAAGGCCATGCTCGAGGACATCGCGACAGTGACCGGCGGCAAGGCGATCACGGAAGACCTCGGGATCAAGCTCGAAAACCTCAAGCTCGAGGACCTCGGTCGGGCTAAGAAGGTGGTCGTGGACAAGGACAACACCACGATCATCGAGGGCGCCGGCAACACCAAGGAGATCGAGGGCCGTATCAAGCAGATCCGGGCGCAGATCGAGGAGACGACCTCGGACTATGACCGGGAGAAGCTCCAGGAGCGGCTCGCCAAGCTCGCAGGCGGCGTCGCCGTCATCAAGGTGGGGGCGGCCACCGAGACCGCGATGAAAGAGAAGAAGGCGCGGGTCGAGGACGCCCTCAACGCTACGCGGGCCGCCGTCGAGGAGGGGATCGTGCCCGGGGGCGGCGTTGCCCTGCTCCGCGCGTCGGAGGCCCTCGGCAGCCTCAAGCTCTCCGGCGACGAGGCCACCGGTGTCAGCATCGTGCGGCGCGCCCTCGAGGAGCCGATCCGGCAGATCGTGGAGAACGCCGGACTCGAGGGCTCCGTAGTCGTCGAGAAGGTCAAGGCGGCCATACCCATCACGCGCGGCTTCGACGCCGAGACAAACGAGTATGTCGACATGATGCAGGCGGGGATCATCGACCCGACCAAGGTTGAGCGCATCGCCCTGCAGAATGCGGCATCGATCGCGTCCTTGCTGCTCACGACCGAAGCGCTCATCACGGACATCGCGGAAGCCGAGAAGGCGGACCCATCCATGGCGCACGGTGAGGAGCTTTAGCCCTTGCCGAGGTGACCAGACAACAGCGGGCTGGCGAGCTCCGGGGGCCTAACCGGTGACGCAACGGCGGGCGGCCGCGCCGTACGCGAAGGCGCTCTTCGCGCTCGCGAAGGAACGCAACCAGACCGAGCTCGTCGGCCGCGAGCTCGGTGACGGTGGCGGTAGAGATCGCGCAGCGATCGAGCCTCTCGAAGCTTACCAGCGACTTCCTGGCCCTTGTGGGTCTCCAACCCTCGGCGCTGTCGTCGTGAGGCAGAGCAGACTATAGAGAATGGCGTGGACCGCGAACCCCCGCGATCCGTCGCGTCAGTCGGCGAAGCCGCGTTGCCGTTCGCCGCCGGCGAGAATGAGTGCCCACCGTGACGGCGTGTCCGGCTCTGACATGGGTCTCCCTCCGTCCCTTCAATGGGACGCCGAGCACCGAGATCATTGTGGTTTGGCCGTCTCGGTCCGCGCCACTTTCGACTCGGCGCTGGGCCAGTGGAGGCCACTGGCAAGGGCCACGGACTTCAGGAACGCTTGGTGGCTGAACGCGACGGGTGGCCCGCCGTGCATCGTCGTGGCGCTGACCGCGGTGGGTGGCGTGGCGATCTCCGCGCCGTGGTGACGTGCGAAGGCCGGGGCGCGTGCCGGTCGACACCGGCACGGCCCCGGTCTCGGGCCTCGATCAGGCGGCCTTGACTTCGATCGTCCTCGCCGTCGCGGCTTGCGGCGCGGGGACCCTCACCTCGAGCATGCCCTTCGCGTACTTCGCCTCCACTTGGGCGGCATCGACGCCCTCAGGAAGAGCGAAATTCCGCTGGAACGCGCCGTACGCGACCTCGCGGACGAAATAGTCCTTGTCCGCGGTGTCGTGATCGGCCTTGCGCTCGCCCTTGACGGTGAGGACGTTGTCCTTCAGGGACACCTCAACGTCCTTCGAATCCACACCCGGCAGGGCGAACTGGATGACATAGGTGCCGTCCTCGATCCGCCCCTCCGCGGCGGGAAGCCACGGCGGACGCTGAGTGGCCTCATCCGTGGCGTCGCCCAAGAACCTCTCGAATAGGTTGTCGTTGTGGAAGTGGAACTGCCGGGTCGGGGACCAGCGAAGCATGGTGTTCATGGTGCTCTCCTACCAAATGTCTTAGTGTTAATTACTTATGTGATCTCAGTCAGATACACTCATATCATCTTATATATATTATGTCAATAGATAATCCAGCCAGGTTCTGCTCGGACCCGTGACTAGCTGTTACTATTGGTGTTCTCGTGCGGAGAGGTCCGGACATCAACTGTCGGAGGTCGAAGAGCCGGGCTTTTGAGCTTGGGATTAAAGCTGAAGTCGAAGCTCTCGATCGTCTCGGTGGGGTCGAACGCGGCGCGCCGCAGCCGGAGCTTGCTGTGGGTTGGCGCGGGGAGTGTCGTCAGTGGAGGTCGATGGCGTGTCGTACGACGCCCAGGCGAGTATCCCGCTCGCCGATGACCAGAGGAGACACCGGATCCGGTTCGTTCTCGGCTAGTTCGCCAGTCAAATCAGACCGAAGTGCCGAAGCGCCTGTTCGATGGCCTCGCGCTTTTCGGGCGGGCACGGTTCGACGCGACGACGCTGCCCGGCGCGGTTCGCTGCACGGCGCGTCGGCAAGCCTCGAAGCGCCTTGACATGAGCGATCCAACTGGTCTTCGGGACGAAGCCGTGATGTTGCTGAACGAACTTCTGTATCTCAATGTAGGTCGACATTCCTGCCATCCACGAGCGCGCGCTCGAGCGTGACCGGTGCCTATGGTGCCACGGCGGCGACGCTGTTGCGCGGCGAAAGTCGCTCCGCACGGCGCGTGGCGTGACATCGCCGGCCCCGCCCCAGGGCCGATGGACCCCGACTATGACTACATGACCTTCCCCGAGGTCGTCGCCTCAGCCGTCGACGCCTATGCCCAGGCGGGCATCAAAGATCCGCGGCAGGCGCTCGCGATGGCCGAGGTCCACGACTGCTTCACGCGGACCGAGCTGGTCCTGATGGAGGATCTCGGCTTCGCCGCGCGCGGCACCGCGTGGAAGGAGGTGCTCGCCGGCACCTTCGACCTCGACGGCGAGCTGGCGGTGAACCCCGACGGCGGGCTCAAGTCCTTCGGCCATCCGATCGGCGCCTCCGGGCTCCGGATGCTCTTCGAGGCGTGGCTCCAGCTCCGTGGCGAGGGGGGAAACGCCAGATCGCCTCCGTCGCGCGCGGGCGCAGGCTCGCCCTCACGCACAACCCCGGCGGCGCACCGGGCGAGTGCGTGTCGCTCGTCGGGATCGTCGGGTCTGAGCCGAGCGTAGCAAGCCGGGTCCGACCCGCGGTTTTGAGCCCTGCATCACATCGAACCAGAAAGGCTACAACCTGACGCCGAGAAACGGTGAGCGGTTCGCTCCGACGTAGACGTCGACGAAGCGCAACGACGGGTCGGCCCAGAGATTCGCACCGACGTACGTATCGAGATTGAGCGGATCGCTGCCGGCGCGGAGCAGCGGCTTGCGGTGATACGGGAGGTCGGTGAAATCCCGGACATTCACCGGCGCCGGCGCAAACTGGCCGGGCTTGGGGTGAACGGTCGCGCGGATGTGCGGGACCGCGACGAGAGCTCGGACCACGTCGAGCGCCGACATCAAGAGGAGGTGGGCAGCGTACCAGCGCGCCTCCGTCGTGGCCCGTTCCCAGAGTCGGCGCTGCTCGGCGCGCTCGTGCGGATTCGAGAGCTCGTGGCCTCGAAAACACGCGTTGACGACCCGCGCCATGAGACCCGGGTCCTCGCCCGCGGTGCGAAGGTGGAAGAGAAAGGAGCGCGTGAGCGAGAGCAACTTTCGCCGGACGCTGGGGCTTTCGGCTTCTGCCCGCGCCAGCGCGGCGTGCACGCGGACAAGCGCCTCAGCAAACCGGGGCACCCGGCGAAGGAGCTGGTCAGCGTCGACGATCAGCACCCGCTCCGCGAGGCCGAGGGCGTTCCGGAACTGGCGGACGTTTTCCCGGTAGAAGAGCGAGGGCGTCGGATCGCCCGGGTTCAGGTAACGGGCGTAGACGATGCCATCGGTGAGGCAGATGAACCGGACACATCGCAACCCGAGGGCGCTCACGACGTTGGTCCGGAGGCCGCTACTGTTCTTGAACGGGAACGTGAGCAGGAGGAAGGAGACGACGTACTCCGGGTCGGCGAGGGCTCGATAGAACTCGAGGGCCATCACGGCAAGAAGCTCCGGTGTCAGGTGCTCGGACGGGCCCCGGCGGAACGGGATCTTGTCGAGCCCGGCGACGGCGTCGAAGGCGTGCGCGAGACGTACGGCGTCGATCGGCTTCCCTGCGCGCTCGAGGCGCCGCGCGGCGAGCGCAAACGCGGAGGCGTAGCGGGCGCGGCGGGCGTGGGCGCGGGCGAGTTCTTCGAGACGACGGCGAGCCCGGTCCCCGAGCGCGGCTGCCGACTCGAGCTCGAGGCGCTCGGCAACCTCATACGCCAAGCGCCGCGCGAATGCTCGGTCGAGGACACGCCCGCGGTCATCCGTGGCCACGAGGGTCTGGGCGCGCAACTCGCGTTGCGCCGGGTCGTGTGCGAGTCGCCTGGCGTCCGCGTCGACGGCGTCGATAAGGGGCTGGAAGGTGAGACCGGGCACGCGCAAATGCGCTACCGGCTGCGGCGGTGGGCAGATGAGCTCCTCTGTATCGCCGCGCGCACCGAGCTCGCTGAGCACGCGTTCGGGGCTCGACTGGAGGATCGCCGCCTCCACCTGGGCTTCGATCCAGCCTGTCGTGACTTTCGCGAGGGCCGTGTCCACGTCGAGATTGGTCCGCTCGTGTAGTGGCAGACTCTCCAGGTCCTCCGTGGCTCGCTCGGCCTCCTCCCGCAAAGGATCGCCGGGCCCAAGGCACTCATACGCGCGTCCCGGGAACGCGTCGGGGGCCGACGGCGAAGCGATGAGTGGTGCGAGTGCGTCGCGAGCGCGGTCGGCGAGCGTGACGACGAGGCTGTGAGTGGCAATGGCCATACGAACCTCCTGTTGGGGCGGGTCTCTCGAGGGGGGGCCAGTGATCCTCTCGATCCGCGCGGCAGCGGGCACGGAGGCGGGTCGCGGGTCGCTGCGCCGCGGAGTGTCAGTGGCAAGGGGCCTGTTTGCTATTGTGCTAGTATTGTCCCGGGTTAGATCAGGGTGCAGCCTAGCACAGTAATGGACGCGAGGACGGTCGGCTGATGGCCCGGCGCAGGTACGCGGCGCCGCTCGCGATGGATCTCTTCCGGCCGCTCCAGCGCGAGGGCTCGGCGCTGCTAAGCGATCAGCTCGCCCAGCGGATCCGCGACCTCGTCGCGGCTGGCCACCTCAAAGCGGGCGATTATCTGCCTCCACTCCGCTTCCTGGCGCGGAGGCTTCACTTGAGCATCGGGACGGTGTCCAAGGCCTACACATCCCTCGGACGGGAAGGTCTGGTGGCCGGAGACTCAACGCGGGGCCTGCGGGTGAGGAGCGGGGCGCCGATCCCGTCACGCACCGGCCAGCGCCCGTGGGCCAGCCTTGTCATGCGTCCCACGGTGCCGGCCGATCCGCTCGGCGTCGAGCTGCCTCAGCCCATGGGTCCGAGCCCGGTCCGTCTCCATGCGTCGGAGCCCGGTACCGACCTCCTTCCGACGGCCCTTGTTGCGCGCGCCTTCGGCGCCGCGCTCGCAGAGGGCGCGAATCTCCGCTACGCTCCGATCGGCGGCCTCCCGGAGGTGCGCGCGGCTGTGGACGGCTATCTCCGTCGTCGGGGGATCGCGCTCGCCGGCGCTGAGGTCCTGCTGACCGCCGGCACGACGCAAAGCCTCGCGATCATCACTCACGCGCTTCTCCCGCCGGGTGGCGTGGTGCTCACCGAGCACCCGACGTGGTACATGGCGCTCGCAGTCTTCGCGGCCGCGGGCGCTCGGGTCATCGCGCTTCCGGTCGATGACGAAGGGCTCGAGGTCGGTGGGCTGGCCGACGCCGTGCTTCGGTGCAACCCGGCCTTCCTGTACCTCCAGCCTGCCTTCCAGAACCCCACCGGCGTGAGCCTCTCACCCGCGCGGCGCGCCGAGCTCCTGGCCGTCGCCCGGAGGCTCCAGCTCCTCGTCATCGAGGACGATTACGCGGCGGAATTGGCCTTCGGCGAGTCTCCGGAGTCGCTCCGCACCGCCGAGGGGGCGGACGTGGTCATCTACGTCAAAAGCTTTGCGAAGCTCATCGCCCCGGCCCTCCGCATCGGGGCGATCGTCGCGCCCGCGCGTTACGCCGTCGCCCTCAAGAGCGCGCTGCACGGGCTCGATCCGTTCGTCTCCACCGTGACCCAGCGGGCGCTCGCAGCGTGCCTGACTGCACCGGCGTTCGACACCCACCTCAAGGCGCTTACCGCCGCGCTTGCCCGACGCGCGCACGCCCTCGACCGCACGCTTGGAGCGCACCAACCGTTCGGAGCACGGTGGACACGTCCGGCCGGGGGGCTCTGCGCGTGGATGGAGCTCCCCCCGCGCGTTCGGGCCGACGAGTTCGTCCGCGACGCCGCCCGGCGCGGCGTGTTGCTCGCTCCGGGCCGGCTCTTCTGTCTGGACGAGTCCGGGGAGCGCGGGCTACGGATCGCTTTCGCCGCCGCGACGCCCTCGGAGATCGAGCGGGGTGCGGGCATCATCGGTGAGTTACTGGAGCTGCGCGCACGGAAGCGGCGCCCCCCGACTGGACGCTCCCGCGAGGTCGCGCCGTAGACGCCGGCGGCGCGCGATCCCTCTGGCGCGAGCCATGATGGCTCCTCAGGCGGGGCTCGCGAGCCCATCGCCGCTCACCTCACCGACACACCC
>QHTD01000244.1 GCA_003220675.1 Candidatus Rokuibacteriota bacterium | reverse complement strand
CCGGCTCTCGCCCGACCTCGAGCGCTACCTCGACGAGCTTTCGCCGGTGCGCGTGGCGCGCGACCTCACGGCGCGACTGATCCTGATCCACGGCCGGGACGACCGGGCGGTGCCTTACACGGAGAGCCTCAGGCTCGCGGCGGCGCGGCGGCAGCGCACCACGCTCGTCCTCGTCGGCGTCGTGGAGCACGTGGAGGGTGCCCCGCGGTGGCAGGACGCGCGCGACTTCCTCGCGCTCTGGCGCGTCATGTACACCCTGATCAACGCGTAAGGACCAGCCCGCCCGCCGGGCGCTGCAACGAGCTTTCGCTCGTGCCACTTCCGTGAGTAACCCTAGAGGCTCAGGCTCTTCCCGCCGCCGCTCGCGGGGCGCTGGATGCCCCAGGCGCTGAGCTTGGCGAACACGGTGTTGCGGTGCACGCCCAGCAGGCGCGCGGCGCGGCTCATGTTCCACCCGACGCGCTCGAGCACGCGCAGGATGTACTGGCGCTCGAACTGCTCCATCGCCTCCCGGAGCGGCGGGCCGGTGTCCTCGGCGAGGCGCGGGCCCGTCTCGGGCAGCGCCACGTCGAGCGGGACGTCCTGGAGCTGGATGACGGGGCTCTGCGCGAGGACGACCGCGCGGTGCATGACGTTCTCCAGCTCGCGCACGTTGCCGGGCCAGTCGTAGCGCGTCAGCACCTGGAGCGCGCCCGCCGACACGCCGCGGACGTCGCGATGGCATTCGCGGGCCGTCTTCCGCACGAAGTGCTCGACGAGGAGCGGGATGTCCTCGCGCCGCTCGCGCAGCGGCGGCACGTGGATCGGCACGACGTTCAGGCGGTAGTAGAGGTCCTCGCGGAACTCGCGCGCCCGCACCGCGCTCTTGAGGTTGACGTTGGTCGCCGCAACCACGCGCACGTCGATCGGGACGGGCCGGAGCCCGCCGAGGCGCTCGATCTCGCGCTCCTGGAGCGCCCGGAGAAGCTTCGTCTGGAGGTCCAGGCGCAGCGAGCCGATCTCGTCGAGGAAGACCGTGCCGCTGTGGGCCAGCTCGAACTTGCCGAGCTTCCGGGCGTGGGCGCCCGTGAACGCGCCCTTCTCGTGGCCGAAGAGCTCGGACTCGATCAGCGTGTCGGGGATCGCGGCGACGTTCACCGCGACGAAGGGCTGGCCGCGGCGCTCGCTCCGGTTGTGGATCGCGCGCGCGACCAGTTCCTTGCCCGTACCGCTCTCGCCCATGATCAGCACGGTCGTCGGCGTGTCGGCGATCTGCGTGATGAGCTGGTAGATCTTCACCATCTCCGGGTGGCGCCCCACCAGGCCATCGAAGCCCGGACCCGACCCGGGCTCCGGCGTGTTGCCCGCCAGCGCCGAGCGCAGACACAGCACCTCGCGCTCGAGCGCGCGCTTCTCGAGGGCGCGCTGGGCGAGGAGCAGGATGTCGTCGACGTCGAAGGGTTTGGTGACGTAGTCGTAGGCGCCGCGCTTGAGCGCCTCCACCGCGGTGCGTACCTCGCGCACGGCCGTCACCAGCACGACGACGGTGGTCGGATCCAGGGCCTTCACGCGGGGCAGAATGTCGATCCCCGGCTCCCCGGGCATCCGCTGGTCGAGCATGACGAGGTCGATCTCGTGCGTGCGGAGCACGTCGAGCGCCTCCGCGCCGTTCTGGGCCTCGAGGACGTCACAGGTCTCCTCGAGGATCACCCGCACCGACGCGCGGACGCCCTCCTCGTCGTCCACGACGAGGACCGTGCCTCGGCGCGCGAGCGGGGGCTTCTCGGCGATCACGGCTCCCGCGACCGTTCCATCACGAGGTACTCGGCGCGTCCGCCGCTCGCGGGCCGGTGGATGAGGACGAGGACGCGCTCGCCGGGCTTGAGCTGGGCGAGCGTGCGGTACAGCGCGGGGGGATCGGCGACGGGCTTCTTGCCGAGCTCGACGATGACGTCGCCCCGCCGGAGACCGGCACGGTCGCCTGGGCTGCCGGCCACGACGTCGGTGACGAGGAGACCGCCCGAGATCCCGAGGTTCAGCTGGAGCGCGGCCTCGCCGGTGAGCGGCTCGACGCTGAGCCCCCAGCTCTCGTCGTCCGGCGCGCCCGCCAGCACAGGCTCGTCGCCGGGCATCTCGCTGACCGTCACGGCGAGCGTCACGGGCTTCCGATCGCGGATCACCTTGAGCTTCACCGGTTGCCCTGGCGCCACGGCGGCGACGCGGCGCTGGAGCTCGGGAACCTCCTTGATGGGCGCGCCGTTGAGCTCGACGATGACGTCCCCCTGGCGCACGCCGGCGGCCTCGGCCGGGCCGCCGTTGATCACCTCGGCGACGAGGACGCCCTCGCGCTCGCGCACGCCGAAAGTCCCCGCGAGCTCATCGGTCACGTCCTGGATCGCGATGCCGAGCCACCCGCGGACCACCCGGCCGGAGGCGATCAGCTGGCGCATGACCTCTCGGGCCTGGTTGATCGGGATCGAGAACCCGATCCCCTGGCCCGCCGCGACGATCGCGGTGTTGATGCCAATCACCTTGCCGTCCAGGTTCAGGAGCGGCCCGCCGGAGTTTCCTGGATTGATCGACGCGTCGGTCTGGATGAAGTTCTCGTACGTCGCCACGCCGACGCGGTTGCGCGCCGTCGCCGAGACGATCCCGACGGTCACCGTGCGATCGAGGCCGAAGGGGTTGCCGATCGCGATCGCCCACTGGCCGACGCGGAGCTGGTCGGAGTCGCCGAGCTCCGCGACCGGCAGCAGCGCCGGCGCATCTACCTTGAGCACGGCGAGGTCGGTCTTCGGATCGCGACCCACGAGCTTCGCGGTGAACTTCCGCCCGTCCGAGAGGCGCACGGTGATGTCCTGAGCGTTCTCGATGACGTGGTTGTTCGTCAAGACGTATCCTTTGGCATCCACGATCACGCCCGAGCCGCTCGCGCGCGTGTCCTCGCGCGGACGCCGGCGGAAGAAGCGCTCGTAGAACTCCTCGCCGAAGAATTCCCGGAACCGCTCCGGCGCCTCCTCGGCCGGCTGCTTGCGGGGCACGGTGCTCACGTTCACGACCGCCGGCGTGACGCGGTCGGCCACGGTGGTGAACGCCTCCTCCATGGCGTGCAGCAGGGCGCGCGGGTCGATCGTCGGGGGCGTCCGCGGCTGGGCGTGGGCCGGCAGCACGGACAGGAGGACCAGGAGGAGGACCAGTCGGGTCTTCATCAACGGCCGAGGCTCATGATTCTACCGGGCGGCGCGCGGCTCCGCCAGCGGAGACGAGCGCCAGCTCGAGGACGCGCCGCGTGCGCGCGGTGACCGGCGCCGCCGCGCCTCGCCGGAGCCCGCCGACCCACACGATCTCGCCCGCCGCCTCGATCATCGGCACTCGGCCGCGCTCCCAGCGGGGCACCTTGGCGTCGATCAGGAAGGTCTTCAGCTTCCGCTCGGCGCTGCCGAAGGGGGTGAAGCGGTCGCCCTGCCGCCGCGGACGCACGACCAGCTCGCCGGGCAGCAGGTCGGCGTCGAACACGACGCGGCCGGGATCGTCGGGGATCGCGTACGCCTCGGCGTCGTGGAGCGCCGTCTCGAGCACGAGGCCGATCTCCGGCAGCGGGAGCCGGCCGGGCACCGGTACACCGCGCTGGGTGAGCGGCGGTAGCGTACCGAGCGCCAGGCGCAGTCGTGGACCGCTCACCTCCAGCGTGACCACGCCAATTCTGAATCGCTTCCGCGGCGGCGGCGTGGCGAGGATGCGGCGCAGTCCGCGATGCGCCCACGCCCGGAGCGGGGTACCACTTCCGAGCCGCGCCGCGGCCTGGCGCAGCACCTCGGCGGCCACGTCGCGCGGTAGCGCGCGCAGCGCTTTGAGCGGGAGAATCACCGCGCGGTCGCCGATCTCGGCGAGCCGCTCGAGCTCGGACGCCGCGATGCGATCGAGCGCCCCGACCGTGGCGCGCGCCGCCGCCGCGACTCTGACGAGCCCGTCGGCGATTTCCGGGCTGACCGACTCGGTCAGCCACGGCAGCAGCTCGTGGCGGATCCGGTTTCTCAGGAACTTCGGGTCCTGGTTGGACGGATCTTCGACCCACTCGAGTCCGGCCTGGCGCAGCTCGGCAATCAGGTCGGCGCGCCGGCACTCGATCAGCGGGCGGATGATCCGGTCGCGAACCGGCGGAATCCCGGCGAGGCCCCGAAGACCGGCGCCCTGGAGAACGCGCATGAGGGCTGTTTCCGCCTGGTCGTCCGCAGTGTGGCCAAGGGCGATGCGCGCCGCCCCGACGCGGTCGGCGCACGCGGCGAGCGCCGCGTAGCGCGCGGCGCGCGCTGCGGCCTCGAGCGAGCCGCGCCGCTCGACGGTCACCGTCGCTACGTCCACGGGGATGCCGAGCCGCTCACCGAGCCTCCGCACGAACTCGGCGTCCCGCGCGGAGTCGGCGCGCAGCCCGTGGTCGACGTGGAGCGCGTGGAGCCGGAGACCCCACGCGGGGGCGAGCGTGGCGAGCACGTGGAGGAGGGCGACGGAGTCGGCGCCGCCCGACACGGCGACCAAAACACTTTCGCCGCCCGCGAGCATCGCGTGGCGGCGAATCGTGCGCTCCACCCGCTCGAGCAGGGTCACGACGCTACCCGCCCTGGAGTCCCACCCAGACCTCGCCGTCCTCGAAGTGCTCCTTCTTCCAGACGGGCACCGTGCGCTTGAGCGTGTCGATCGCGTGCTTGCACGCCTCGAACGCCTCGTGACGATGCGCCGCCGACACGGCGATGAGGACGCTCGACTCGCCGATCTCGAGCCGGCCGACGCGGTGGAGCATGGCCACTCGCTTCACCCCGGGCCAGCGCCCGCGGATGCCCTCGCCGATCTCGCGCATCTTCGCCTCGGCCATCGGGGCGTGCGCCTCGTACTCGAGGAACTTCACGGGCCGCCCCCCCGTCTCGTGCCGCACGACGCCGGAGAAGATGACGATGCCACCGGCGCCGGGCTCCTCGATCGTGGCCGCGATCGCGTCGGGCGAGAGCGGCGCCGTGACGACCCGGTACGTGTCGCCGCCGGCGCCGCCGCTCACCGGCGGGAAGAGGCAGAGCTCATCGTCGGGGCGGAGGCGGTGCTCGGCGGCGACGTACTCGTTGCCGACCGCGAACAACGTGAACGGACGGTATCGCGCGAGCTCGGGATGGCGTTCGGCCACGGCCGACCACGCCGACTCGACCGTCCCGCCCTCGGGTAGATCGAGCTCGATCCGGTCCCGCCCTGTGGCTTCACGGTACCGGGCGAACAGGCGGACCCGGACGCGCACGGTGGGCGCTGCGTCTAGAACCGGTGAGACTGGCCGCAGCCGCAGCTCGACTTCACGTTCGGATTCTTGATCGCGAAGCCGGCGCCGAGCATGCTGTTGTCGACGTAGTCGATCTCGCTGCCGGTGAGATACGGCGCGCTGTGCCTGTCGATGTAGACCTTGATGCCGTGCGCCTCGACGATGTCGTCGTCCGGCTGCTGCCGGTCCTCCCAGCCGAGCTCGTAGGACATGCCGGAGCACCCACCGCCGACGATGCGGACCCGGAGCCCCCACTCGGGCTTGCCCTCCTCGAGGCGCAGCTCCGAGATCTTCTTCGCGGCGGTTTCAGTCATCGTGACCATTCGATCCTCCAGAACTGGCGAGCGTTCCGGTAATTCCTAGGAACTTATCGTATCACAGGATGCCACCGGCGGGCAGCAGGGTGAGCTCCTCGAGCGCGGCGCTGGGCGGAAGCGTCACCATGAAAACAGCGGCGCGCGCCACGTCCTCGGGTCGCAGCATCCGGCTCCGATCCGGTCCCTGCGAGATCGCGTCCCAGAGGGGCGTGTCCACGGCGCCGGGCACGAGCACGCCGACGCGCACGCCCTCGGCGCGGACCTCCTCGCGGAGCACCCGGCTCCAGGCGACCACACCCGCCTTGGTCGCCGCGTAGGCGGCGGCGCCAGGGATGAAGCGCTGAGCGGCCACGGAGGCGATGTTCAGGATCGTGCCGCGGCGCTGCTGGATCATCATCGGCAGCACGGCGCAGCAGCACACCATGACGGCGCGGAGGTTGACGGCGAGCATCGCGTCCCAGTCGGCGGGCTTCGTCCCGGCCACCGGGCCGAACGACGCCGTGCCTGCGGCCGTCACCAGCACGTCCAGGCGTCCGAACTCGGCGATCGTCTGCTCGACGAGTGCCTCCACCGCGGCGTCCTGCGTGACGTCGGTCGGGACCGCGAGCGCCCGGCCGCCGCGCGCACGGATCTCCGCCGCGACCTCGGCGAGCTGCTGCCGCGTCCGCGCTGCGAGCACGACACCCGCGCCCTCCGAGGCGAGCGCCAAGGCGATCGCCCGGCCGATCCCCCGCCCCGCGCCCGTGACGAGCGCGACCTGCCCCTCGAGCGTGCGCCCCGTGTCCGTCAAATCTGGAGCCCCCGGCCCGACTTGATCAGCTCCATGAACTCGGCGCGCGTCTCGGGGCGGTCGCGGAAGGCGCCGAGCATCGCCGACGTCACCGCCTTGGAGTTCTGCTTCTCCACGCCGCGCATGAGCATGCAGAGGTGGATCGCCTCCATGACCACGGCGACGCCCCGCGGTTGGAGCGCTTCGTTCAGCGTATTCGCGAT
Organism: Candidatus Rokuibacteriota bacterium; assembly: GCA_003220675.1. GTDB lineage: Bacteria > Methylomirabilota > Methylomirabilia > Rokubacteriales > CSP1-6 > 20CM-2-70-11. The sequence continues at coordinate 7,004 of QHTD01000244.1, read as the reverse complement.
CTGGGTCGTGAGCCGCTCCTGCACCTGCAGCCGCCGGCTGTACATCTCGACGAGCCGCGGGATCTTCGAGAGGCCGACGATCTTCTTGCGAGGCATGTACGCGATGTGGGCCTTGCCAAAAAATGGGATCATATGATGCTCACAATTATGCCCGAGGTGCCCGCCGATGAGGAACGTTGGGTAGGGCTCGCACGTGAAGCTGTAGACCGTGTGCGGCTTCTTGGCGGGCGGGAGCCGGCGAACACCTACGACGCTCGCATGGATGCTATCCAGTGGCACGTAGAATTCACTCTCCCGCCGGAAGCCGTGCTTCCCGTACCACCCGGCCTGATCCCATCTGCTCGAAACGTAGATTCTGGCACCGTCGTCGGTCCCGGTCCTTGCGAGCGGAGTCTGCAGGTATTCCGCCAGAGCCGCGAGGAACCTCCGATTGTGGCTGACGATGAACCGGCCGCCGGATCCGGCGGCGTAGCCGTCACCGTCACAGTAGCCGTCGAGGAACCCTTGCATCATTTCTCGGGACGACGTGACGACCTTCGGGAATTCGAACGTCTTCGTCTTGCTCCTCGAACCGTCCTCCGAAACACCGAGCCAGCGGCAAAGCTTCTCGCCGATCGCGCGAGATACCGTTCGTACTCGCAACATCGGAACATCCCTCTTCAGAAAACTCGAGGGAACTGTCACTCGTTCGATCGCGGGCTCCGATCCCGGGAAGGCGTCGGTAAACATCGCGCGGTACTTCTCTGCAAACTCCGCACGCTTCACGGTCAAGTTGATTCTCCGACCTTGCTGGATGCTTCCATCTGCCGCCACCGCGCCGAGGACATATCCGAGCGGATAACCCGACGTCATCTGATACGGCTGACGGCAGAGCGATCGGGGATTGATCCACTCGACTTTGGTCCCCGGACCAAGGTCCTGCGCTTCCTGCCAGCCTGACTCGGTCATGAGCGGATGGTCAGGCGTCAGGCGGATGCTCCCACCCGTCGTTCTCACCTCGACGATCTCGCGAGTCTTGCGTGACGTGACCTGCGTGACCCCCGTCTCCTTGAGATACCCCTGGTCGAGGGTCCAGAGCCGATCGCCGACCTTGACCTCGCGCGCGGGCTTCGCGCCACCGACCGCATTGACGATCTGCTTGCTCGGGACGCAGAGGCTGAAAAAGTCGATGTCCTTCACGATGACCATCTCGTCGTACTCCTCGACGAACATGGCGTCGTTCAGGACCTCCTTGACCTCCTTGTCGTAGCCGGACGTGAGGTAGCGCAGCGCCTTTGCGACGCGCTCGGGGGTCTTCTCGAGACCCTCCCGGTGCACATTCTGACCGAGCTCCTTCAGGAGCTGCTCGATCAGCTTTTCGAGCATCGCTCTCCGCCTTCGTAGTCGAACCGGTTCTTCGCCGTCTCGACGACGGTGACACGCCGCAGTGACCCTGCCGGCAGCGCCGGCACCAGGATCCGCCAGAACGCGCGCGCGAGGCTCTCGCCGGCCGTGATGACCCCGCGCAGCGCTGGGACTTCCTCGAGCGCGTGGTGATCCACCTCGGCGAGCACGGCGCCGCTCACCGCACGGTCCAGCCGCGTGAGGTCCACCGCCATGCCCGTCACGGGATCGGGGCGCCCGGCCACCGTGACCTCGAGGTAGTAATTGTGGCCGTGGGGGCGGTGGCAGTCGCCGTACAGCGCGGCGTTCTGCTCGGGCGACAGCGAGAGGTTTCGCAACTGGTGGGCCGCGCTGAAGTGATAGACACGCGTCAGCTCGACCATCAGGGACCCCGGTAATCGACGTAGAGCGTGGGGTCCTCCCACACGCGGACCTGCCAGAGCCGGTCGGCGCCGAGCTTCGGCGCGAGCAGCTCCCACAGCACGACCGCGAGGTTCTCGGTCGTCGGCACCCGCCCGCGGAAGAGCGGGTCGGCGCAGAGGTCCGCGTGGTCGAAGCGCTCGACCACGGCCTCGCCGACGATCCGCTTGAGCTCGCCGAGGTCGATCACCATCCCCGTCTGCGGATCGATCGGCCCCCGGATCGTGACGTCGAGCGTGTAGTTGTGGCCGTGGACCACCGTCAGCCGCCCGAAGACGCGCGCGTTCTGCGCCGGCGACCAGTCCTCGACCCAGTAGCGGTGGGCCGCGGAGAACGTGAAGCGCCGCGTGCTGTACGCCAGGTCGGCGCTCACGGCAGGATCTCGAGGAAGCGCCGCGCGACGCGCTCGAGGTCGAACGCCTCCACCCGCTGCGCCCCGGCAGCGCCGAAGTCCTTCCGAAGCCCTTCGTTCACCAGCAATTTCTCCATGGCCATCGCGAGCTCGTCCGGGCTCCCCGGGCTCACGAGGAGGCCCGTCTGGCTATCCTCGACGATCTCGGGCACGGCCGCTGCCCGGCACGCGACCACGGGCAGCCCGGCCGCCATCGCCTCCGCAAACACGATGCCGAACCCTTCCTGCACGGTCGGCAGGCAGAAGCAGTGCGCGCTCACATATTCTACCGCCAGCGCCATCCGTTCGACCTCGCCCAGGAACACGACGGTGTCGCCGAGGCCGAGCCGGTGGTGGAGCGCGCGCAGGCGAATGGCCTCCGGCCCGCCTCCTACGATGCGCGCCTGGACCCCCGGGATTCGCCCGCGGAGGATCGAGGCGGCGAGCAGGAGGTCCTCGAGCCGCTTCCGTGGATACATCCGGGCCACCGCCAGGACGGTGGGCCGCCCGGTCGCGCGCCGCTCGGCCCGCGCGAAGCGCCGGCGCCATCCGGCGAGATCGATCGGCTCGGGCACGACCGCGAGCTTCTCCGGCGGGATCCCGTACACCTCGCCGGCCACGGACGCCGAGTAGCGGCTCGGCACGACCACGCGGTCGGCGCGCTCGGTGTTGCGCCGCTCCCAGCGGGCCTGGACCGTCAACAGCGCCCGGACCCGCCCGCGCTCGTGCCTGAGCTCATCGGCGATGATGCCCTTGAGCATGACGACGAAGGCGCCGCGCCGCCGCCGCGCCAGGAGGAACCCGTCGAGGTCCACACCGACGACGACGTCGCCCTCGGGCGGCGAGAGGAGCACGCCGACGTTGTAGAGCCAGCGGTCCAGAGTATGAAAGTTGGTCCGGGTGCGCAGGGGGCGAACGCGCGCGAGGTGACCGAGGCGCTCGAGGCCGCGGACCAGACCGTCGAGGGCGACGAACGTGCCGCTGCCCTCGGTCGGGGAGAGCGGCGTGGAGGTGAGGAAAACGAAGCGCACGCGCCGGCGCTAGCGCCCCTGAAACTTGGGCGCCCGCTTCTCGAGGAACGCCCGCGTCCCCTCCTTGTAGTCCTCGCTCTCGAACGCCTCGAGCGCCAGGTCCTTCAGCTTCCGGCGGCGCTCCTCCGTCAGCCCGAGGAGGTACGACTCGATCGTCACCTTGGCGCCCCGCACGGAGAGGGGCGCGTTGTCGGCGACCTTCCGCAGATAGTCATAGGTGGAGGGCTCGAGCTCGTCCGGCGGCACGAGCCGCTGGATGAAGCCCATGGCGAGCGCCTCGCGGTCGCTGACCGTTCGCGCGGAGTAGAGGATGTCCTTGGCGTGGGCGGGACCCACGAGGTCCACGAGCTGGCCGACCGCGTCGCCGCCGTAGATGATGCCGAGCCGCGCCGCGGGGATGCCGAACTTCGACCCCTCGGCGGCGAAGCGCAGGTCGCAGGCCATGGCAACGGCCATCGCGCCGCCCATGCAGAAGCCGAAGATCATCGCGACGGTCGGCTTGGCGCACTCGCGGATGGCCGTGTAGGCCGCCGACGTCTGGGCGTTGTAGCGAAGCGCGGTCGCCGTGTCCTTCCGGTGCTCCTTGAACTCCGAGATATCGGCGCCGGAGGCGAACGCGTCCCGGCCGGCGCCGCGGTAGACGACGGCGCGGACCGAGTCGTCCTTCGCCAGGCCCTCGGTGACGCGCGCGATCTCGGTCCACATGGCCAGGCTGATCGCGTTGCGCATCTGCGGTCGGTTGAAGACGACCGTCGCGATCGGGCCCTCGTGCTCCACCAGGATGTCCGTCATTTCGTCACCGGAAGTGTAACACGCGGGCTACACGCCTTCCCGTGAGCCGAACTCGAACGCGTGCACCGTGACTCCGTAGGTCTGACCGTCGACCGACATAGGGATCTCGAAGTACGCTCGCCCCCCGGGAGGAACGTCGCCGAGCACCCAACCGAACGCCTCACCCTTCTGCTGACCCGAGCCATCGAAGACCTCGACGTGAAGCTGCACTCGCCGGACCGCATAGAGATAGTGATTGTAGATGTACCCTGCGATGGTGACCCGGCGCTCCGCACGCTGGACGGCTTCCCACTCGAGTCGAAAAAACGGTTCGTGTGGAGCCGCGAAGCCCTGCGCGGCGGCCCCTCGGGTACTCGAGAGGCCGAGGGCCGCTGGGAGGAGCGCGGCCACTGCGACGACCAGCATGCGACGCTTGACGTGGGCGAAGCGCTTCACGACAAAGGGTCCTTCTATCATGAATGATCCCGGCTAGAGGTCGTTCCCCGAGTAGGACTGATTGAACGACTTGTTGCAGAGCGGGAAGTCGGGAACGATGTTCTTGAGCAGAGCGTATGACAGCGCTCGCCAGTTCAGGAACGACGGGTCGAGCACCTTGACCCGCTCGAGCCGCCCCGCAGCGTCCGTCATGATCCAGTGGATGATCGTCCCGCGCCAGCCTTCGACGAGCGAGAACGCCGGCTCGAACGCGGGGAGCGGTCGGAGCGCGACCGCGAGTGGCCCGCCCGGCATGCGCTCGAGCGCCTGGCGAATGAGCCCGACCGCCTCGCGGGCCTCCTCGACACGCGCGAGGGTGCGGGCTTTGACGTCGCCGGACTCGAAGACGGGAACGCGAAATGCCAACTCCGCATAGGCCGCGAACGGATGGTCGCGCCGCGCGTCGATGTCGAGCCCGGACGCGCGCGCGACGAAGCCGAGGACCCCGTGATCCCGGGCCGTTTGCGTGGTGAGGCACCCGGTACCCTCGAGGCGGTCGGCCACCAGCGTGTTGCTCAGAGTGATCTCGACGATCTGGTTGAAGTCGGCCAGGACCGTCTCCAGTTCGCTGACGAGATCCAGGTCTGCCGGAAAGTCGCGCATGTTCCCGCCAGGGACGAGGGCGCCCCGAAGCAGCCGGTTGCCGGTGAGTCGCTTGTTCAGTCGCAGCAGCCGCTCGCGGATGCGGAAGCAGTGCGAGTGGGCGGCCGCAAACCCCGTATCGTTGGCGATCATGCCGAAGTCCGCCACGTGGTTGTAGAGTCGCTCCATCTCGAGCAGCACGACGCGCAGATACCGGGCACGGGCCGGCACCTCGACGTCGGCCAGAGCCTCAACGGCCTGGCAGTGGGCGAGCGCGTGCCCGACCGTCGTGTCGCCAGAGATTCGCTCGGCGAGCTCGACCCCCTCCGCTGGCGTCCGCCCCTCGAACAGCTTCTCCGTGCCTTTGTGGGTGAAGTAGAGGCGTGACTTCATGTCGATGATCGTCTCGCCCACCACACTGAAGCGGAAGTGGCCCGGCTCGATCACCCCGGCGTGCACCGGTCCCACCGGGATCTCATAGACTCCTTCACCGCCGACCTGCTGGAACGGGAACGGTTGCCCGTCGTCTCGAAACGTGCGCGCCCCGGCGTCCTTCCGCAGCGGAAAGTAATCCGTCGGCCAGAAGCCGTGGCGCACCAGCGGTCGCGGATCGGGATGGCCGGAGGCCGGGATGCCGAAGAGATCCGCGATTTCGCGCTCGAACCGCGACGCGGGATAGTGGAAGGTGGCCACCGACACCAGGGCAGGATCGCTGGCAGGCAGTGCCACGGTGGTGTGGACGAACCAGTTCTCGCGGGAGTGCGCGAACAGATAGTGGACCTCGAAGCCTTGGGCGCTCGACCGACGGTCGGCGGCCACCATCAGCACTAACTCGGCGCCGCATCGTGCGCGCAAACATTCCGCCAGCGCCGGCAGGTCCGCCACCCCGGCCGTGCAGTGGAGCTCGTTACGACGCACGATCCGGACTGCGCGGAGACGATCTCCAAACACAGTCATCAGCGCGGTCTGAACCTCGGCGAGGCGACTCATGGTCCGACGCTCTCGACGATCTCCGCGATCAGGCGCTCGAGCGGGGGCGGGATCGCGAGCCCGAGCACGACGAGGGCGGCGAGGCAGAGCGTGAGCGGCACCAGCGGCCAGCGGCTCGGCTCCCCGCGCGGCACCTCGCTCGAAGGGACGCCGTAGAGCATGCGGTTGAGATGTGCGATCACCCCGACGAACGCCACGGTCAGGAGCACGAGGACCAATCCCATCGTCCAGAAGCGGCCGGCGGCGAAGCCCGCCCGCAAGAGCGCGAACTCCGAAATGAAGATCCCGAAGGGCGGTAGCCCGGCAAGAGCCAGGAGGCCGGCCGCGAACAGGCCGCCTGTGGCCGGCATCGTCTGGAGCAGCCCCGCGACCTTCCCGATCTGCGTGGTCCGGTACCGTTGCAGCACCCGCCCGGAGAGGAAGAACAGCATCGATTTGGCCAGCGTATGGTTCAGGAGGTGCAGCATCGCAGCGAACGTGCCGAGCGGGCCGAGCCCGAGCCCGACGCACACCAGCCCGGTATGCTCGATGCTCGAGTACGCGAGCAGCCGCTTGTAGTTGTGCTGGCGAACGAGGCTGAAGGCGGCCATCCCCAGGGACAAGAGCCCGAGGCCGAGGAGGAACCGGTCGGTAAAGGCGGCCCCGAGGGCCGCGTTGGCCACGGCCTCCCAACGGATGACCGCGTAGAGCGCCACCGCCAGCAGGACTCCCGACATCATCGCAGAGAGCGGCGCCGGCGCTTCCGCGTGGGCGTCGGGCAACCATGTGTGCATCGGTGCCAGCCCCGCCTTGGTCCCGTAACCGACCAGGACGAAGACGAACGCCAGCCGCATCACCTCTGGATCCAGCAAGGGCGCCGCCGCCACGAGCACCGGCCAGTTGAGGGCTTCGTCCTGCCGGCCGACGATCGTGACGAAGTCCACGTAGGCGAGGACGGTCCC
>QHTD01000399.1 GCA_003220675.1 Candidatus Rokuibacteriota bacterium | reverse complement strand
CATCGCCTCCTGCCCCTGATGGCCCTCATCCTGTACCTCTGTCTCGTCGCGATCTCCCTCCTGAGAAACCCTGCGAGCCGGCTCAATCGGATCTTTGCCTACTTCGTGTCGGCGCTGGCGCTGTGGAACCTCGGGGTGTTCATGCTGCGGAGTGCCCCGGACCCGACGAGTGCTTACAGGTGGGAAGTCATCATCCACGTCGGCGTCATTGCGCTCCCGGCGTTCTACTACCACTTCGTGCTCATTTTCCTCGATAGTACCGTTCGGCGGCGACGCTGGCTGATCGTGGCATACGGCCTCTCCGCTTTCTTCTCATTGTTGAATCTCGCTGGCTCAGCCGCCTTCATAACCGGCGTTCAGTCAACGGCATGGGGGTGGGCCCCGGCGTCGGGGCCGCTCTATCACGTCTTCTTTGTCTACTTCTATGCGTTTTTCGTCGCAGGACTCATTCACCTTGGCCATGCGTACAAGAAGGCGGATTCGGGCTTTCGCCGCAATCGCACGGTCCTCATCCTGGTCGGCACGGCGGTAGCAATTTTCGGCGGCGTTGTCGATGTCGGGAGATTCGCGCTGGCCGGGACGTTCCCCGTCCTCGAGCGCATATATCCGATCGGGATTCCTGCCAACATGGTCTATGCCTTGATGTTCGGCACCGCGATCATCCGCTACCGCATGTTCAACGTCAGCGCGGTGGTCAAGAAGTGCGCGGTCTATGGCACCGTCGGTGCTGCCGTAACGTCGGTCCTCGTCGTGCTCACGTGGGTGCTGGAGCGCGCGTTCGATTTGGAAAGCGCCACCGCGGTCTGGATCATCGCGCCGCTCGGATTCATCTTCACGCTCCTCCTCACCCCCCTGGGCCGGCCCATCGAGGACTGGATCGAGCGACTCATGTTCAGCAAGTCACGCGGATGCCATGAAACCCTCGTGGCGCTGAGCAAGCAAATGAGTACGCTGCTCGATGTCGGCAAAATCGTCGACACGCTCGTGCAAGGCCTCGTCCGCGGCGTCCCTCTCACGCACTGCGCTCTCCTCGTCTACGACGAGCCCAGCAGATCGTTCGTGACTCAACGGGAGGAGACAACGAGCGGTGAGTCAGCCGGGATCGCTTCAGTGCGGGGCGATAGCCTCATCGTCCAGTGGCTGAAGGGGCACGAAGGGGTGCTGGTCAAGGAAGAGGCGGTCCTCGACCCCAGGGCTTCCCACTTCTTCGATGCCGCGGGCGAACACTTGGAAGATATCAGGGCGTCGTTGATCGTACCGCTAAAGCTCGAAACCGAGATCACGGGGATCCTTCTGATCGGCGAAAAACTGTCGGGCGAAATCTTCGGCACGGAAGAATTGGAGCTCCTAGAAGTCCTGGCGAACGAGGCAGCGATCGCCATGCAAAACGCGCGGCTCTACGAGCAGGTCGACCGTGAGCGCCGCCGGATCGAGGTCCTCTATCAGCTATCGAGGCGGCTCGCGACCGCCTCTGAGACGCAGGAGATCCTTTCGCTGATCGTCAATGAGACGAGCCAGCTGCTGGGCAGCGAGGTCGCCGCGCTCAGACTACTGGAGGGCGACGAGCTGGTGCTGAAGGCCTGGACAGATTCCCCGATCGCGGAGGCCTTTCGTCCCCGCTTGAGAATCGGCGAGAGTCTGAGCGGCTCGGTCGTGGCGACGAATCAACCGATCGCTGTGGGCGATGTGCTCGACGACGAACGTTACGATCCAGTCCATAAGAAAGCCGCCGAGGCCGTCGGTCTGTACGGGTTTCTCGGGGTACCGTTGCGAGCGAACGGCAAGCCCACCGGTGTCCTCTATGTATACACGACGCAGCGGCGGTCATTCGGCGCCGATGACATTTCTCTTCTCTCGGCTTTCGCCGATCAGGCGTCTATGCTCCTGGAGAAAAGCCGCCTCGCCGAGGAACGAAAGCGAGCGGAGGAGGCTTTGCGTCAGAGTGAGAAGCTGGCGACGATGGCTCAGCTGCTCGCCGGCGTGGCCCATGAATTGAACAATCCGCTCACCGTGTTGATCGGGTACGCCGGCGTTCTGCGCTCGGGGACGGATGGCCCATCGACGAAGTTGAGGGGCAGGTCGGTCGAATATGTGGCCGAACAAATCGAGACCGCCGCCGAACAATGCAGTCGGATCGTCGGGAACTTCCTCGCGCTCGCGCGCAAACACCCCCCCGAGCGCCGGCGCGTGGCATTGAATCGGACCCTCACCGAGGCCGTGGAACTGCTCGCGTACCCGCTCAAACTGGACACCGTGAGGGTCGAGCTGGACCTGGCAGCCGATC
>QHTD01000398.1 GCA_003220675.1 Candidatus Rokuibacteriota bacterium | reverse complement strand
GGGTAGCACTTGGCTCGGCGCCCCCGCATAATGCCGCCATGAGCAGCGTCCGGGTACGCGGAGCACTCCCCGCCGAGGCCGCGATCCTGGCGCAAATGGCCAACGACCTCAACGACCACGTCGGGATCCACGGCCGGCCGTTCACGCCCGAGCGGGTTCTCGCCGACGGCTTCGGTCCCGAGGCCGCCTTCACGCCGCTGGTCGCCGAGCTGGATGGCGCGGTGGTGGGCTACGCGTTCTTCAGCGCGGGCTACAACACCGACGTGGCGGCGCGGTCCATTTTTCTGCACGACCTCTTCGTGACGCCGGCGGCGCGCGGGCGCGGCGTGGGCCATGCCCTCATGGTCGCGGTCGCGGCGGAGACTGTGCGAGCCGGCTGCGTGTCGCTGGAATGGGGCGTGCACACGGCCAACGCGCGCGCGCTGGAGTTTTACCGCCGGCTCGGCGCGGTCGCTGCGGAGGTGCGCATCATGGGCGTCAGCGGCGAGCGCCTGCGCGCCCTGGCCGCCGCCGCGCCCTGACGCTGGACGCTTCGACAGTGATGTACCCGTCCGACGACGTTGACCTGCCCGCAGGCCGTCGATACGATGCGCTCGATGGCGAGCTACGAGGCCAGGACCCGACGCTTCAGCCTGCGTCGCTGGACCCGCCATGAGTACGGGCGGTTGATCGACCACGGCTTCCTCGACGAGGACGACCCGATCGAGCTGCTCGATGGGTTGTTGCTGGTGAAGGAGCCGCAGAACAGCCCGCACAGGACGGCGGTGCTTCTCGTGGCGAAAGCGGTGGAGCGGGCGTTCGGAGAGGGATGGTTCGTCCAGACACAAAGTCCGATCATTCTCGGCGACCGGTCCGAGCCGGAGCCGGACGTCTGCGTCGTCCGCGGCTCGCCGCGCGATTACGTCGACGCGCATCCGACGCGCCCGGCGCTCGTCGTCGAGGTCGCCCAGTCGGGCTTGCGCCTGGCCCGAGGACGGAAGGCTGCGGCCTATGCACGGGCGCGGATCGCGGACTACTGGATCGTCAACCTCGTCGATCGCGTGCTCGAGGTTCATCGCGAGCCGGCGAGACCAGGCCCGGCCCGGCGGCACTGGGGCTACGCGGCGATCGAGACGCTCGGCGCCGACGCCACCATCACGCCGCTTTCTGCGCCGTCCGCGGGCATCCCCGTCGCCGATCTCCTGCCGTAGGGACTAGAGCGCGCGGACGGCGCGGAGGACGTCGTCCGGGTCGGGTCGGACCTGGAAGTTCCGGCTGATCGAGAACCAGCGCACGACTCCGTCGCGATCCAGCACGACCGTCGCCGGGCGCGGAACGTCCTGCCCGTCCGGCCCGCCGCCCGCGTGCACCAGGCCATAGCGTCGCGCCACGGCGAGGTCGCGGTCGGCGAGGAACCGGAAGCCGAGGCGCAGTCCCTCGGCGAGCTTCTGGCTGCGCTCGTTGGGATCGGGCGAGACGGCGACGATCTCGACGCCGGCTCTTTCCGCCTCCGACAGCTGAGCTCCAAGCCCTTGGAGCTCCGCCACGCAGAACGGTCACCAGTAGCCGCGGTAGAAGACGAGCACGACCGGCTTCTTGCCGCGGTAGTCCGCGAGCGAGACCGGCCGGCCTGCCGCATCGGCCAGCAGCCCGAGCGCGAGCCACGCGGGCCACCGCCGGGCGCGCGCGCGGCCCACGGCCAGCGCCGCCAGCGCCATCGCCAGCGCGAACGCGACCACATAGCCCTCCGGATGGTTCCGGACGACCGCGACCCGGAGGAGGAGCACATAGGCCGCGAGGGCGCCGATCGCGACGACGACGCTGAGCACGGCGAGGCGTCCGGAGGATGTCATATGAGGATTCTGCCACAGTCCTGTATCATGCCTGATCCATGAACCACGAGACTGCCACCGCGCTCGATCCGCAGGCGAAGGCCGTCATTGACCTCATCATCAAGTCGGGGCGCCCGCCCTACCATCAGCTCTCGCCGAAGGACGCGCGCCAGATGTTCCGCGACACGCGCCCCGCATCCACGCCGCCGGCGCCGGAGATCGGAGCGGTGAAGGATCTGACGGCCGACGGTCCTGCGGGAACGATCCCCGTGCGTCTCTATCGTCCGAAAGGTGTGCCGGCGTCGACGATGCTGCCCGCGCTCGTCTTCTTCCACGGCGGCGGCTGGGTCATCGGCGACATCGAGACGCACGACGTGCTCTGCCGACAGCTCACGGCGGGCGCGGGCATCAGCGTCGTCAACGTCGACTATCGTTTGGCGCCGGAGCACAAGTTCCCTGCCGCGATCGACGACGCGTGGGCGGCCACGCGGTGGGTCGCGGCTCACGCGGCGGCGCTCGGCATCGACGCCGGCCGGCTCGCGGTCGGCGGGGACAGCGCCGGCGGTAACCTCGCGGCCGTCGTCGCGCTGTTGGCGCGTGACCACGGCGCGCCGTCGCTCGCGCTCCAGGTGTTGGTCTATCCCGTCACCGACGTCGGCGCGGAGTCGCAATCGTACGCCGACTTCGCCGAGGGCTTCATGCTCACGCGAGACTCGATGCGGTGGTTCATCGCGCACTACCTCACCGGGAAGCCCGACGCCGTCGACTGGCGCCTCTCGCCCCTGCGCGCGCCGTCGCTCGCCAGAGTCGCGCCGGCCCTGGTCGTGATGGCGGGCTTCGATCCACTGCGCGACGAGGGTGACGCGTACGCACGGAAGCTCCGTGAGGCGGGCGTCCGCGTGGATACCATCTGTTACGGCGGGATGATCCACGGCTTCGTGCCAATGGGGCGGCTCATCGAAACCGGCAACCGCGCCGTCGCGCACATCGCCGCGACCCTCCGTCAGGAGCTTCAGCCCCCGGGGTGAGGGTGAACTCGACGCCTAGGGTGTCACGCTCCAGAACGCCAGACGCCAGGCGCCGCACACGGCCGCACCGGCGGCGGCCACGAGCAGCCACTGCACCGGCGCGCGCGGCATCCAGCGAAGCGTGAGCGCCGCGACCAACCCGAGCGCCCCGCCGGCGAGCAGACCGAACACGTGAGCGAGGAGATCGGCGTTCGGCCCGGTGCCGAGCAGCGCGAGGAGCACCAGGCTGGTGGCGGCGACGACCCACCACTTCCCGAGCCTCGAGCCCACACGGCCCGGCGTGAGGATTCGCAAGCCGGCCAGGATGCCGACGGCCCCGAAGATGGCCGTCGAGGCGCCGACGGACACGTGACCGGCGCCGTGGACGGCCGCGGTGAGGGCGTTGCCGCCCGCACCGGCGAGCAGCACCAGCCACAGGCCGACCCCCGGCCCGAGCTGCTGGCACACCGCGGTCACGAGCAGTGCGCCCGCGACGGCATTGCCGAGCAGGTGCGGCGCGTCGGCGTGCAGCGTCAGCGCGGTCACGGCACGCCACCACTCGCCGGCCATCATGCGCGTCGCGTCCGCTTCGCCGTGCTGGAACCACTCGCTGCGCCCCGCGCGCGAGCCGGTGATCGCGAAGAGACCGATCAGCAGCAGCGCGACGTACACGCCGACCATCGTGACCGGACGCGACGGCGGGACCGCGTCGCCACGATCTGCGCCCTCCCGGGCGTTCTCGCGATCGTAGGCGTCGAGGCTCTCCAGGGCAGCGGCGGCATCGGGGGCCGGAACGATCAGGGCCCAGCCGTCGAGTCGCCGGCGAAGCCAGTGCGGGATGTCTGCGGCGGCGAGAACGACCGCCCACTCGTCGGCACGCTGGCGGCTCAGCGCGACGCGCACCGCCGTCCCGGGGCCGCCGATGCCCACAGCTTCAATTACCACGGCAATCTGCCGTAATCAACGCCGGTTCCCTCGAAGGCCGCCCTGCCGTATCGTTCGAGTCGTGATCGTCCATCTGATCGACGGGACGTTCGAGCTGTTCCGCTACTTCTTCTCGCCGGCGGCGGCCTTCGACCGGAGCGCGCCGGAGGAGCTGAGTGCGGTGCGCGGCGTCGTCGGGTCGATTCTAGGGATGCTCGAAGGTGGCGCCACGCATCTGGGCGTGGCCACCGATCACGTCGTCGAATCGTTTCGCAACGCGCTCTGGCCCGGCTACAAGACGGGCGAGGGCATGGACCCGCTGCTCTACGCGCAGTTCCAGCCGCTCGAGAACGCGCTGGAGGCACTCGGCGTGGTCGTCTGGCCCATGGTCGAGTTCGAGGCCGACGATGCGCTGGCCGCGGCGGCGGCCATGGCCGCCACCGATGCGCGGGTCGAGCAGGTCGTCGTGTGCACGCCGGACAAGGATCTGGCTCAGTGCGTGCGCGGCGACCGCGTGGTCCAGCTCGATCGGCGCACGCGCGAGCTGCGCAACGAGTCGGCCGTGCGGCAGAAGTTCGGCGTCCCGCCCGCATCGATCCCCGACTGGCTCGCGCTCGTGGGCGACAGCGCTGACGGCTACCCCGGTCTGCCGGGCTGGGGCGAGAAGTCCGCGGCGACGGTGCTCGCCCGCTATGGGCACCTCGAGCACATTCCGAAGCTCGCAATG
>QHTD01000242.1 GCA_003220675.1 Candidatus Rokuibacteriota bacterium | reverse complement strand
GGTAGCCGTGTGTCGCGGGGCAGGTGATGATCTCGATGTGGCCGCCGCGCTGGAGCTCGGCAAACGTGCCGGGGATGTCGCCGCCGATCCGGCGGTGCATCTCCCACATCCGCTCGTAGAACTCCTCCCAGAAGAACGTGAGCCTGACGATCTCCTTGTTGCCGCCGCGGTCGAAGTGCTCCCGTGACTCCACGCAGGCGCGGCGGACGTTCTCGTAGTAAAAGGAGAGCTCCTTCTGGAACTCC
>QHTD01000243.1 GCA_003220675.1 Candidatus Rokuibacteriota bacterium | reverse complement strand
CCCTCATCCAGAGGGCCAAAGCGTTCCTCAGGGCGCCCGGGCTCAGCGTGCTCCCCGAGGTCGAGATCGCGTGCGAGCTCGCGGAGGTGCACGCGATGCACGACCCGACGGAAGGCGGGATCGCGACGGCGCTCGTCGAGCTGGCGGATGCGGCCGGGGTCGGGCTCAGGATCGACCGGGACCGGATCATGGTATTGCCCGAGGGCCGGACGCTCTGCGAGGCGTTCGGCCTCGACCCGCTCGGCACGATCGCCTCGGGCGCCCTCCTCATGACGTTGGCGCCCGCCGACGCCGGCCTCGTCATCCACGCGCTCGCCCGCGAGTCGATCGACTGCCACTTCATCGGCCAGGTGGTGGAGCGCCAGCAGGGCGTCGTGCTCGTGGCCGGCCGCCACCAGGAGCCGATGCCGGTGTTCCCACGAGACGAAATCGCGAAACTCTTCGCGGGAGCCTCCTGACCATGCCGCAGATCGGTTACGCGCATCGGCCTGTCGCGCTCGGCCGCCAGGGCATGGTGGCCGCCGCCCATCCGCTCGCCACGCTCGCCGGCATCGAGACGCTGAGGTCGGGAGGCACGGCCGCCGACGCGGCCGTCGCCGTCAACGGCGTGCTCGCCGTGACGCAGCCCAACCTGTGTGGTCTCGGCGGCGACCTCTTCTGCCTCTACTACGAGGCGGCGACCCGCCGCGTGCACTTCCTGAACGGCAGCGGCCGCTCCGGCTCGCGCGCGAGCGTCGACGAGCTCGCCCGCCGCGGGCTCCCGCGCCTGCCGGTGATCGGCCCGCCGACGGTGAGCGTGCCGGGCTGCGTGCGCGCGTGGGCGATGCTGCTCGAGCGCTTCGGCACGCGACCGCTCGGCGAGCTCCTGGGGCCCGCGATCAACGCCGCCGACGGCTTCCCGATCTCCGCGCTCGTGAGTCAGGCGATCCGCGAGTACACGTCCGTGACGCCGGATGCCGAGTGGCAGCGGGTCTTCACACGGGACGGCCGCGCGCCGGCGCTCGGCGAGCTGTTTACCCAGCCCGAGCTCGCCCGGACGCTCCGCGCGCTCGCCGCGGAAGGGCCCGACCTCTTCTATACGGGTAGCGTCGGCCAGGCGATCGCGCGGCGGCTCGAGCGCGACGGGTTCCTCACGGCCGCGGACCTCGCCGCGCACACCGGCGAGTGGGGAGAGCCGATCTCGACGACCTATCGCGGCGTCCGCGTCTTCGAGACTCCACCGCCGACGCAGGGGCTCGCGGTGCTGCTCGCGCTCAACCTGCTCGAGGGCTTCCCACTCGCGACGCTCACGGTCCACTCGGTCGAGCACCTCCACCTGCTCCTCGAGATGGTGAAGCTGGCCTACGCCGACCGCGACCGTTGGATCGGCGACCCGGCCCACGCGCGCCTGCCCGTGGACGCGCTGCTCTCGAAGGCGTACGCCGCGCGCCGTCAGGCGCAGTTCGACCCGGAGAAGGCGCAGTCGTTCGCGTTCGGCGACCCCGAGGGCGACACGACAGGGTTCGTCGTCGCCGACCCGGCCGGCAACGTGGTCAGCGTGATCCAGAGCCTCTTCAACGGCTTCGGCTCGGGCGTCGTCGTGCCGGGCACGGGCGTGACGCTCCAGAACCGCGGCCGGCACTTCAGCCTCGACCCCTCGCATCCCGCGGTGCTGGAGCCTCGCAAGCGCCCCTTCCACACGCTTATCGCGTCCATCGCGACGCGGGACGACCGTCCCGTGCTGGCGTTCGCCACAATGGGCGGCAACGGCCAGGCGATGTTCCACGCGCAGGTGCTCACCAACGTCTTCGACTACGGCATGGACATCCAGGAGGCGATCGAGCGGCCACGCTTCCTGATCGGCGCGTTCCTGCCTGGCGACGCGGCGGACACGACCCATATCGAGGCGCGCGTGCCCGGCTCCGTCCTGGCCGCGCTCGTGCGCTGCGGACACCACGTGATGGAGGCGCCCGAGTTCTTCACGAGGGCCGGTCACGCCCACGGGATCGTCCTGCGCGACGGCACGCTCATGGGCGGCGCCGATCCGCGCGGCGACGGTATCGCGCTGGGGTTCTAGTGCGAAGTCGCCGCCCTTCGGGCGCCGGCTTTGCCGGCGCAACCGATCCTGGGGGGAGGTTTCGGAAGGGGGGCGAAGCCCCCCTCCGAGCCATCGCCGCGTGCCTGCTCGCGCTGCTCACGCTCGCCGCGCGCCCGGCGGAGGCGGCCGAGTGGGGCCTGATCGTGCCGGGCACGACCACGATGGAGATCGTGCGCGCGCGCTACGGGCAGCCGACGAAGAGCGAGCCGAAGAAGGTCGATAGCTACGACACGGTGCAGTGGGTCTACGAGGGCGCGCAGGCGCCGGTGGGCATGTACCGGATGACCGTGGACTTCGGGCTCCTCACCGCGAACGGCTATCAGAAGGACGTCGTCCGGGACTTCCGGCTCGACGCCAAGCCCGGCGCGTTCAACAAGAAGCTCGTCCTCGACGGCTGGGGCGACCCGAGCAACGTCGGCAAGGACGGCGACTTCGAGATCTTCCTCTATGAGGACGGGCTGCTCGTCTACTTCGACACGGGGGGCTGGAACGTCCAGACGCTGGTCTTCACCGTGCGTCAGCCCGCGCCGGCGCCCCCTCAGCGGTGAAGGACGAAGATCTGCGCGAGGTCGGTCTCCGGCCTGAGCTCGACGTAGCCGCGCGGGCCCCGCCACTCGAACCAGCGGTCGCTCAGGAGCTCGTGTAGCCGGTAGGTCTGCTGCTCGCCGATACCGAGCTCGGCGATCGGCACGTCTACCATCGACGCCTGCGCCGCGAACGGGTCCAGGCTCGCCGCGACGAAGACGACGTTGTCCCGCTCCGGGGTCATCTTGCCGTAGAAGAGCACACGCGGGTTGTCTGCGCGGTAGAAGCTCAGGTTCGTGTAGAGCTGGAGGGCGCGGTTCTCGCGACGGATCCGGTTGACGCGCGTGATGAAGTCGCCGAGGTTGCCGGGTGCGTTCCAGTCGCGCCGCTTCAGCTCGTACTTCTCCGAGTCGAGATACTCCTCCGACCCCGGCGCCGCGGGCGTGTTCTCACAGAGCTCGTACCCCGAGTAGATGCCGTAGAGCGAGGAGAGCGTCGCCGCCAGCACGAGCCGTAGCTTGAACGCGGGCCGGCCGCCCTGCTGGAGCGTCGCGTGCAGGATGTCGGGGGTGTTGGGCCAGAGGTGGCCGCGCAGGAAGTCGGCCACCGGCGGTGTCGTGATCTCGGTGAGGTAGTCGATCAGCTCGCGTTTCTCGTTGCGCCACGTGAAGTAGGTGTACGACTGGGTGAAGCCTGCCTTCGCGAGCGCCTTCATCATCTTGGGTCGCGTGAACGCCTCGGCGAGGAAGATGACGTCCGGGTGGGCGTCCTGCACCTCGCGGATCAGCCATGCCCAGAACTTCACCGGCTTGGTGTGGGGATTGTCGATGCGGAACGCGCGCACGCCGTGGGCAACCCAGAACTCGATGATCCGCCGCATCTCCTGCCACAGCGGCGCGGGGTCGGCGCAGAGGAAGTTGAGCGGGTAGGCGTCCTGGTACTTCTTCGGCGGGTTCTCGGCGTACTTGATCGTGCCGTCGGGACGATGGAAGAACCACTCCGGGTGCAGGGAGACCCACGGGTGGTCGGGCGAGCACTGGATCGCGAAGTCGAGCGCCACCTCGAGCCCGAGGCTCCGGGCGCGCTC
This sequence comes from Candidatus Rokuibacteriota bacterium, assembly GCA_003220675.1. Lineage (GTDB taxonomy): Bacteria > Methylomirabilota > Methylomirabilia > Rokubacteriales > CSP1-6 > 20CM-2-70-11. The sequence goes on along the minus strand of QHTD01000243.1, from coordinate 5,448 downwards.
GACGAACCGGTCGAAGTCGTCGAGGGTGCCGAGCTCCGGGTGCACGGCCGTGTGGCCGCCGTCCTCGCTCCCGATCGCCCAGGGGCTGCCCGGGTCGCCGGGCTGGGCCACGGGCGCGTTGTTCTTGCCCTTGCGGTTGGTGCGCCCGATCGGGTGGATGGGCGGCAGGTAGACGACGTCGAAGCCCATCGCCGCCGCGCGCTCGAGCTGCGCCTCGGCGTCCTTGAGCGTCCCGCTCGAGCGCGGGAAGAACTCGTACCACGCGGCGAAGCGTGCGCGCTCACGATCGGCGATCACCGCGAACTCGCGCTCGCACCAGGTGGCGTCCGTGCGGTCGAGGTGGCGCTTCATGAGTCGGGCGAGCGGCTCCTCGCCGGCCACCGCGACCGCGACGTCCTGGCCGGGCGCCCGTTCGATCCGCCGCGCGGACTCGGTGAGGGCGCGCGCGTCCTCGCCCGAGGCGCGCGCGGCCGCCGCGCGGATCAGCGCGAGCCCCTCGTGGAGCTCGCTCGCGAGGTCCGCTCGCACCGCGTGGCGCTTGGCGAGGTCGGCGAGCCAGGAGCCGTATGGATCGACGAGCGCCTCGATCGTGAAGACCCACCGCCCCACGGCGTCGAGCCGGAACGCGCCCGCCCAGCGGTCGTTGTCGACGTGGCGCATCGGGGTTTCCCGCCACGTGTGCTCACCGGTGCAGCGGTATTTCAGATAGGCGACGAGCACGTCGTGGCCTTCCTTGAAGATGTCGGCGGTCACCCCGAGCACGGCGCCCACCTCGCGCTTCACCGGATAGCGGCCGCCATCCACGGCCGGGGCGACGACCTCGATCACGACGGTGCGGCGCGGATCGACGATCGCGCCCACGCGACACTCCCTCACGCCGGGAGCTCGAAGCCGAGCGCGGCCGCGAGCGGCCGGAGCGTGGTGCGCGCCTCGGGATGGGCGCCCCAGAGCTCGAAGAACCGGTTCTGCGCGGCCCAGTGACCGTAGTGGAGCCCGAGGCGGTTGGCGCTCTCGATCAGCGCGGTCGCCGCCGCGACGTGCGGGGCGGTCGGCGCCTCGGCGACCGCGTCGAGCGCCCGCTCGACCGCCCGCCGCGCCGCCGCGCGCGGACGCGTGAGATCGAGCGTCAGGTCGAGCGCCTTCGCTTCAGCCGCGATCTCGAAAACGCGCTCGGGGATCGCCGCGAGCTCGGCCATGCGCTCGAGCTCGTCCGAGGCCTGCTGCTCGAGGACGTGACGGCCGACCAGCCGGAGCGCCTCCGGGACCGGGACGTCCACCTGGAGGAGGTAGTGGACGAGCTTGCGGTTCTCCTCCCAGATGTGGCGGTACGTCTCCTCGGGTTTGTCGAGCGCCGCGCGGATGACCGAATCGAGCACGCGCCGCCGCTCCTCGAGGAACAGGTGGGCCAGCGTGAGCGGCTCCCCCGGGAAATACTCGTCCATGCCGCGGACCATGTCCGCCACGCTGAGCTCCCCGTACCGCCGCAGGAGGTCCGCCTTCATCGCGTCGTAGGTCGCCTGGTCCTCCCACGCGCGGATGCCGCACGAGAAGTCGTGGCCCCCGTAGTGGACGAGGGCGTACATCATCTCGCGCGTCTCGCCCGTCGCCAGGGCGCTCACGCGGACGTGCGCGATGCGGAGCGCGGTGCCGTCGGAGGCTTGGCGCGACTCGTCGAGGCACGTGACCCGGTAGGCGTAGATGCGCGCGTCGGCCGGGTGCTCGTCGACGAGCCCGGTGATCGCGTAATGGGCGATGACGCGACGGAGGTCTACCGCGGTCGGGCGGATGAGCTGGCGGTAGACTTCGCCGCCGTCGCGCAGCGCGGGGATGTTGCTCGGCGCCGCCTCGAGGCGGCGGACGAACTCCGGCTCGAGCCGGCCGCCGCCGAGGTCGCCGAGGTACTGGAGCGCGATCGCGGCGTAGCGGAGGATCTGCACCGGCTCGAGCGCGGAGATCTCGTCGAAGAACCAGCCGCACGACGTGTACATGAGCAGCCGGTGACGCTGCATCTCCAGGAGCCGCCGGGTCTCGGCGCGGGCCGCCGGGTCGAGCGGCGCGCGCTGGTGCGCCCCGAAGAACGCGTCGAGCCGCTCGGGGCTCGGGTCGAGGATCACGGCGATGTAGGCGTCGCGCGCGGCCCACGGGTCCTTGAGGAACGCTGACGCGCGCGCCTCGAAGAAGGGGTCGATCTGGTCCCTCAGCCAGTCCAAAGCCTCTCGGAGGGGGGCGCGCCACCGCTGGTGCCAGTCACTCCGGGTCCGGCAGCCGCAGTCGGCCCGCCAGCGCTCGACGCCGTGGGCGCAGCTCCACGAGGTGCGCTCGTGGAGCTCCACCTCGTCGGTGGGCGGGTGCGCGGCGAGGAAGGCGCCGTAGTTGGTCAGCGCCACCGTCCCCTCCGCCTCGATCTGGTGGATGGCCGCCGCGAGGGCCATCTCGCCGAAGCGGCGGTGGTGGCCGTACGACTCGCCGTCGGTCGCGCAGTGGACGAGCTGCGGCCGATCGGGCGTGTCGGTCAGCGCGGCGTAGAGCCACGCGACGAGGTGCTCGCTCCGCTCGAGGAGGTTCTCGAACGCGATCCCGCGCGAGATCGGCGCGTGGTAGAAGAAGAGCGCGAGCCCGAGCCCGCGCGGGCCCCGCCAGAGGTAGGCGCGGCTCGTGTCCACGTGGTCGTTGACCTCCTCCCACGCCTCGGCGCCGAGTGGCCGCACGCGCCACGCCTGGTGCGGGGCCAGGATCGTGAACCTGAGGCCGGCCTCGGCGAGCACCTCGAGGGTCTCGTTGTCGACGGCCGTCTCCGGCAGCCAGCAGCCCTCGGGCTCGCGGCCGAAGCGCACCCGGAAGTCCTCGAGACCCCACCGGAGCTGCGTCACCTTGTCGCGCCGGATCGCGAGCGGCATGATCATGTGGTTGTAGACCTGCGCGATCGCGTTGCCGTGGCCGCCGCGAGCCGTCACGCTCGCGCCGTCCGCCGCGACGATTTTCGTGTAGACGTCGGGCCGGTGGCGGTGGAGCCAGGCCAAGAGCGTGGGGCCCGCGTTGAACGAGATCTTCTCAAAGTTGTTGACGATGTCGAGCACGCGGTTCCGCTCGCCCACGCGCCGCGCCGCGGTGTTGGGCGCGTAACACTCGGCGGTCACCCGCTCGTTCCAGTCGTGGTACGGCGCCGCCGAGTCCTGCACCTCGACGGCGTCGAGCCAGGGGTTCTCGCGGGGCGGCTGGTAAAAGTGGCCGTGAACGATGAGCGCGGAGGTCAAAATTCCTCGAGGCCCCTCAGGAACTCGCGGCGACCGCCACGCGGCACCACCACGAGCCCGGAGGGGTCGACGTGGAACCGCCGACGGTCCCGCGCGGGGTCCACGCCGATCTCGGTGTCCGCGGAGACGATGTTGAAGCGGTCGATGATCGCGCGCCGGAGCCGCGCGCCCTTGCCCACCGTCGTGTGGTCCATGACGATCGAGTCTTCGATGACGGCGCCCTCATTCACCCAGACGCTGCGACCGAGGATCGAGTTGCGGATCGTGGCGCGCTTGACCAGCGACCCCTCGCCGATCTGGGCGTTGTCGACGTCCGCGCCGATGAACCGCGCGGGCGGGCCGGGGTGATGCTCGCTCCGGATCGGCCAGGAGCGGTTGTCGAGGTCGAAGCGCGGCGACTCGCCGAGGAGGTCCATGTGGGCCTCCCAGTAGCTGTCGATCGTGCCGACGTCCCGCCAGTAGCCGTGCTCCTCGTACGGTTTCACGCCCGGCACCTCGTTCGTTTGGAAGTCGTAGGCGAAGACGCGCCCGCCGGGCACGAGCTCGGGGATGATCGAGCGACCGAAATCGTGGTCGGTGGACCGCCGCGCGTCCGCCAGGAGCGCGTCAGTGAGCGCCTGGCGCGAAAAGAGGTAGTTGCCCATCGAGACGAGGGCGCGGTCCGGGTCGTCGGGCATGGGCGTCGGCTCCGCTGGCTTCTCGGCGAACTGGACGACGCCCCCTTTTCGATCGACGCCCAGCACACCGAAGGCGGACGCGTCCTTGATGGGCACCGGCCGCGCCGCGATCGTGACGTCGGCCCCCGCCCCCTGGTGGAACGCGAGCATCTGGGTCACGTCCATCCGGTAAATGTGGTCCGAGCCAAAGATCGCGATGACGTCGGCGTTGAAGTCGTCGATCAGGTTCAGGTTCTGGAGCACGGCGTCGGCCGTCCCCCGGTACCAGGCCGGCCCGAAGCGCATCTGCGGCGGGACGACCGTGACGAAGAAGTCGGGCAGAAGCCCGCTCGTCCGCCACGCGATGCGCAGGTGCTCGATGAGCGACTGGGACTTGTACTGGACGAGCACGTAGATCGACGGGAGCTCGGAGTTCATGAAATTCGACAGCACGAAATCGATGAGCCGGAACCGCCCGCCGAACGGCACCGCCGACTTGGACCGCTCGCGGGTGAGCGGCTGGAGCCGCTCGCCCTTGCCGCCGGCCATGATCATCGCGAGGACTCGGGCCCGCCGCGGCATCGCGCTCAACCCTGCCCGGACGGCGCCACGCCCCACGCCGGGTCGAGGTCGGGGAAGCAAAAGTCCTCGCGCTCGAGCCGGCGCAGCGAGTTCGCGTCGTCCGGAGAGAGCGACTCGCCCGAGGCGAGCCCACGCGCCATCTCGGAGAGGCGCTTGAAGTCGGCGTAGTGCTCGGCCACGCGCCGCTCGGCGTAGTCGCGCGCGGTGCCCGTCGTGATCAGGAACTGCCAGTCGGACGCCTGGAGCAGCAGGAGCTCGCGCGTCGCCTGCGTGAGCACGCGGGCGAGGTCGCCCTTGGCCGTGCGCCCGGCGGCGAGATGCGCCGCCCACTCGGCTTCGGCGCTGTAGACGCGGTCCCACGTCCATTCGGTGTCGCGGTTGAGCCAGACACGGTGATCGCCGCCCTCGCCCCAACTCCCTTCGGGCAAGGCGAGCGTCGCGCGCGGCGGGACCCCCGCGAGCGCCTCGCCGAGCGTCGCCGGCGTCACACCGCCGCGCACCATCTCGCGGGCGACGTGCTCGAGCCAGAGCGGGCCCTCGAACCACCAGTGACCGAAGAGCTCCGCGTCGTAGGGCGCGCAGACGAGCGCTGGGCCCTCGGCGGCGGCCCCGGCGAGCGTGGCCGTCACGAGCTCGACGAAGTGACGGGCCTGGAGGCCGACCTTCTGGACGGCGAGCGCTGGGTCATACTCGAGCTTGCGGCCGAGGTCGCCGGAGTTGTCCGTGATGCGCCAGAAGCGTAGGCCGCCGGGGAAGTGTTTCTTGTGGAACTCGAGGTACGCATACTCACCCGGGTAGCCGTGCTCGCGGCTCCAGACCTGCAGCGTGGTCCGCGGGTCGCGGATGAACGCGACCGCTGTCCCGGCGCCGCCGCGCGACGCAACGCGATAGGGCGCGTAGGGCGAGCGCGCCTTGGTTCCAGGCACCGACGAGGCCGGCTCGTCGCGTGCCGCCTT
>QHTD01000397.1 GCA_003220675.1 Candidatus Rokuibacteriota bacterium | reverse complement strand
GCGTCGATTTCAGGACTCAACAAGCCCGAGGTCATCGTGAGAGCCGTGTCACGGGTGGTGGAGCCTGGGCACCCGTGAGGATATAGAAATCCTGGGGGGCCTCTCGGGCATCCATTTGACAAGGTCTTCGGTCGCCGGCCTCTAATGTAGTCGTCGGCCTCTAACGAGAGGCGGTCCATGATCGTGGCGCAGCGCAAAGGGTCGATGGCCGTGGCAGTGCTCCTGGCCTTCTGCTGGTCCTCGTGGTCCCCTGCGCGGGCGGCGGCCCACGGCGCGATCGACGAGCAGATCACCACGCTCGCGAGTCAAATCGAGGAGGATCCTCAGAACGCAGCGCTCTACCTGAAGCGGGGCGAACTCCACAGCTACCATCGGGACTGGGACGCGGCCATGGCCGATTACGACCGCGCCGCCCAGCTCGATCCGACCCTGGCAGGGGTGGACCTCGCCCGGGGGAAAACGCTGCTGCACGCTGGGTCCCCGACCCGAGCGAAGAGCGCGCTGGATCGCTTCCTGGCCAAGCATCCCGAGCATGCCGGGGCGCTGGCGACCCGCGCACGGGTCCTGGTGATCCTCGGCCAACGCCACGCCGCCGCGGCAGACTACACGCGGGCCATCGCGGCAGCGGAGCGCCTTGATCGACCCAACCCCGAGTACTACCTGGAACGTGCCCGCGCGCTGGCCGCCGAGGGGGGCGGCCACGTCGCCCAGGCGCTACACGGGCTGGACGAGGGCGTCAGTCGGCTCGGCCCGATTGTCGCGCTGCAGCTCTTCGCGATCGAGATCGAGCTCGCTGGAAAGCGGTACAACGCCGCGCTCGCCCGGCTCGAGACCCTCGCGGCACAGTCGCCTCGCAAGGAGGCCTGGCTGGCGCACCGCGGTGACATCCTCGAGCAGGCCGGACGAGCGCCCGAGGCCCGGCTCGCCTACGAACAGGCGCTGGCGGCGATCGAGTCGCTCCCCGCGCGCCATCGCACGACCGGAGCGACAGCGAAATTGGAGGCCGAGATCCGCGCCGCGCTGGCGCGAGGAATCGCTCACGTGGAGGCTGCCCAATGAGCCGCGTGAATCGCTGGATCTCCGTCACACTCGCCGCAGTCTGGTTCATTGCAATCGCGCCCTCCGCCGCGCTGGCACAGACCGTCACACGCGGCCCCTACCTGCAAACGGGAACGCCGACGAGCGTGGTCGTCCGATGGCGCACCGACGTCGCCGCAAATAGTCGCGTGAGCTATGGAAGCGCCCCCGGCAGCCTTACCTCCGCTGTCGACGACCCCACCTCGAAGACGGAGCACGAGGTGACGCTTTCAGGTCTCACGGTCGACACCAAGTACTTCTACGCGGTCGGGACGACGACGGGGATACTAGCCGGCAACGACGCCAGTCACTTCGTCCTCACCACTCCCACGCCGGGCACGCCAAAACCGACCCGTGTTTGGGTTCTGGGTGACTCGGGGACGGCCAATGCCAGCGCGGCCGCGGTCCGCGACGCCTACTTCAACTTCACCGGCACCCGGCATACCGATCTGTGGCTGATGCTCGGCGACAATGCCTACAACAGCGGGACGGACGCTGAGTATCAGGCGGCTGTCTTCAACATGTACCCGACGATGCTCCGAAAGTCGGTGCTCTGGCCGACTCTTGGCAACCACGACGGCGCGTCCGCCAACTCCGCCACCCAGTCCGGGCCCTACTACGACATCTTCACGCTCCCACGGGACGGTGAGGCCGGCGGCGTTGCCTCCGGCACCGAGGCCTTCTACTCCTTCGACTACGGCAACATCCACTTCATCGTCCTGGATTCCTTCGAGACCGATCGCTCGTCCAACGGTGCGATGATGACCTGGCTCAGGGCAGATCTCGCCGCCACGAGGCAGGACTGGATCATCGCCTATTGGCACCATCCGCCCTACAGCAAAGGCTCGCACGACTCGGACACCGAGGTGGAGCTCGTCCAGATGCGGCAGAACGCCTTGCCCATTCTCGAGGCCGGCGGTGTCGATCTCGTTCTGGCCGGCCACAGCCATTCCTACGAGCGCTCCTTCCTCATCGACGGCCACTACGGGACCTCCACCACGCTCACCCCCAGCATGATCCTGGATCACGGGGACGGGCGACCCACGGGGAACGGCGCCTACCAGAAGATCGAGGGCCCGCACCTGGGCGCCGTGTACACAGTGGCGGGAAGCTCCGGCCAAACGGGCGGCGGCTCGCTGAACCACCCGGTCATGTTTATCTCCCTCAACGTCCTGGGGTCGCTGGTCCTGGACGTGAACGGCAACAGCCTGGACGCCACCTTCCTGGACTCCACGGGCGTCATCCGCGACACCTTCACAGTCCTCAAGGGTGGCGCTCCCGTGCCCGGGAACAATC
>QHTD01000241.1 GCA_003220675.1 Candidatus Rokuibacteriota bacterium | reverse complement strand
CATGAACGTGATCATGAACCACTGCGAGCGGATCTTCGTCATGGACGGGGGCGTGAAGATCGCCGAGGGGCCGCCCGCCGAGATCCAGCGCGACGAGCGCGTTCTCGAGGCCTACTTCGGCCGCCGGCGATAGGATGGCCGCGGGCGCCGTTTCGAGCGCGCGCGCGCTCCTCGAGCTCCACCACGTCGAGGCCGGGTACGGGTCCCTCCAGATCCTCCACGACGTGTCGCTCCACGTGAACGAAGGCGAGGTGGTCGCGGTGATCGGCCCGAACGGGGCGGGCAAGTCGACCACCTTCAAAGTCATCATGGGGTTCATCACCCACCTCGGCGGTGAGATCGTGTTCGACGGGCACAGCCTGGTCGGCCAGCGCCCGGACCGCATCCTCGCGGTCGGGCTCGGGTATGTGCCCCAGGGACGCGTCGTCTTCAGCCAGATGACGGTGCGCGAGAACCTCCAGATGGGCGCCTACCTCCAGCGGGACAGGGCAAAGATCAACGCGTCCATGGAGTACGTCTTCACCCTGTTCCCCCGACTCCGCGAGCGCCGTCGTCAGCTGGCCGGGACGATGAGCGGCGGCGAGCAGCAGATGCTCGCGATGGGGCGTGCCCTCATGATGCAGCCGAAGATGATGATGCTGGACGAGCCGTCGCTCGGGCTCTCCCCGCGCCTCGTCGACGATGTGTTCGAGACGATCGTCGCGCTGGCGCGGGGCGGTCTCACGGTGATGCTCGTGGAGCAGAACGCGGCCCGGGCGCTCGAGATCTCCGATCGGGGGTACGTCCTGGAGCTCGGGCGGAACCGGTTCGAGGGCACCGGCCAGGAGCTGCTTCAGAACCCCGAGGTCAGGAGAATGTATCTCGGGGGCGAGGCGCGACCCGTTCGCGTCCGACACGACTAAACCCCGGTTGACTCAGCGCCTCTTTGCGCGGATCATCCGGCGCATCGAACGGACCACGCTCCAGGACGGCATTCCCATGACGAAGGTCCTCGCAGTGATACTCGCGGCAGCCGTGCTGCCGGTCTTCGCCCCGGCGGCCCGGGCTCAGAACCTGGACGAAATCTTCCGCAAGGTCAACCCGTCCGTCGTCGTCGTGCGAAGCAAGGGGCGCGATGTCAGCGCCGGGGGCGTCACCCGCTTCAACGAGACGGGCTCCGGTGTCCTGATCTCCAGCAGCGGCAGGGTGATGACGGCCGCACACGTCGTCAACGGCATGGACGAGATCACCGTCGAAGGCGTCGCCGGTGAGGTCGTGCGCGCGAAAATCATCTCGTCCGATGCGGCCGCCGATATCTCGCTCCTGCAGCTCGAGCGCGTGACAGCGGCCATGCGGGTGGCGCAGATAGGTGACTCCGACACGGTGCGGGTCGGCCAACAGGTCATGGTCGTCGGCGCTCCCTATGGGCTCGCTCATTCGATGAGCGTGGGCTGGATCAGCGCACGCTGGCCGCCCAACACAATTTTTCGTGACATGCCCCTGGCGGAGTTCTTCCAGACCACGGCCACGATCAACACGGGCAACTCCGGTGGCCCCATGTTCAACATGGCGGGCGAGGTCATCGGCATCGTCAGCCAGAACATTTCAAAGTCTGGCGGCAGCGAGGGCCTGGGCTTTGTCGTGACGATCAAGACCGCGCAAAAGCTCCTGGTCGAGCGGAAGGTGTTCTGGAGTGCCCTCCAGGGCATCCTACTCACCGGCGACCTCGCCGCGATCTTCAACGTCCCTGCGCCCGCCGGGTTCCTCGTCAAGACGGTCGCCCAAGGTTCGCTGGCGTGGAACATGGGCCTGCAGGGGGGCGACAGGATCGTCACCATCGGCGGGCGGGAGATGGCCCTGGGCGGCGACATCATCCTCTCGGTCGACGGTATCCCCGTTGTGTCTGAGGACAACATCGAGAAGATCCGCAACAGGTTGGCCGGCGCGCCGCTGGGCACCCCGTTCAAGATGAACGTGCTCCGTGCCGGCAAGGTCATCGAGCTCACGGGCACGACCCAGTAACGCGTTTCGTCGTTGGCATCCCCATCCGCCGCAACCACCGGAAATGCGACGCGAGACCCGCCCGGAACGACCTGTGCTCCGTGTACTTGATCCCGAACTCTCGACAGGTCTCTTCCACGAGTTTCGAGATCGCAGGGTAATTGACATGGCACAGCCGGGGGAAGAGGTGGTGCTCGATCTGGAAATTCAAGCCGCCGACGAGCCACGCGACAACTCGGCTCCGCCGGGCGAAGTCCACGGTGGTTTCCGCCTGATGGATCGCCCACGCGTGCTCGACGCGCCCAGTTTCCTCCCGGGGCAGCGGAAACTCCGCCTCTTCCACGCAATGTGCGACCTGAAACACCACACTCAGGGCCATACCCGCCACCAGCCCGGCGACCCCGTAGTAGAGCAGGACGACCCCGATGGAGTGGAACAGCAGCGGAATCCCGAAGGCCATCGTGAAGAAGGTCGCTTTGCCGGCGATGAAGATCACCAGCTCCCGGCCCTTCGGGCCCGGGACCGGCTGGTTGCTGATGCGACCGCTGATGAGCTTTCGGAAATCGTCGAGAAGCTGCCACTTGATGGCCAGCAATCCGTAGAGGGGCCAGAGGTAGAGGTGCTGCCACCGGTGATACGGGAGACGCCGTTGATGCGGAGTCAGCCGGGCGAGGAGACCGAGATCGATGTCGGTGTCATGGCCCGTGATATTGACATACGTGTGATGCAGGACGACGTGCTTCCACCGCCACAGGTGGGAGCTCCCGCCGATCAACTCCAGCGTCATCGCCATGAGTTTGTTGACCCAGGGATGGTCGGAATAGGCCTGATGGCCACCGTCGTGCTGGATATTGAAGCCAATCCCGGCCGCCGAGAGGCCGAGCAGCACTGCCAGCAGGAGACCCTGCCACCACGTCTGGTCCACGAAGACCAGCAGCGTATACACCACCGTGAACCCGCCGAGGAGGATGGCCGTTTTTACGTACATCGGCCAGCAGTCGCGTGGCCGGCGGCCGGTGGTTCGGAAATACTCCTCAACCCGACGCCGCAGCTCGAGGTGGAACGCGTTGCCGTTCGCGAATTTCAGACTGGCTCCTGACCGGATGCCCGCGCCTGCCCGTCTCGCGTGATCGTGGAGTGTCTCCGCCAATCTTCAGAGCTCCCTGGCCCGCTCGCGCAGCGTGTACTTCTGGATCTTTCCGGTGGCGGTCGTCGGCAGCGGGCCGAACACCACGGTCTTGGGGACCGCGAACCGGGGCAGCTGGTCGCGGCAGAACGCGATCAGCTCCTCCCCCGTCGCCTTCGTGTCCGGCTTGAGCTGGACGAAGGCGCAGGGTGTCTCGCCCCACTTCTCGTCGGGACGCGCCACGACGGCCGCCATCAGCACTGCCGGGTGGCGGGTCAGCGCGATCTCGACCTCGATGCTCGAGATATTCTCGCCACCGGAGATGATGATGTCCTTGAGGCGGTCCTTGATCTCGATATAGCCATCGGGGTGTTGCACGGCGAGGTCACCGCTGTGAAACCAGCCGCCGCGGAAGGCTGCGGCCGTGGCCGCCTTATCTTTCAGATACCCCAGCATGACGGTGCTCCCGCGCAACATGACCTCGCCGATGGTCCGTCCGTCGGCGGGCACGGGCTCGAGCGTCTTGGCATCGGCCACCATTTGGCCGGCGAGCGTGGGGTACGGCACGCCCTGCCGCGCGACCATGGCCGCTTGCTGCGCGGGGCCGAGCGCGTCCCACGCCTCCTGCCAGACGCAAAGCGTCGACGGTCCGTGCACCTCCGTGAGCCCGTACAGGTGGGTCACCCGGAAGCCCAGCTCGCTCATCGCCTTGATGACCTTGGCCGGGGGCGACGAGCCTCCGGTCTCGATCTCCACCACGTGGTCGAATTTGACCCGCTGCTCGACCGGCGCGTTGATCAGCATCGCCAGCACGGTCGGAGCCCCGCACATATGGGTAACCCCGTGCTCGGCGATCAGACGAAAGACCAGCGGCGGGTCCACCTTGCGAAGGCACACGTGGGTCCCGGCCATCGCGGTCACCGACCACGGGTAGTGCCAGCCGTTGCAGTGGAACATCGGCAAGGTCCAGAGGTACACGGGGCGCGGCGACACGGGCCAGGCCAGGACGTTGCCCAGCGCCTCGAGGAAGGCGCCGCGGTGGCTGTAGACCACGCCCTTGGGGTTGCCCGTCGTGCCCGAGGTGTAGTTGAGTGCGATGGCCTGACGCTCGCTGGCGGGTGGCGTCCAGGCGAAATCCGGTGAGCCCTCGGACAGGAACGCCTCGTACTCGACGTTCCCCAGGCGCTCGCCGGGCCCTTCGTAGAGCGGGTCGTCCACGTCGATGACGAGGGGGCGGCGCTTGAGCCGCCGGAGCGCGGGGCCCACGGCGGCGGCGTACTCGCGGTCGGTGATCAGCGCCTTCGCCTCGCCGTGGTCGAGGATGTAGGCGACGGTCCGGGCATCCAGCCGGGTGTTGATCGTGTTCAGCACGGCTCCCAGCATCGGGACCCCGAAGTGGGCGTCGAGCATGGCCGGCACGTTGGGCAGCATGGCCGAGACCGTCTGCCCCGGCCGGATCCCGCGGCGGGCCAGCGCGGAGGCGAGCCGCCGCGCGCGCTCCTCGAACTGGCGGTAGCTGATGCGCTGCGCGCCGTGGACGACGGCGATGCGGTCGGGGTGGATCGCCGCGATCCGCGGCAGGAACGCGACCGGCGTGAGCGGAGCGAAGCTGGCGGCCGTCCGGGGGAAGGCGAAGAGCCCGCTCGGCTTCCCCTTCGTGCGCTTGCGTGGTCTGAGGCTGGCCATGATGTCCTCCTCGGGTCAGAGCTGGAACGTCTTGACCCAGATACCGGGAGAGCCCGGGGCGTGCCGCATGTGTGGCCGGATACGATGCGTCACCGGTGAGATGTCCCGCTGGGCCGCCCACGCGGCGCTCTCGGATACCCTGGAGTGCTCGAACTCGTAGAGCGTGAGATAGGTAGGCGTGCCGGTCACGGCTCGATAGCGTCGGCCGCGAATCACCCCGGGAACCTTCTCGTAATTGGGCACGTAGATGGTGTTGTACCAGGCGTTGAACTGATCGTCTATCTCTGGCGGCACATCCATACGCCCGATTTGCAGGGCCGGTGCCATGTCGCTCTGGGCCACCTCAGGCGTCACGGTCTTCGGATGGATCAGGGCGTAGATGTTGCGGATATAGTTCGCGCCGATGACCTCGGGGGAGCAGCGACGGGTCCATTCTGTCGGGTGGGCGCGAACGCGGTTATACGCCCCGCTCTCCAGCACCGCGACACTTTCCAGCTCGTAGCAGGCGAGATGCTTTGGTCCACCTTTCACCGCTTCATAGCGCGCGGCGCTCAAGAACCCGGGCACGGAGAGTCGCTCGGCCAGATGCTCCTCGTTGTACCAGCGATTGAATTCCTCCTCTTTGTCTGCCGGAACGTCAGTCCAGACCATCAACAGCCCTGTGCCCTTCTTCTTGGTCATAGAGCGCTCCTTCTCCTCGTGCAGGGAGACACGACTGTATCGCGTCCTCCCGAAGTAGGATAGAGTACCTCGACGCCCGCGGGCGCTCACCCTCGCAGGGAGGAACGGACGATGCCCTACGACCTCGTCATCAAGAACGGCGTGCTGATCGATGGCTCCGGTCTGCCCCGCTATCACGCCGACGTCGCCGTCCGCCACGGCCGGATCGCCGCGATCGGTAAGATTCGCGAGCGCGCCCGCGAGGTCATCGACGCCGACGGCCTGGTCGTCACACCCGGTTTCATCGACGGCCACACGCACATGGACGCGCAGATCTTCTGGGACCCGCTCGGCACCTGCTCGTGCTGGCACGGTGTCACGACCGTGGTGATGGGCAACTGTGGATTTACGCTCGCCCCGTGCGCCGCGTCCGACAAGCACCTCGTCGTCCGGAACCTCCAACGTGCCGAGGACATCTCGCTCGAGGCGATGGAGGCGGGCATCGAGTGGCGGTGGACGACGTTTCCGGAGTGGCTCGACTGTCTCGACGCCCTGCCCAAGGGCATCAACTACGCGAGCTACCTCGGCCACTGCGCCCTCCGCACCCACGTGATGGGCGAGCGCGCGTTCGAGCAGGCGGCGACGGAGGACGACCTTCGCGCGATGGAGCGCGAGCTCCGCGACGCGATCCGCGCCGGCGCGATGGGCTTCACGACCTCGCGCTCGCCGATCCACGAGACGCCCGATGGCCGGCCGGTCGCCAGCCGGCTGGCGACGTGGGGCGAGGTCCGGCGGCTCGTCGGCGTGATGGGCGAGATGAACGCCGGGATCTTCGAGTTGGCCGGCGAGGCCGTCGGCCGCGAGCTCGGCGATCTCGCCGGCTTCCGCGACTATCACGTGCGCCTGCGCGACCTCGCGGTCGAGACCGGGCGGCCCATCACGTGGGGCATGTTCAGCCGCCTGGAGGCGCCCGCGGTGTGGCGCCGCTACATGGAGCTGCTCGACGAGACCGCGGCCGCGGGCGGGCGGATGTTCGCCCAGGTGCACAGCCGCGGGCTCAACGTCGTGCTGTCGTTCAAGAGCCAGCTGCCGTTCGACCACCTCCCGGCGTGGAAGCCGTTCCGCGCGCTGCCGCTGGCCGAGCAGCGAGAGCGCCTGCGCGACCCCGAGACGCGCCGCCGGCTCATCGCGGGCGCCCACGAAACGCCCGACCGCCGGGCCCTCGGGACCGAGGCGCGGCCGTTCCCCTACGAGTGGATCTTCCTCTACGACGACGTCGCGGGCCCGCACCGTACGGTGGCCGAGATCGCGCGCGAGCGCGGTGTCGATCCGGCCGAGGCGATGATCGACCTCGCGCTCGAGCGGGACCTCGAGCGTTTCTTCATCCACCCGGTCGCCAACGAAGATCAGGACACCGTGCTCGAGATGATGCGACATCCGCGCGCGGTCGTGACGTTCTCCGACTCCGGCGCCCACGTCTCGCAAATCATCGACTCGTCACTCCAGACACACCTCCTGAGCCACTGGGTGCGCGCGAAGCAGGCGTTCACGCTCGAGCAGGCGGTGCGCATGCTGACGCTCGTACCCGCGACGCACTGGGGCTTCGCCGACCGCGGCCTCGTCCGCGAGGGCTTCGCGGCCGATCTGATCGTCTTCGACCCCGACACGATCAGCCCGGAGCTGCCGGAGGTCGTCAACGATCTCCCCGCCGGCGCCCGCCGGCTCGTGCAACGCGCGCGCGGGATCGCGGCGACGATCGTCAACGGCGAGGTCCTGCTCCGCGACGGCAAGCACACGGGCGCGCTTCCCGGGCAGCTCCTGCGTGGGCCGCTCGCGCGGAGGGCGTGAGCGGGGCGAGGCGAGCTGCGTGTCGCTCCGAGCCATGCTGCAGGGGCCGCTGCCCGTCACCGCGCCGCTGGTCCTGAATCCGCTGATGGCCAAGCTGGCCGAGGCCGCCGGCTTTCCCGCCGGCTATCTGGGCGGCGGCGCAACCGGCTACCAGAAGGTCGCCCTCGAGGCCAACCTCAACCTGACCGAGATGTGCCAGGCGGCCCTCGACATCCGCGCCGTCTCATCGCTCCCCCTCATCCTGGACGCCGCCTGCGGCTACGGCGACCCGATGCACCTGCACCGGACCATCGGCATGAGCGAGGCGGCCGGCTTCGCGGCGATCGAGCTCGAGGACCAGCTCGTCCCGAAGCGCGCCCACCATCACATCGGCATCGAGCACATGATCCCGATGGAGCTGATGGCCGCCAAGGTCGCGGAGGCCGTCGCGGTCCGGCGCAACCGTGACTTCATCATCATCGCGCGGACCAACGCGATGCGGGCGAGCGACATGGACGACGCGCTTCGCCGCGGCGACGCCTACCGGAAGGCCGGCGCCGACGTCCTGCTGCTCTCCATGGCGCACCGCCCCGAGCAGCTGCGCGCCATCGCCGAGCGGCTCGGCAGGCCCCTGATGTACCTCACGGGGCGCGGCGGCCTCGCGGGCCTGGGCATGACGCTGGAGGATCTCGGCCGCCTCGGCTACAGGATCGTCGCCGATCCGTCGACGCCCCTGCTCGCAGCCTACGCGGCGTGGAAGAAGGTCTACGCGGACCTCACCGACGGCTTTGGCGCGAAGATCACGGCGAAGCCCGACTGGAGCCCGATCGAGCAGGACCTGTTCGCCGTGATCGATCTCGAGCGGCTCCTCGCCGTCGAGCGCGCGACCGTCGAGCCTCGCCAGGGCGGCGTCAGCCCTTGAGGAACGCCCGGCGCGGTTTTCATTGGGTGAATCGGCGGTTTGTTCGCTAGCATTAAAGATTATGGCGGAGCCGTCCGGCGGCGCGGGCGCGGCGAAGCCGAAGGTGCGGTCCAACACGCTTCGGCAGACCGCATCCGCCGTGTTCGCCCTGACCGCCATCGTGCCTCTTCTGCTCTTCCTCTGGACGGTCTACTACCTCGGCGCGCTCTCAGAGGTGCAGGTTCAGGTGGGTCTCGGCCTTGCGCTCACCATCGCGCTCTTGGGCTTTTTCATTTTCCGCGGGCTCATGGACCAGATGTCCGACCTCATCCTGGCGCTCAGGAGGGTGTTGGACCTCCGTGAGCGGTCTTCCGAGGCGGTCGCGCGGGCAAGCGCTGAAGCGCTGGGAGCCATCGAGCCGGCAGCAGGAGCCGGGGCACGCGCTGCAGTATCCCCGACGCGACCACCCCGCCCCCCGGCACCGGCAACTGAGCCAGCGCCGCCCGGCGCCCGGGAATACGCGACTGTCAAGGCGGTACCGAATGTTGCGGCAATGCCTGCCCCACCACCAGCGCGCCCACCCGAACGCGCCCCCGCTCCAGAACGCGCCCCCGCTCCAGAACGCACGAGCCGGCCGGCGGCGGAGCCGCGCGCGGTGCCGGGCTTCGGGGCGATCCAGGAGGTGCACGATCTCAGCCGGGCCATGGTTGTGTTGTGGCAAGCCGAAGCATCCATGTACATGGGACGGCGCGTCCTCGTCTCCGCCTTGAGATTTCCGCGGCCAATCGTCGGGACGTTGATCGAGCTCACTGACGACGGACTGCTCGTTCAGACCGACGAGTCGGAGCGGATCGCCGTGCCCTTCGATCGCCTCTCCGGGATCACTGCGGAGAAGTCGCCGAACGAGCAGTAGTCGCCCTCAGGAGCCTCTGGCTCTGGTTCAACTTAGATCTTGTCCACATAACCCACCGTTATCCACCGAGGTCAGAATTGACGGTGTGATGCGGTCTGGCGGTCGACGTCGTCAAAAAGCGACGGTCTGGCCATTCTCCGCGAGCACAGGCGCCAAAATTCATCATTTGAGCGCGGCGTGGATGCCTCGAGGAGGGCGCACACGCATTTGATACGGGCAAACCAACCCTTGACATTGCAGACGGTGCGGCTATTACTACTTCGGCTGACACTGCTACTGCCGTCATGGGATTTGCAGGTGTCGTCATGGGATTTGCAGGCCACGTGGCCGGAGAGTAGGCATGGCCAGGAAAAAATCACCGCGTACGCGGCGCCCGGCGACCCGTGACCGGGGCGTGCCACCGGCAACACCATCCCCGATCAACAAAGCAACCGGCAAGCCGGGCATGGCCGTGCCCAGTCGCGCGGGCGCCGCCGCCACCCCGCCGTCGAAACATGCCTTTCCGATCGTCGGCATTGGAGCCTCTGCAGGCGGGTTAGAGGCATTCTCCGAGTTGCTGTCGAATCTGCCCGTCGAGCCGACGATGGCCTTCGTGCTGATCCAGCACCTCGACCCGAAGCATCCGAGCATCTTGAGCGACATCCTGTCCAGAACGACCCGGATGTCGGTCGTCGAGGCGAAGCACGGCATGCGCGTCGAGCCCGGCCATGTGTACGTCATGCCGCCGAACGCGCGCATGACCATCGCCGGCGAGGTCCTGCACCTGGGACCGCGGTCCGACGATCGGGGGCCGCAGTTGCCGATCGATCACTTCCTGCGCTCGCTCGCCGAAGACTTGGGGAGCCGGGCGATCGGCGTGATTCTCTCGGGAAGCGCGTCAGATGGCGCGCTTGGGCTGAAGGCGATCAAGGCTGAGGGCGGCACCACGTTCGCGGAGGCCCCACAATCGGCAAAGTTCGACAGCATGCCGCGGAGCGCTGTGGCCTCGGGCGCGGTCGATTTCGTCCTGCCGCCGAAAGCCATCGCGCAGGAGCTGACGAGGATCGGTCGCCATCCCTACCTCGGCCAGACCCGCGCCGCGCCGTCCCCCGAGGCCCCGGCCAGCGGCCCCGACGCCTTCGACGAGATCCTCCGGAAGTTGCGCGAGAAGAGCGGCATCGATTTCATGCTGTATCGGCAGACGACGATCAGACGCCGCATCGCTCGGCGGATGATGATTCACGGTCTCGACACGCTCGAGGGCTACCTCGGCTATCTCGAGGCGCACCCCTCCCAGGTGCACGCGCTGTACAACGACCTGCTCGTGAACGTGACCAGATTTTTCAGGGATCCGGAAGCGTTCCGGGTCCTGCAGCGTAGCGTCTTTCCGCGCATCCTCAAGCAGCGGCCGGCGGACGCGCCGATCCGCGTCTGGGCGCCGGGGTGTTCGACGGGAGAGGAAGCCTACTCGCTGGCCATCGTGTTGCTCGAGTCCCTTGGCGACGCGGACGGCATCGTCCCGATCCAGCTGTTCGGAAGCGATGTCAGTGAAACCGCGGTCGTGAAGGCGCGCGCCGGGATCTACCCGGACAATATCGAGCTCGATGTCGCGGGGGCGCGGCTGCGGCGCTTCTTCGTGAAGGTGGATGGCCAGCATCAAGTCCGCAAGGCGGTGCGCGAGCTCTGCGTCTTCGCGAGGCACAATCTGGCCACCGATCCGCCCTTCTCGAAGATGGACCTCATCGTGTGCCGCAACGTGCTCATCTACCTGGAGCCGGAGTTGCAGAAGCGCGTGTTGTCGATCTTCCACTATGCCCTCAAGGACCCCGGCTTCCTGATGCTCGGGGTGGCGGAGACCGTCGGGCCCTTGGCCGATTTCTTCTCCATCGTCGACAAAAAGTATCGGGTCTATGCGAAGAAGCCGACCTCGAGACGATTCGACCTGGGCTTGATCAGTCTCGAGCAACGGCTCGAGAAGATCGGCAGGACCGCGAGGCGTACGGGCGAGGCCGGTGGCGGTCCGTTGGACCTCTTGCAGGAGGTCGACCGGATCCTCCTCAGCAAATACGCCCCCGCCGGCGTCCTCGTCAATGAGGCCACAGAGATCCTTCAATTCCGCGGTCACACGAGCCCATATCTCGAGCCCGCCCCCGGGCAGGCAAGCCTCAACCTCTTGAAGATGGCTCGGGAAGGCCTGCTGATGGAGCTGCGCGTGGCGATCGACAAGGCGCGGAAGCAGAACGCGCCGGTCAGACGCGAGCGGCTCAGCATCAAGCAGGACGGCGGGTTGGCCCAGGTGACGCTTGAAGTCATCCCGGTGAGCGGGCCCGCCCGGGAGCGCAATTACCTCGTGCTCTTCGAGAGTGTTCCCCCGTCGGGGGAGCCGAGAGCACCGGGGCGCGCGGCTCCCAGAGGCCCGAGGCAGCCGGCCGTGGAGCACCAGATCAAGAACCTCCACCAGGAACTCACGGCGACCAAGGAGTTCTTGCAGTCCATCATCCAGGAGCGGGAAGCGGCCAACGAGGAGCTGCAAGCGGCCAACGAGGAGCTCCAATCGAGCAACGAGGAATTGCAGAGCACGAATGAGGAGCTCGAGACCGCGAAGGAGGAGCTCCAGTCGGTCAACGAAGAGCTCACGACCGTGAACGAGGAGCTGCAGCACCGAAATGCCGACCAGTCCCTGCTCAACAACGATCTGAACAACCTGTTCGTCGGCGTCAATATTCCCATCGTCATGCTCGGCAGCGACGGGCGGATCCGGCGGTTTACTCCCATGGCGGGGGAGATGCTCAGCCTCATCCCGGCGGACGTCGGCCGGCCGATCGGGGACATCAGACTGAGTCCGGATCTCCCCGACCTGGAGCAGGTGTGCAAGCACGTGGTCGATACGGCAACCGTCGTCGAGCGCGAGGTGAGAGATCGCGACGGCCGCTGGTATTCGCTGCGGGTTCGGCCCTACACGACGGCGGACGACCAGATCGACGGCACGGTGATCATCCTGACGGACATCACCGCCCTCAAATCGAGTGTCGAGCAGGTCAGCGTCGCACGCGACCACGCCGAGACGATCGTGGACAACGTACCGGTGCCGCTCATAACCCTCGACGCAGCGCTGCGCGTCACGTGGGCCAGCCGCTCGTTCTATGAGACCTTCCGGGTCACGCCTGAGGAGACCATAGAGCACTTCATCTACGAGCTAGGGAACGGCCAGTGGAATATCCCGGCGTTGCGGAAGGCGCTCGCGGAGGTGGTCGAGAAAAACGTCGAGTTTCATGAGTTCGAGGTGGAGCACGACCGGGGCCGCGTCGGGGCCAAGACGATGCTGCTGAACGCGCGCCCGATGCACTGGGAGAACGAGGCGGGGCGCATGATCCTCCTCGCCATCGACGACATCACCACGCGGAGAGAGGCAGAGCGGGGACCGCGGCCCCCAGGGTGAGCTTCGGCATGAGCGGCACGGCCGAACGCGTGAATCCACGCTACACCTTCGACACTTTCGTCGTGGGATCATCGAACCAATTCGCCCAGGCGGCCTGTCAGGCCGTCGCGGAGCTCCCGTCGCGCGCGTACAACCCGCTGTTCATCTATGGCGGCGTCGGCCTCGGCAAGACGCACCTGCTCCACGCGGTCGGTCACCAGAGCGGTCACCTGTTTCCCGGCATGGTGGTCGTCTATCTCTCGTCCGAGCACTTCACCAATGAGCTCATCAGTGCAATCCGCTACGGCCGCACGGACGCCTTTCGCACACGACACCGGACGATCGATCTCCTTCTGATCGATGATATTCAGTTCATCGCGGGAAAAGAGCGGACGCAGGAGGAATTCTTCCACACCTTCAACGACCTCTACGAGTCACGAAAGCAGCTCGTCCTCTCGAGCGACTCGTCGCCGAAACATATTCCCGAGCTCGAGGAGCGCCTACGGTCGCGCTTCGAGTGGGGCCTCATCGCCGACATCCAGCCACCGGACTTCGAGACCCGGGTGGCCATCCTCAAGAAGAAGGCGGACCTCAACCAGGTCCGCCTCGCCGACGATGTCGCCTACCTGATTGCGACCCGCGTCAAATCAAACATCCGCGAACTCGAGGGCTCCCTGACCCGGATGATCGCGTTCTGCGCGATGACCGGTCGCGAGATGAGCGTGGACCTCGCGCAGGAGGCGCTCTCGGATCTCTGGGGCGAAGAAGAGAAGATCCTCACGATCGAGCTGATCCAGCGCGAGGTCTCTAAACTCTTCGGCGTCGCGCTCTCCGACCTGAAGGCCAGGGACCGCACGAAAGCCGTGGCCCTTCCTCGTCAAATCGCGATGTATCTTGCGCGGCAGCTCACGCACGCTTCGCTCGCCGACGTCGGCCGTGCCTTCGGCGGCAAGGACCATACGACGGTCCTGCATGCGGTCAGCAAGATCCAAACCCTGCTGCGGGAAGATCCCAAGCTCCGGACGAGCGTCGACAGCCTTGTCCAAGGCATCAAGTGGTGATCGCTCGCACGAGCTTCTCCGCGCGAACCCCGATCAGCCGGAGCTTCTTCTGTCGGGGATTCTCGCGGTGGTCGAGGAACGGCAGCAGCAGCCGGACCGCGCCGGCGTAGAGGGCGTCCTCGCTCGCCAGGTGCGCGCGCGGGGTGTGGGACCGGGTGAGCGTCCGGAAGTCCGCGAAGCGCACGGTCACGGTGACGGTCCGGAAGGCGCGGAACCCCTGGCGATCGAGACGGGCGAAGACGTCCCGCGCCAGCTCCCGTACGCGCTCGAGGACGAACGCGGCGTCGAGCGTATCGACCTCGAACGTCTCCTGCTCCCCGATGGACTTCGGCTCCCACTCGTTCGAGACCGGACTGTCGGAGATGCCTCGTGCCTTGGCCTGGAGATCCCCGCCCCAGCGGCCGAACCAGTCGACGAGCTGGAGCGGCTCGACGCCGCGCAGGTCACGGACGGTGCGAATACCCCGCTCGTGGAGCAGACCCTCCGTCTTGGGACCGATGCCAGGAATGACCCGGATGGGCAGAGGATCGAGGAACTCCTGGACCTCCGCCGGCCTGACGACCGTCAGGCCATCGGGCTTCTCGAAGTCGGAGGCGATCTTCGCAACCAGCTTGTTGGGCCCGATGCCGACCGAGCACGTGAGCCCCTCGCGACGGTCGATCTCGCGCTTGAGCGACCGCGCGTGCTCGGCGGCCGCCTCGAAGCTCCCCAGGGATGAGAGATCGAGATAGGCCTCGTCGATGCTGGCCTCCTCGAAGGCGTCGGCGCTCGGGGCCAGGAGCGCCATGATCCGCTCGGAGACCTCCGCGTACAGCTTGCGATTGCCGGGGATGAAGACCGTCGCGGGTTCGCCCCGCCGGCGGGCGGCCTCGGCCAGTCGCCAGGCGCGGGAAATGGGCATCGCTGAACGGATGCCGTAGCGTCGCGCCGCATAGCTGGCGGCGGTCACGACTCCGCGGCCGTGTCCGCCCTTCGGATCGGCGCCGACCACGACCGGCTTGTCGCGCAGATCAGAGTTGTACCGCGCCTCGACGGAGGCGTAAAAGGCGTCCATGTCCACATGCCCGATGATCCGCACGTGGTGCCCTTCCCCGCCGAAGGGTAGCACCCGAACCCACCGGACCGCTTGACCGGGCGACAGCAGGACGCTACGCTCTCCCGCGCTTGCTCATCGTCGACGCGCAGGTTCACATCTGGGGTGCCGACACCCCCAACCGACCGTGGCCGCCCGGCCGCGCCCACCAGGCGCAGAAGCCCTACCCTGTCACCAAGGACCTGGTGCTCGAGGGCATGAAGGGCGCGGGTGTCGAGCGGGTCGTCCTCGTG
>QHTD01000396.1 GCA_003220675.1 Candidatus Rokuibacteriota bacterium | reverse complement strand
CGACCGTCGCCGCCCCAGTCGAGGACGTGAAGCCGCAACCCGTTGACGAGCACGTAACGGTCCAGCGGACGCAGGAGATTCATCACCGGATTGTCCTGTGTACCACGGTTGTCCACGGCCTGCTACGACCTCTGCGTCGTGCGCTGCCCCACGTTACAGTAGGGCCCGGCGAAGTCATGTCCGATAACACGAGGAGGTCACCATGCTGGCGATTTGGGTGAAGGTGCGCGTCAAGCCCGAGCTGCGAAAGCGCTTTCTCGAAGCCATCGAGGTGGACGCGCTCGGTTCCGAACGGGACGAGCCGGGGTGCCTGCGTTTCAACGTCCTCCAGGACGAGCACGACGAGAACGTCTACTACTTCTACGAGGTCTATAAGGATCAGGCCGCGCTGGAAGCACATCGCGCGATGCCGCACTACGCCGTCTGGCGCGCGGCGGCCGATACGCTGGACGGACCGACGGACGCGACCCGCGCCAAGACCGTCTTCCCGACTGCGCGCGCGTACTGGAACAAGCCATAGCGCGTCGGGCCGCGGACCGTCAGCGCTCGGACAACGCGGTGATGAGGTAGACGCCGAGCACGATCAGGAGCGTGCCCAGGACCAGCCGCCCGCTGAGCGTCTCGACGCCTCTCAAGAAGAAGAACGAGAGGAAGAGGACGAAGATCGGCGCCGTCCCGTACAGCGGCGCCACCACGCTCACGGTGCCCAGGCTGAGCGCCACGACGTTCATGAACACGGCGCCGTTCTCCGCGGCGCCCGCCGCCACGAAGTAGACGAGGCTTCGGCCGCGACACGCCATGGCTTCCCAGTCGCCGGACGCGAGCAGGAACGCGGTGAACGCGACCAGGGCCGTGCTGACGTTGATCGCCGAGCCGAGGACGGCTCCCGTTTCGGCCAGGCCCAGCTTCCTCAGCACCGCCACAACGCCGAAGCAGGCGGCCGACAGCAGCGGGAGGGTGATCTGCCACGGCCGGATCCCGCCCCGCCGCCCGCCGATCGAAAGCAAGATCGTCCCGAGCACGATGACCACCGTGCCCGCCAGGATCGGCGCGGTGACGCGCTCTCCGAGCAGCAGGATCGCCACGCCGGTGGCGAAGAGCGGGTGCAGGTTGATGAGAGCCGCGGCGGTCGAGGCACCGACCTTCTCGATGCTGACGAACCTCAGGAGCCGACCGGCCACGGTGCCGATGAGGCCGGCGAGGACGAAGAAGGCGATCCCGGTCGCCGACAGGCGACCGAACCCGCCCGTCAGGAGCACAGCGGCCCAGAGGCCGACGGTCCCGACGACGAGGTTGATCCAGAACCCCGTATAGGGGCCGCGACCGCGGAGGCCCTGCCGGATGAAGATCGTGGCGCACGCCGAGCAGAAGGCGCTGGCGAGCGCGAGCACGTAGACGGTGCGCGGCATCGGTCGTCCCAGCGGCAGGACACCACGATCATGGGCGAGCGTCAACATCCTGGCGTTCCGAGCGTCTTTGGCGTACCTTTCGAGACAAGCACGGGAGACCGGCACGCACCATCGAGACAGGAGACACCATGCCGAAGATCAAGCACATCGCCATCTCGACCCAGGACGTGGAGAAGACCGCGAAGTTCTACATCGAGGTGTTCGGCATGAAGGAGATCGCCAGGGTCGACAGCCCGGGTGCCACGGGCTACTACCTGAGCGACGGCGACCTCAACCTGGCGATCCTCAACTTCAAGAACGACCAGGTGGCCGGGGTCGAGCGTGGCAAGGGCTACAGTGGCATCCACCACATCGGCTTCCAGGTCGAGAGCCTCGAGGCCATTGCCGAGAAGCTGGCAGAGGCCGGCTCTCCGCTCCGCGACGACATCAACGAGGCGCTCGGGGTGGGACAGGGCCGCCGACATGGCGGCAACGTCGAGGTGAAGTACCGCGGCCCGGATGGGGTCATCCTCGACGTCTCGGAGACGGGCTGGGTCGGCACCTCCGGTCTCGGCGACTAGCGCCATCCCGACGTTGACGGGTGTCGGTGAACGCCGGATACTTGTGACCTGATGCTATGTAGCTGCCGTCGCCTCCGGGGCCAACGATGAGCGAGCACACGCTTCTCGCAGCGATGCTCGTATTCGTGGCGCTCCTGACTGCGGTCGGCCTCTACCTGGCCTACCGGGTGCACAGCACTTCTCAGCGCATCGAGGGGATCACAGCGGCAACGTTCCTCGAAGCCCGCAAGGTTCTCGAATCTCGTAGTCGTTAGACCCCATCCCATCGGTTCCGACCACGGGAACGGGAGGAGAGCGATGGGAACGTTTCGGCTCTTCACGGGCTCTGACGGGCAATCACACATCGAGCCGATCGACCTCGGCCGGGCGCCGGAGTGGACGAAGGGCTTGGCGGCGACGCAGATCTCGTTCCGCGAGTGGCCGCTCGGCCAGTACCTCGACTGGCATCCGGCCCCACGCCGCCAGTTCGTCATCATCCTCTCAGGCCAGCTCGAGATCGGCTTGGGCGACGGCTCCAAGCACGTCTTCGGCCCCGGCGCCGCCCGGCTGGTCGAGGACACGACGGGCAAGGGCCACACCACGCGAGTCCTGGGCAACCAGTCCTGCGTGACGGCGACGATCCCGCTGGCGCAACAGTGAGGTCAGCATGGCGACCAAGATCCTGTTCGCCCCACGCCAACCCGAGGTGATCCTCGACATCGCGCGGTCGCTGACACCGCCTGGCTTCGAGCTCGTGGTCGCTGACGTCGGCACCGCCGAGTTCTACCAGGCGGCCGCGGATGCCGAGTACT
>QHTD01000240.1 GCA_003220675.1 Candidatus Rokuibacteriota bacterium | reverse complement strand
ATGGCCTTGCGCGGGCTGAAGCGCGCGAGGATGTCGCGTTCGCGGCGGCCGTAGAGCTGGACGTCCACGGTGAGGGCGACCGCCTGGTAGCCGGAGGCCTCCACGCGCGCGAGCAACTCGCGCACCCACCCGCGGTCGCCGTGATGGTAGAGCTGGAACATCTGCGGCGCCTTGCCGGCCGCCTTGGCGACCTCCTCGACCGGCCACCCGGTGGCGCCGCTCAGCCACTGGAGCGTGTCGGCCTGCGCCGCCCCCCGCGCCATCTCCACATCGCCCTCGGGGTGGAAGAGGACGAGGCCGCCCATGGGCGCGACGGACACCGGCCACGAGAGCGGCACGCCGAGGAGGCTCGTGCGGAGGTCGATCTCGCGCACGTCGACGAGGACGTTTTGCTCGATGGCCAGACGGTCCAGGTGGCGGCGGTTGCGGCGGAGCGTCGTCTCCGTCTCGGCGCCGCCGTCGCCGAAGTTCCACGCCTCGCGAGGCAGGCGCTCGCGGGCGGCGCGACGGATCTCGGGCAGCGTGACGAAGCGCGGGGGCCCAGGTCGTTGGCTCATGGCGTCGTACTATACGCTCTCGTCAGCGACCCCGGAACTTGGGGGCGGCGCTTCTCAGAGCACGCTCGGCCGCGCGTTCTCCTCGCCGTCCTCCAGGTCAAGACGAGCCTCAATGCATGACGAGGCCGCCGTCAACGCTGATCGCCTGCCCGGTCATGTACGCCGCCCGGCTCCCGGCGAGGAAGGCGATCACGTTGGCCACGTCCTCCGGACGCTCCAGCCGCCCGAGCGGCACCTGCGCGCGGCGCTGGCGGGTGAACTCCTCGGGCGGCAGGCCAAGGAGGGCGCCCTGCTCGCGTGCAACGACCGTCCACATGTCGGTCTCCACGAAGCCGGGGCACACGCAGTTCACCCGGATCCCGTCTCTGGCGTGAGCGAGGGCGAGGCTCTTGGTGATGCTGATTACGACCGCCTTGCTCGCGTTGTAGGGGAGGTTGTTGCGATTGCCGATCTTGCCCGCCATCGAGGCGAGGCTGATGATGCTTCCCCGCTTCTGCGCGATCATTGTGGGCAGCACCGCCTGGCAGGCGAAGAACACCCCCTTGGCGTTGACGTTCATCACGGCGTCCCAGTGCGCCTCGGTGATGTCGAGGGGCGCTGCCGCCTGGTAGATGCCGGCGTTGTTCACGAGGACGTCGATCCGACCGAACTCCGCGCGCGTGCGCTCCACCATCGCGGCGAGGTCGGCGCGCGAGGTGACGTCGGTCGGGACGACGCTCGCGCGACCCCCGAGGCCCTTCACCTCGGCGGCCGTGCGCTCGGCCCCGGCCCGGTCCAGCTCGGCGACGACGATGTCAGCGCCCATCCGCGTCAGCTCGAGGGCGGTGGCGCGGCCGATGCCGCGGCCCGCGCCGGTGACGATCGCGACCTGTCCCTTCAGCTCCATGCATGATCTCCCGTCGTGTGGCGGTGCTGAGCCGCGAGTCTAGCACCTGACGTCGTTCAGCGTGTACGATGCATGGCGGTCATGGCGCCCGAGCCGACGGATATTCTTGTCCTCGAGCGGCGCATCGCGCGTGACGACCTGGTCCGCCTTCTTCGGCTCTTCGGCGACATGGTCAAGTACGTGGTGGACGTGGAGCGTGGTGTGGTGGCCCTCGGCGGCGAATTGCACGCTGACGCCGAGCAGGTGCTCCTGGAGCAGGGCAGCCACCAGGCCGACCTCTGGGGGGCAAACTACTATCCCGGGCGCGGGCGGGAAGGCTGCATCGAATTCACCTCGCTGATCAACATCCGACCGGCCAGGGGCAACCGTGGCATGGAGGTCGAGGACCCGGCGGTCAAAGAGCGCATCCGGGCCCTTACGTTCACGCTCATCGGGGAAGGAGGACCTCTCTAAGATGAGCCAGCACGCCGGCCTCTCGCCCGAGCGATGGGCGGCCTTCTCGCTCGATCAGCAAGTGTTGATGATCGCCAACGAGATGAACCGGGCGGCGAAGCTGATGGCGCCCGCCGATCGGGAACGCCTCAGGAGCGCCTACGAGCGGATCCTCCAGCTTGCCGACCTCACCGTCCAGGTCGCCGATCGGGCAGCGCTCCGACGAGAGCTGCTCCGCTGGCGCGACCTCGTGGCCGGCCTCTACGTCGCGGCTGCCCCCGATCCTCCCTCCCACGCCACGGCCTTGCGCGCCCTTCTCCGCATGACGGCGGAGGCGTCGAAGCAGCTTCCGCTCCTCCTCCGAACGACGCCACGCGCTGGAGGACCTCTGGCCTAATCGACGCGATATCTCCGGATCATGCCCTCGTCGAGGATCAAGCCGAAGCCCGGGTCTGACGCGACCTCCATCATCCCATCCTTGATCGGGGGACGGTTCGCCCACATCGCCTGCCACACCGGATCGCGCTCGGGGTCGGCGAAGCACTCGACATAGGTGCCGTGCGGCACCGCGGCGAGCAGGTGCTGGGCGATCTGTGGCTCTTCGTGGTGCGCCATCTGCACGCCGGCCACGCGGCACAGCGCGGCGGCGCGGCGCCACTCGGTGACGCCGCCGCCTTCCGAGGCGTCGAAGTTGACGAGATCCACGGCGCCGCCGTCGATCAAGCGGCGCACGCCGCGGCTGGTGATCTCGCTTTGACCGGCCGTGATCGGGATCCGCGTCGCCCGCCGCACGCGCGCCATCATCGCGACGTCGTCGTACCAGTGACACGGCTCCTCGAACCAGCGGATGTCGAGGTGCTCGACGAGGCGCGCGAAGCGGACGGCTTCCTCCACCGACCAGCCGCGATTGGCGTCCACGGCCAGGATGAAATCGGGACCGGCCGCGTCGCGCGCGGTCGCGACGCGTTCGGCGTCCTGTTCCGGCGTCAGCCCGCCGACCTTGAACTTGCAGCCGGCCATGCCCGCGCGGCGATACGTTTCGAGCTCCCGCCCGATGTCGGCGTGCGTCTTGCCCTCGACGTAGTAGCCGCCGATGGAGATGATCGGGAGACTCGTGCGATAGCCGCCGAGCAGGACGCACACGCTCTTCCCCAGCGCTTTGCCGACCAGGTCCCAGAGGGCGCAGTCGACGCAGGCGATCGCTTCGAGCAGAGTCTTGCGGTCGCGGCCGGCATGGGTGAGGGCGAACAACACTTCCCAGATGCGCTCGCCCTCGAAGAGGCTCATGCCCTTGACGCGCGGCGCGAGCTCGTCGTGAATGAGGCGCACGACTTGGCGGCCGTGCTCGCGGTTGTCGCCGTTGTAGACTTCGCTGACGAGCCCCTCGTCGGTGCGCATGCGGGTGATGACCGCGCAGCGCGTGAGTACGGTGTACGTGCTCCCGCCAAAGTTCTTGCCGAGCGGAACCTCGATCGGAATCGCCTCGATGCTGTGGACGCGCATGGTGTCTTGCCGACCTCGGGTCGCGCCGGGCCGTCAGTTCGGCACGATCGCGGCCCGAGTCACGTGACCCTTATCTTGTTGAACGAATGCATCGTTGATGGCCTCGAGCGGAAACTTGTGAGAGACGACCCGGTCCCAGGGATAGCGCGTGCGCGTACGGCGCATGAGGTCGAGGGCGCCGCGCAGGTGCTCCGCCTCATAGTGGGCCAGGCCGAGGATGCGGCGATTGCCGAAGATGATCCAGGCAGGGTCGAACTCCGCCTTCCAGCCGATGTTGATGTTGCCGATCTCCAGATACGTCCCCTCCGGCGCCGTCATCCGGAGCCCTTCGTCGACGACGCTGGGGTTGCCCACGAGCTCCATCACGACATCGCCACCCCAGCCATCGGTGAGCGCCGTGACCCGTTTCACGCGGGCCTCCGGCGTCCGATGCTCGCGGAGGTCGACGATCTCGTCAGCGCCGAACTGCCGGGCCAGCGCAAGCCGCTCGTCCACGCCGTCGATGACGATCACGCTGCCCGCCCCCATTTCGCGCGCCACGGCGCACGCGTAGACGCCGAGGCCGCCCGCGCCCTGGATGACGACGGTCTGCCCGGCCCGGAGGCCGGCGAGGTCGAGGCCGGCGTAGACCTGGGTGAAAGCGCAGTTGACGCCGGCCGCCATCTCGTCGGTGATCTCGTCTGTCAGCTTGAAGACGGCGTGGTTCGGGCGCAGGTAGAAGTACTGGCCGAAGCCGCCCTGGAAGTGCGGCCACACCTCGCAGGAGACAAGCCAGTTGGCCTGGCGCACCGGGCACGACTTGGTGCGTTGCTGGAGGCACGCGCGGCAGCGCCCGCACGGGAAGAAATACCGGTAGGCGACGCGGTCGCCCACTGCGAGGGGCCGGCCGGCGGAGTCGGTCGTGACCCCCGACCCGAGCTTCGCCACCCGTCCCACGTGCTCGTGGCCCGTGTTGAGCGGCAGCGGCCGGCCCATCTTCGCGTAGTCCAGCTCACCCCGCCAGTAGTGCAGGTCGGAGCCGCACACGTTCGCGAGCGCGACCTTGATGAGCGCCGCCCCCGGCTCCGGATCCGGCACCGGGTACTCGCGGATCTCGAACGGCTTTCCTGCCCCATGGAATACCGCCATCCTCGCCGTCTCCGCCATAGCGTCCTCCTTCGGTAATGACCGGCGCGCGAAGTGTAGCAGGCCCGCGGCGCACCATCCAGCTTCGACGCACGGCGGGCCGTGTTAGGCTGTCCAGGCCCGTCGGGACGGCTGAGGAGGAGCGATGAACATCACGATCCTCGACGACTATCAGGACACGATCAGGACGCTGGCGTGCTTCGGCAAGGCCGCTGGCCACCACGTGACGATCTGGAACGACCACACCAAGGATGTCACCATGCTGGCCGCGCGGCTCAAGGACACCGAGGCGCTGGCACTCATCCGCGAGCGCACGCCGATCCGCGCGCCGCTGCTGGAGCGCCTCGGCAAGCTCCGCCTCATCAGCCAGACAGGCGTGTACCCGCACCTCGACGTCGAGGCCTGCACGCGGCACGGCGTGATCGTGTCGTCCTACATGGCGCCAGGCCGGCCGTCGTACGCCACAGCCGAGCTGACCTGGGGGCTCATCATCGCCGCGCTCCGCCGCATCCCTCAGGAGATTGCTGCGCTCCGTGCGGGGAAGTGGCAGGCGTACCCCATCGGGACGGGCCTGCGCGGGAAGGCGCTTGGCATCTATGGCTACGGCAGGATCGGTGCCGTCGTCGCCGGCTACGGCAAGGCCTTCGGCATGAAGGTGCTGGCCTGGGGGCGCGAGGCGTCGCTCACCAAGGCGCGCGAGGACGGCCACGCCGTCGCGGCGAGCAAGGAGGCGCTGTTCGCCGAGTCGGACGTGCTGTCGCTGCACCTGCGGCTGATCGACGCGACTCGCGGCATCGTCACAGCGGCCGACCTCGCCCGGATGAAGCCGACCGCGCTCCTCGTCAACACCAGCCGGGCCGGGCTGATCGCGCCGGGGGCCCTGGAGGCCGCGCTACGCGCGGGACGGCCGGGCATGGCGGCAGTCGACGTCTTCGAGGACGAGCCGGTCCTCGGAGCGCGGCATCCCCTGCTCGCGATCGACAACGTGATCTGCACCCCGCACCTCGGCTACGTGGAGCGCGACGGGCTGGAGACCATGTTCAGTGCGGTCTTCGACCAGATCCTCGCCTACGCGAGCGGCAAGCCGATCAACGTCGTGAACCCCGAGGTGCTGGGCTAAGGATCGATCATGCTCGAGGAGGTCAACCGTGGGGACCCAGACACCGTACTCGATCAACCTCGACACCAAATATGCTCCGCTCGAGCTGGTTGACGTTCAGGCGCTCGTCGATGCGTGCACGGATCCCTGGTATAACCAGACGCTTTGCCGCGTGAACGACTGCGTCGTGCGGCTCGGCGTGCTGCAGGGCGAGTTCCACTGGCACAAGCACGACAAGGAAGACGAGTTCTTCTATGTCGTGGAGGGGCGTTTCGTGATTGATCTCGAAGGCCGGACCGTCGAGCTCGCACCGCGACAGGGGCTTACGGTCCCGAAGGGCGTGATGCATCGGACGCGGGCCCCCGAGCGGAGCGTGATTCTTATGATCGAGGGCGCGGGGGTCATCCCGACGGGCGACTGACCCGCGCCCTCGACCTCGCCGCGGGCTGCGCGGGCTATTTCTTGGGCGCGAGCCCCAGCCGCTGCTCCAGCACGAGCCGCACCTCCTGGGCGGCCGCACGCCAGAGGGGGCCGCCGGGCGCGTCGTATTCGACCTGGACCTGCTTCCGGTACTCGGCCATCGCGGCCTCCTGCTTGTCCTTCGGCGCGACATCCACAGTCTTGGCCCGGATCCCAACGACCTTGGCGGTCGCGGCGTGCGCCCGCTCGATCCAGCGGCCGATCTCGTTCCAGTCGCGGTCGAAGAAGACCACGACCGGTATCGACTGGTAGCCGTTGTTCAGGAAGGTGTCCCTCAGGTCGGCGTTCTGATCACGGAGGAACACGCGCAGCTCGCAGTTCGGCATCGCCTCGCAGATGTGCGCGATCAGCGGCGAGTTCCGGTGGACGTCCCCGCACCAGTTCTCGGCGAGCATCAGCACGTACCGCGCCTGGCCGATGCCACTGAAGAACTTCCGCTCCTCCTCGGTCAGCGCCGATTTCGCGTAGTTGTCCTCGGTGCGAGCCCGAGTGTCGCCCATCTGGGCCATGTAGTCCTTCCAGGTCAAGCCTTTGGCGAAGCGCTGTGCGTCGAGGGGAATCTTCAGCTGGGCCATGTCGTCTTCTCCTCCGTTGGCGTTCGACGTTCCCGCCATTTATACAACAAACGAGGCGCCGAGGACAGACGAGGCTCCGAGGACAGCCACGCAAGTCGGCCAGACTGCGCGGCCGACATCGATTGTGGTAGGAATCTCAGGGTGCGTCCGTCCGCGCGTCGCTGGCTGATCGTGGCCGCGCTGTTCGTGGTCACGTACGGGATCGCGACCCCGCTTGCCGCCTACGGCGTGTTCCTCCCCGTCCTCGCCGAAGCGTTCGCGTGGAGTCGTGGCGCCATCTCGGCGGCGCTCTCGATCAACCTGATGCTCGGGGGCCTGGCGGGCTTCGGGATCGGCGCTCTCGCGGACCGCCACGGGCCTCGCGTCATGCTCGTCCTCACCGTGACCCTGGCCGGCGCGGCGTTCGCCCTCGTCTCGACGGTCGACGCACTGTGGCAGCTCTACCTCTTCGTCGGCGTGATGGGCGGGGTGGGAATGTCGAGCTTCTACCTGCTCAGCGCAGCGACGATCACGCACTGGTTCGCCGAGCGCCGTGGCCTCGCTCTGGGCTTGGTCTTGGTGGGGTTCAGCCTGGGCTACATCTCAGGCGGTCCCCTCGCGGCGTGGCTCATCGCGGAGCTCGGTTGGCGCGGCGCCTACGCGCTGCTCGGGAGCGGCTGCGGGCTGATCACGATGCTCGCCGCGTTGACCGTCCGCCTGCCCCGCGCGGTGGAGGTGACGGTGCTTCGCGGGACAGCGGGGCGAACCAACGCGACGGGCGGCGGCGGTTCCCCGCCCGACGCGGGGCCGAGCGTCACGCTTCACGACGCGCTTGTCGATCCGCGCCAGTGGTGTCTCAACGTCGCGTGGCTCCTGCTCGGCGGCCTCGCCATGATGGTCTCCGTCCACATCGTGCCGTTCGCGCGCGACCGGGGCATCAGCCTCGCCGACGCGTCGCTCGCGCTCAGCGCCTACGGCGTCGGCTCCGTGACCGGGCGGATCGCGGCGGGCGCGGTGTCCGATCGGATCGGCACGCTCACGACCATCCGCATCGCCTATGTCATCGAGGCGCTGGCGCTGTTGGTACTCCTGTGGGTGCCCTCGCGCGAGGCGATGTTCGGCTCGCTGGCGGTGTTCGGCGTGGGCTTCGCGGCATCGGACACGATGATCACGCACGTGATCCCCGACGTCTTCGGGATGCGCGCGATTGGCGCCATCATGGGTGTGCTCACGCTCGGCTGGCGCTCCGGGGCTGCGCTCGGCCCCGCCGCCGCGGGGTTCCTCTACGACGTGACCGGCTCGTACACCGTGCCGTTCGGCGCGGCGCCCGTCGTCGTGCTCGTGAGCTGGGGGCTCTTCACGCTGGGAACGTCTCGCCGGCACCGCCGATCCTCGAGCGTCCTCAGATGACAGCGATCGCCTCGACCTCGATCAGGTAATCGGGGTGCGCCAGCGCGCTGACCTCCACCATGGTCGAAGCAGGACCTTTAGAACCGAAGACTTCCTCACGAACCGCGCGGAACTCGGGGCGGTAGCGCACGTCCGTGACGTACGTGTTGATCTTCACCACATTGTCCAGCGTGCCACCGCCGGCCTCCACCAGTGCTTTGACCGCGGCGAAGACGTCGCGCGCTTGCCCTTTGAAGTCGCCACGGTGCTTCACGCCCCCGTCCTTGTCATACGCGACCTGCCCCGCCAAAAACAAGATCGTCTGAGCAGCCGTCACCCTGATGCCCTGGCTATACCCAGGAGGGTCGTACACGCCGACCGCGCAGTACTTGTCGATCTTCGCCATGGTCCGTCCCCCCCCACTGCTCGTTTGTGTGTAGAAGAATTTCCGCCTGAGAAACACGTCGGCCATCCTACAATTTAATTGGCTCGTTCGCCCGAAAGGAGGGCGCCGATCATGAAGGGGAACCAGCTCTTTGTCCTGTCGCTTGCAGCATGCTTGCTCGCCGGGTGTGTCTCGCAGTCCAAATACAAGGAGCTCGAAACCAAGGCTTCGCGGGACATCGCGGCGCTTCGCTCACAGACGGCCGATCTGGAGGCTCGAAAGGCGGCGCATGAGCGTCAGATCGCCGGCCTCAACGATCAGCTCGGGGCGACGGAAAAGCGGGCCACGGAGACGGGCGCAGAAATCGTTCGCCTCAAGGGAACCTACGACAGTCTGGTCAAGGACCTTCAGGGTGAGATCTCGAAGGGCCAGATCAAGGTCACGCAGGTCCGGGACAAACTCTCGGTGCAGCTGGTGGAGAAGATTCTCTTCGATTCGGGAAGGGCGGAGATCAAGCCAGAAGGCAAAGAAGTTCTGACCAAAGTCGGCAACGTGCTTCTTGCGGTGAAAGACAAACAGATCCGAATCGAAGGGTATACGGATGCGGTGCCGATCGGCGGAGCTCTCCGCCAGCAATTCCCCACCAACTGGGAGCTTTCAACGCAGCGGCGGCCGGTCGCCAGCAATGACACGCCGGAGGGACGTGCCGAGAACCGCCGGATCGAGATCTCCCTGACTCCGCTCGACGTCCAGGAAGTCCTGAAAGAGTTGCGCTGACGCGCAAGAGCGCCCCTGAAGGCCGAGGGCGCTCTCGGGACTGCGCGACGGGAGCCTCGGCCTACTGGGCCGCGTACTTGCTCGAGAACTGCTTGACGATCGCCTCGGCCAGCGGATCCGCGATCATGTGCATGTGGCTGTAGGCTGTGCGGAGCGCCTTATTGGCCTTGACCGGGTCGCCGGCCGCCTGCGCATCCACGACGTCCTTGAGGGTGAGGACGTGGGTTTTGACGAGGTCGGCGACGACGGTCTTGGGTAGGTTGGGGTTCGCCGAGGAGAGGAAGGCGCCGAAGTCCTCGGTATAGCCGACCAGGTCGTTGACGGCCTTGCCCTGCTTGGACTTGTCCTTGGTGGCAACGCCGACAGTGTAGTCCACGAAGAATCCGATGTGGCGGCGCCAAAGAGGGAGGAACGCCTTCTCGGCATCGGCGCCGTAGACGGAGCCGATGGCCTTCGCGATATCGACGGAGTTAGCGTCGAGCGCCGCGGCCGCGGCCTCGAACTCCGCCTGCCGCCCCCCCAGGGCCGCATTCGTCGCGGCCGAGGCGAGATAGACGTGCTCACCCAGGAGCGCGTTGAGGCCGGTGCGCAGGTCGGCCGCCTTGGTCGCGGAGGTGGCCGTCCCCGCCATCGAGCCGGGCATCGCGTGGGTCATCGAGGGGCTCATGCTGCAGCCTACGGCGAGGAGGGCAACGGTGGCCACGCCCCCCGCGAGTCGAATCCACTGCTTGTTCATTGCTCTGCTCCTTTCGTGTAAGTCGTTAGCGACGACGTGTAGGAACTATTTGACGCGGATCTCGCCGCGCATGGACTGGTGGCGGTCGCAGAAGTACGTGTAGGTCCCGGCTCTGGAGAAGGTGAAGCTGAAGGTGGTGCCCTTGCCCGGCAGTGGCGTGTTGAACTGGCCGTCCCGGTTCTCTGGGGTTCCGGAGGTCACCGTGTGTGTGATGTCGTCCGCGTTGGCCCAGGTGACCCGCGTGCCCGCCTTCACCTCGATGGGAGTGGGCTTGAACTGAAACGTCTTGATGGCGACGTCCGAATCCGCCCCGAGGGCAGCGGTGGCGCTGAAGGAACCGGCCAGGAAGAGCGCGGCGAGCATCGGGACGCTGCGAATCATGGGCCTCCTCCTCTCATCCGCCTCTACGGGCGCACCTGGCCGTTTGGATTCGGAGGTCAACGAGGGCGACCCGATCTTCGAAAGATGGACATCCCTCCATATCGTCATTACGAGAGGCGGGACGCCACTGGATTGCTTTTTCTGGTTAAGCCGGCGAGTGCAGGTGCCCAGTCGCGGGAGTCGTCTCATGGGGCGAGTCATTGTGAGCTATCATCGGCCGCGGTGGAGCCCATCCTCTCTGCGCAATGTCGCGTGACTCCGGCGCTCACGACGCAGGTGTCGAGGGGCAACGCCGATCTCAACTACGGTTCACAAGGAGGAGACCCATGAAGATGGAGAAGCTCATGTCCCTGCTCGTCGGCACGATGCTGGTGTTCGCGGCCGCTTCGGCGGCTGCTCAAACGCCGGCGCCGGCGGCGCCGCCGCCGCCTCCGCCCTACGGCCTCCCGATCACCCTCGAGCAGGCCAAGAAGGTGATGGTCGGCGCCGAGGCCGAGGCGAAGAAGAACAACTGGAATGTCGTCATCGCCGTCCTCGATTCGGGCGGCAACGTCGTCATGCTTCAGCGGATGGATGGCGCGCAGTTCGGCAGCATCGAGGTGGCGCGCGAGAAGGCCTATTCGGCCGTCGCCTTCCGCAGACCAACCAAGCTGTTCCAGGACCTCATCGAGCAGGGCGGGGTGAACATGCGCCTCCTGCGGGTCTCA
>QHTD01000395.1 GCA_003220675.1 Candidatus Rokuibacteriota bacterium | reverse complement strand
CCTCCTGAACCGGTCCGGTGCCGCCCATGCTCCCTCTCTCCTATCCGGGCGTCGCGACTGCCACTGTCGCTATATCACGAGAAGCGGATCGGATGCGCGGCCTCGAATCGCTGCCCTCGGTTGTTCGTGAGGACGACCCGAAGGAGGTCTTCAGCGTGGGCACGGAGCCTGAACGCGATGAAGGGATTATCGCTGAGCGCCGAGGTCAGCATGAACTGGCTGACCTGCGCGTCTCCGTAGAAGACGTTCATCCGGTCCAGGTAGAGGGGCTCGGAGGCCTGGACGAACTTCCCCTCCCGAACCTCCAGCCCCGTTCGGCTCGGATGCCTGGTCTTGATCTGGACGTCGATGGTCTGGCCGGGGCTGATGCGGCCGTCGGCGATCAGCTGCGGGATCCGGATCGCTGGCGGGCCAATCTCGTCGGGGCCCGTGCGACCGGGCGGCGGTGCGGTCCCGGCGCAGCCACCCGCGCCGTCGGGGATCGTGATGGGCCGCGTGGTATGCCAGCGGGCCTGGCGACTGCACTCGGCCGTCACCGCGACCTCGGAGGCGCCATGATCCAGCCGGATCTGGAAGGCGACGTAGACCTGACCGTTCAGCGGTGTGAAGCGGAACACGCCCTTCAGGGGGACGGGATCTCGCTCGTTCACGACGCTGATGCGGGTGACGTAGTGGCCGGGCTCCATCGGGTGGGACATCTCGACGGCCACCGGGACCTTGGCCCCGCTGCTGGTGAAGGCCGGCAGCCTGAGTCTTGGCGGATGGAGGCGCTCGGCCGGCGCGAGCGCATCGGGATCGTCGCCGCGCACGGGCACGGGTTCGGAGCGCCCGAAGACACTGCGAATTCCCCCCGCCGCGACCAGCCCCACGGCCGCCGGCACCACGCCCAGGAAGCTGCGCCTGGACTGGAGCCGCGGCCGTGGGGCGATTTGCGGGCTCATCGCCGACCCGAATCCGTCCTAGTGGCGGCCCGGATCGAGCTTGGACCCTCGGTTCGACCAGTAGATGTACGTCTCCAGCGCCTTCATGGCGTCCCCGTCGGGATCGATCTTCACTCCTTCGTTTGGCTTCTCGATGCACCAGTTGATCATGTCCCGGAGCGTCGCGAACTTGTTGATCTGCTCCTGGAACTTGGGGAACTCGTAGGGATGGTTGTCCGATCCGAAGGGATGGCACATGGCGCAGGCCATCCCGGTCTTGGAAAGGGTGACACGGAGCTTCTTCTCGGTCGCTCCGTCCCCGTGGAAGAGCAGATCACCGATCTTGACCTGCTCCATGAAAACCTCGTCGAAGGCCTTGAGCTGCTCCAGCGTGTGCTTCTCCTTGTGGGCCAACGCCCGGTCCGTTCCCGAGGTGGCGAGCATGACCAGCAGGCCGAGGAAGACTCCCAGCGCCGTCCGCACGTATCGAGTCCCTTTCATCGCCCTCCTCCCTCCGTGGGCGTAAGCTCCGCCGGTGGTCATTTGTAGGAGCCGTAGTACGGCCACTCGCGATCGGCAATCCGTGGGCTCAGGACCTGGTTCATGTTATCCCCGCACCCGGAGTCCCACGGTGCCTCGGCGAGGATGTCTTTTTTCCGCCACATCACATACTCGTTCTCGATCTTCTCGGCCGCGGTCATGGTGAGCCGGGACCACCCCACTCCGTCGAAGTGGTCGCCGGGATCGACCCGCACCAGGCACTTGGTCAACGCGGGCACGCCTTCCGGCGCGTAGGGCCACGTCCACGAGGTGGCGAGCATGCCGATCGAGCGCATCTTTCCGATCTCGTTATAGAGCGCCTGGTGGGTATGACCGTGGACGTTGGTGACGTTGGTGTAGGGCTTGAGGACCTCGTGAACCTCCCGCCAGTCGCGTACCCAGAAGTTCCAGGGCGGGTAGTACTCGTAGAGCGGGTTGTGGCTGAAGATCACGATGGGATTGCCCTTGGGCCAGTTGGAGAGCGTGCGATTGAGCCATTCGAGCTGATCGCGGCCCACGCCGGCCCACGCCCCGGCCACGGAGCCGTCCAGCGTCGCCATGTGGCCCATCCGCTCCTTGGCCGTCATCTTCTTGGCGGTCCAGTAGTCAGGACCGCGGCTGACCGTGTCGAGCCCGACGAAGCGAACGCCCTTGTGGTCGAAGGTCCAGTTCGGCGGCCCGAAGAGCTGTTGCCACTTGGCGCCCATGTCCAGGTACCAGTCGTGCTCGCCCGGGATGTAGACTTTCCGGATCTTCGCCTCCTTGAGAATGTTGTTCCCGAGATCGAGCTCGACAGGATCGCCGAGCTGGGCGAGGTCACCCCCGTGGATCAGGAAATCCGCCGGGGGCGACATGGCCTGCACCTCCTTGACCGCGCGGGTGGCCTTGTCGACGAAGCGCGTGTTGACGTTCTTGGGATAGAGATGGTTGTCGGAGACCCAGGCGAACTTGAAGGTCTCGGCCCCGAACGCGAGATCCAGGGTGTTGACGAGGGGGAACCACCCGTACGTCGCCGCGCCCGCGGCCGCCCCCGCCAGAAGCGATTTGTGAAGGAAAATGCGACGGGTGATCGCGAGTGAGGAGTCGGGGCGCTCACCCGGTTTTCGTAACTCCTCGTCCATTTCCCGCCGCGTTCGCTTGACTTCTGAGCACGAGCGGGCCTTTCGCCACCAAGCCCTCATGGCCTTTTCTCTGGCGAGCTCGAGTCGATCGTGATCGTCCACTGCGGTCGCCTCCTT
>QHTD01000394.1 GCA_003220675.1 Candidatus Rokuibacteriota bacterium | reverse complement strand
GTAGGTGCCCTGGAGGATCCCCTGTGTCCCGATGTAGATCCACGAGCCCGCCGTCATCTGGCCGTACATCGTGAGCCCCATCGCTTCGTATTTTCTGAAGTGCTCCCAGTCGCCCCACGCCGGGACGAGCATGGCGTTGACGATCAGGACGCGCGGCGCGTCGGAGGACGTCGTGAAGACGCCGACGGGCTTCCCCGACTGGACCAGCAGCGTCGCGTCGCCCTCGAGCCGCCGGAGCGTCGCGACGATCGTGTGGTAGGCCTCCCAGCTCCGCGCGGCCTTGCCCGAGCCGCCGTAGACGACGAGGTCCTCCCAGCGCTCGGCGACGTCGGGGTCGAGGTTGTTCATGAGCATCCGGAGCGCCGCCTCCTGCGGCCAGCCCTTGCACGAGAGTGCGGCGCCGCGCGGCGCCCTGATCGGCTCGGCGGGACGCCCCTTCGGGAGGGTCATCTACACCGCCATGATGTTGTAGCCGCAGTCCACGTAGATCACCTCGCCCGTGATCCCCGAGGCCATGCGGGACGCCAGGAAGAGCGCCGCGTCCCCCACCTCGCGCAGCTCGACGTTACGGCGGAGCGGCGCCTTCTCGGCGTGATGCTTGAGCATGTCGGTGAAACCGCGAATCCCGCGCGCGGCCAGCGTGTTGACGGGGCCGGCCGAGATCGCGTTGACGCGGATCCCTTTCGGGCCGAGGTTCGCCGCGAGGTAGCGCACCGAGGCTTCGAGCGAGGCTTTGGCCACGCCCATGACGTTGTAGCCCGCAGCGACCCGCTCGGAGCCGAGGTACGTCATCGCGATCACCGACGCCTGATCCGACTTCTCGAGCAGCGGCAGCGCCGCGCGCACCAGCCCGACGAGCGAGTACGCCGAGACGTCGTGCGCCACGCGGAACCCCTCGCGCGCGGTCGCGACGAAGTCGCCCTCGAGGTCCTCGCGCTGCGCGAACGCCACGGAGTGGACGAGCGTGTCGAGGCGCCCGAGGTCGCGCGCCACGCCAGCGAAGACGGCGGTGATCTCGCCGTCCGACCCGACGTCACAGGGGTAGCACACCGCGCCGGGCAGCGTCCCGGCCAGCTCCTCGACGTTCTCCTTGAGACGGTCACCCTGGTAGGTGAACGCAAGACGCATCCCGGCGCCCGCGAGCGCCCGGGCGATGGCCCAGGCGATGGAGCGCTTGTTGGCGACCCCGAAGACGATGCCGGTCGTGCCGTCGAGCAGACCCATGCGCGGGACCCCCGAGGCTCATGATACGGCTATCAGCGCGTCGGAGTAACCGCGCTTCGAGCGGCGGCTTTGCCGCCGCAATCGAGTGCTGGGGGAGGCTTCGGAGGGGGCCTCGGCGGCCCCCTCCGATTCTCTCCCGCGCTATACTGCCGTCCGATGACACCCAACCACGTGAAGCAGCGGTTGCGCGCCGGGAAGGCATGCTTCGGCAGTCTCCTGAACTTCGGCGATCCGCTCGTGGCCGAGCTGATGGCGTCGGTGGGCTTCGACTGGCTCCTCGTGGACACCGAGCACGGGCCCATCGACCTCGCGACCCTGGCGACGATGTTCGCGACGATCACCCGCTATCCGTGCGCACCCTTCGTCCGCGTCCACGCCCTCAGCGAGGCGAGCGTCAAGCGCGTGCTGGATGCAGGGGCCTGGGGCGTGCTCGCGCCGAACGTTCGCACGCGCGAGGAGGCCGAGCTGCTCGTCCGCGCGTGCAAGTACCCGCCCCGGGGCGTGCGGAGCCTCGGCGCCGGGCGCTTCGCGCTGTCGTTCAAGACCGACGCGCCGACCTATTTCCAGCGCGCGAACGACGAGCTCCTCGTCATCGCTCAGATCGAGCACGTGGACGGCGTCAAGAACATCGACGCGATCCTCACCGTGCCGGGGATCGACGCGTGTTACGTCGGCCCGAACGACTGGTGCGCGTCGGCGGGGCTGGCGCCCTCGCTCGAGCCACCCCATCCCGAGTTCGAGGAGGCGATGCAGACGATCCTCGCTGCGGCCCGGCGCCACGGGGTCGCCGCCGGCATCCATTGCCTCAAGGCCGAGACGGTGAACCGCCGCATCCGCGAGGGCTGGACGCTCGTCGGGATGGTGAACGATCAGCGCTTCCTCCTCGGCGCGGCGAAAGCCGCGCGCGACGCCGTCAAGACCGACGCGTGACAGCCCCGCGTCTCGGCATCGTCCTCTCGGCCTTCACGCCGCTGCCGACCGCCGAGTTCCTGGCCGTCGCCCGCGAGGCTGAAGCGCGCGGCTACCACACGGCCTGGACAGGGGAAGTCTCGGGCTACGACGCGATCAGCGTCATGACGCTGATCGCGAGCCACACCGAGCGGATCCACGTGGGCTCGGCGGTCCTGCCGGTGCAGACGCGGACGCCGGTCGTCCTGGGCATGAGCGCCGCGAGCCTCAACCACTTCGCCCCGGGCCGCGTGGGGCTCGGCCTCGGGCTCTCCAGCAGAACCATCGTCGCCGACTGGCACGGCCTGGCGTTCTCGCCGTCGCTCCAGCAGATCCGCGAGGCGGTCCGCATCATCCGTCTGGTCGCCGCGGGTGAACGCGTGAGCGTCGAGGGCGCGTTCTACAACGTGAAGAACTTCCGGCT
>QHTD01000393.1 GCA_003220675.1 Candidatus Rokuibacteriota bacterium | reverse complement strand
CGAGTTCAGGCTGAAGGCCGCCATCGCTCCGAGGGTCCCAACGGCCCTACCTTTATATAGGGCTCCGTGGGCTTGGGCGGCGTCCTCGATCACCGTGAGTCCAGCTCCCTGGGCAATGGCATCGATCGCGCCCATGTCAGCGGGGAGACCGTGGAGGTGGACGGGGACAATCACGCGGGTCAGCGGCGTTACCCGCCGGGCGGCGTCGGTCGGGTCGATGTTGTAGGTGACAGGGTCGATGTCGGCGAACACGGGGATCGCCCCCTGATGCAGCACCGCCTGGGCCGTCGCGATGAACGACAGCGCGGGGGCAATCACCTCGTCGCCCGGGCCAACACCCGCCGCTGCGAGAGCGATGTGGAGCGCCGAGGTCCCGCTGTTGGTCGCGAGGCAGAACCGCGCGCCGATCGCCGTCGCAAACTCGGCCTCGAGCGCCCGCATCTCGGGCGCGCCTGCGCCGGACAGCACGCCGCGATCGAGCACGCGGGCCACGGCGGCGCGGTCGTCGTCGGTCAGGATCGGCCAGCGGCGCGGCGTTACCGTGCCCGTGGCTGTTTCCTCCGTATCGCGGGACCGTTCTTCGCGTGGCGCTCGTTGTTCGTGTGGCGTTCTACATAGTCGGTGAGCATCCGGAACTGATCCGTGAAGGACTGGACGGTCACGCCGAGGGGATCCTTGAAGAAGCACGCGAGGTGTGTCATGGGGCCGGCTTCGCCTTTGCGCTGGGCGAACTCGGTGAGCCGGACGAGATCGAGGACCAGCGGCGCCGCCAGGATCGAGTCGCAGCCCTGCCAGATGAAGTGCACGCTCATCTTCGTCCCGAGAAATCCGCGGAAGTGAATGAAGTCCCACGCCGTCTTCCAGTTGCCGAGCGACGGGACGTACTCGATCGCCACGCCGGTGTGCGGCGCATAGCCGAGTGCGGCGCCGAGCACGCCGGCTTTACTTCGGAGCTTGGAGCGCTTGTGGCGGGGGTCGGCCAGCACCCGCCCGTCGCCTCCGCCCAGGATGTTGAAGCCTTCCCAGGAGAGCACCTCGAGATTCCGGTAACGGAACATCGGCGCGAGGACCGTTTTCATCAGCGTCTCGCCTGTCTTGCCGTCGCTGCCGTAGAAGGGCGCATGGTGCTTGAGTGCGAGCTCCTGGAGTGCGGGCACGGCCATGCCGATCGATGGCGTGAAATTCACGTATGGGAACCCGCGCTCAAGCGCCGCATAGGCATACACCATGCTCGGTGTGACAAGCGTGCGTCGGTCGTGCTGGATCACCCGCCGGAACCGGTCGAGCCGCTCGTGATCGCGTGTCAGCTCGAGCGGC
The DNA here is from genome assembly GCA_003220675.1 of Candidatus Rokuibacteriota bacterium. Lineage (GTDB taxonomy): Bacteria > Methylomirabilota > Methylomirabilia > Rokubacteriales > CSP1-6 > 20CM-2-70-11. The sequence continues at coordinate 680 of QHTD01000393.1, read as the reverse complement.
GGTTCGGTCGACGCGACGTTCACAACGATCACCGTGTCGAGGCGCTCCTCGACCCGGAAGCGGTCGAGATCGTCGCCGAGCCGCTGAATGGCTGCCTGTAGAGACTCGCCCCGGGGCACGAACGCACGCGCGGCGCGACGGACCGCAGGCCCCGCTCCGTCAGCGAACCCGGGCCGGACGCGTGCCTCGACCGCCTTGAGGTCGGCTTCGAGCCGCGTCACAAGCGACTCGGGCACGGCGGCGTCGGCCGAGGTGAGCGAGCGCGCCCGCGCGACGAGCCCTGTCGGGGCGATGTCCCAACCGCCGAACGCGAGATCGCCGAGTCCGACGAGGGGCAGCGGTGCTAGCTCCGGCAGTTCGGTCACGAGTCCACCGCCCCCCGCGAGCCGGCGCGCGCTCACCCCCGCTCCCAGCACGACAGTGGAGGCGAGGCTCCCTTGCGCGCCAATCAGCCAGACGCCGACTTTGGCCATCTCTCTATCGGAAAAACGATCGGAACAGGATTGACTTGATTCCCGGCTGCTTGAGCATGGAAAGGATCAAGGGGCCATGCCAGTTGAATCTCGCCTTCCGTTTGATCAGCGACTGAACCTCGTCCGAGGCCAAGGCCGCCACGAGCCTATCCCACTCGTGGTCGGTAAGGCGCGCCAGGAGCTCGCGAAACCGCCGGCTGGTCCTGA
>QHTD01000392.1 GCA_003220675.1 Candidatus Rokuibacteriota bacterium | reverse complement strand
GCATCGAGGGTCGAGCGTCGATGGATATGCTCGAGCAAGGCGTCGTTGATCAGGGTCTGGTAGTTCCCACCGCCAGCTCGGTCCACCAGCGCTCGGAAGTGTTCCAGTACAGTGTTGTCTAGACGAATCGAGATTTTCGTCTTTCCCGACTCGGGCTTGACGACGGCGCCGCGCTTCGCGCGCGAGAAGTCAATGTCGCGGTATTTCTCAGCTGCGACCTTTTTCATACAGCACCCTCTGGCGCTTGTTCGCCTTCCAAGCTGAGATCACGCGGATGATGTCAGGCTCACGGTACATGTACACCACGACGAGCAGGTTCCCAAGGCTGCTCAGCCCCAAGGTTACAAGGCGCGCGTAGATTCGCCTCCGCCTTGGGAGGATCCCACTCGAACCGCACACCTCAGTGTATGGACGTTTGTCCCCCGCGTCAAATGACTCCCGAGCTGGGTTCACATGGACAGGTTGGGGCGTACCTCGGCTGCCCCGGTCGGTGCGGCGGGGCAGCGGGCCGCCCAGTCGAGCGCTTTATCGAGGTCTGGCACTTCGATGATGTAGTAGCCGCCGACACGCGAGGCCAGATTCTTTGCCGCGGGCGGTCAGCGCCGGGGCGTCAGCCCCTCCAGATCGAGCTCGGGCATGCGCCCGGTCATGAGGTCGGCGACCGTCCGTGCCGTGCCGCACGCCATCGTCCAGCCCATGTGGCCGTGGCCACAGTTGAGGAAGAGGTTGCGGTGGCGCCCGAGGCCGAGGATCGGCGGCCCATCCGGCGTCATCGGCCGGAGGCAGGCGCGGTACTGCCCCCGCTCGTAGTCGGCGGCGTCGGGGAAGAGGTCGCGGGCGAGGCGGAGGATGTTGTTGAAGTCGCGCGGTGTCCAGCCCCAGTCGTAGCCGGCGAACTCCGCGGTTGATGTCAGGCGCAGCTGGTCGCCCAGGCGCGACCAGCCGACCAGCCACTGCTCGTCGACGCCGGGGATCGTGGGCGCCAGGCCGCCCGGTTTCAGTGGGAACGTCGAGGAGTAGCCCTTCGCGGGATAGATGGGCAGGCGCACGCCCGCCGTGCGGGCGACGATCGGAGCGCCCACGCCGAGCGCGAGCACGTAGTTGTCCGCGGTCAGCGCCCCCTGGGTGGTCACCGCCGCGTCGATGCGATCGGCTGCGGCCCGGAGGGCCGTCACGCGGGCGCCGAGCCTGAAGGCCACGCCGAACCGATCCCGGCAGATGCGCGCCAGGTTCTCGACGAAGACGCGCGCGTCGCCGCTCGAGTCGCCGAGGTCGCGGATCGCGCCGGCGATCTTGGACCGAACCGGCTCGAACACGGGGTCGAGCTTCGCCACCTCACTCGCGTCGAGGATCTCCTGCTTCTGCCCGTGCTCGGCGAGAAGCGCCATCTTCTTCGTCCCTGCCTCCAGCTCGGCCGGGTCGCGATAGAGGTAGAGCGCGCCCTTCGTGATCGCGTGGTACTCGAGCCTCTCGGTCCGCACGAGCTCGTTCATGACCGCCTGGCTGTACTGACAGAGGCGGAGCTTGATAAGCGTGTTGCGCCGCGCCCGCTCCGCCGTGCACTCGCGGAGGAAGCGGAGTCCCCACGTGTAGAGCCGGAGGTCGGGCGCGAGCCTCACGCGGATGGCCGTCTCTGCGCCGCGCAGGGACTGCCAGAGCATGCGCGGCGCGCGCGGCGATGCCCACGCGAACGAGTGACCGGGCGCGATGATTCCTGCGTTGGCGGCTGTGGCCTCGAGGCCGAGACCGTCCTTCTCCTCGACGACGGTTACCTCATGGCCCGCCTTCGCGAGGAAGTAGGCGGTGGTGACGCCGACGACGCCGCCACCCAGCACGAGCGTCTTCACGGCCGCTTATGCCTCGAGGAGGTAGCCGGCCCGGACCGGGTCCTCGGGATCGAACAGGAACTGGCTCAGGCCGGTGAGGTAGGCGGTGCCGGTGATCTCCGGCAGGATCGCGCGCCGCCCCTCGATCTCGGTCTCGCCGGCGATCCTGCCCGTGAAGTCGAGTCCGAGTAGGCCGCGGCTGACGAACGTCGAGCCGATCTTCATGAGCCCCCGGTGATGAAAGAGCGCCATGCGCGCACACGTGCCCGACCCACACGGCGCGGCGTCGACCTGTCCCGGGCCCCACACGAGCGCGTTCGGTGACACGCCGTCGGCGTCCGGGAGCTCGTGGACGAGGACCATCTCCACGCTCGTCTTGCCGAGGCCCGGCACGTCGACCTGGAGCTGAGCGTTGACCGCCTCCCGGACCGCGACGCCCCGCTGGGCGATTCGCTTCGCGAGCTCCCGTCGCACGGAGAGCCCGAGGTGCCGAGCCTCGACGATGGCGAACACGTTGCCGACGCCGACCGCGACGTCGAGCGGCACTTCACCCACGCCCTCGACCTCGACGACCTGCCCGGGCAGAGAGAC
>QHTD01000391.1 GCA_003220675.1 Candidatus Rokuibacteriota bacterium | reverse complement strand
TTTCGTCCCGCCGGAGACGCAGGAGGCGAACATCGCGCGCGCCCAGGCGATCCTCGCGGAGGCGTTCACGACCGAGGTCGTGACCCTCGTGCCGCCGGGCAACCTGCTCCAGCCGGTCACCGCGGAGATCGCGCGCCGCCACGGCGTGCGCTATCTCTCTTACGGGGCGCCGACGAGCCGAAGCGGCGTCCTCCCCGTGGTCGGCAACGAGTGCGGCGTGGTCTTCCACGACCGCGACGTCGTGCTCGGCGGCCTCCCGTGGCTCCGTGCGCGCCTTGACGAGGTCCGCGGCCGTGAGGTGCGGTTCGTCCGCGAGCTGGGCGAGCGCTTGGTGAGCGGGACGCCGTGAGCGGTCCAAGCTTCTCCGAACCGTCTGACCGGCTCGCGGATATGAGGCACAAGCACCCGTGACCTCGGGGAAGGCCAGGGCGGGCGAGCTGCTCCGTCGGTGCGTGCCGGCGTGGCTGAAGGCGTGCGTTCCCGTGCGGCTCAGGGCGTGGGCGCGGCTGAAGCTCCTGGGCGAGCCGTGGCCCGACCTAGCGATTCGCCATCCGCTGTTCCGGGCCGCCGACTACAAGGCCCTCCGGAAGGCGGCGACACCCTTCGACCAGTTCCGCAAGCCCTACAAGCCGCCGATCGAGCGCGGTCACCAGGCCTCCTACTTCGTCTCGCGCTGGTTCGCCGAGGCCGGCGTCAAGAGCGCGTTCCACGCCGGCTATTCGAACGGGCGCTATCTCTTCTACCTTCTCCGGAAGGGCATTGATTGTGGCGGGACAGACCTCGAGCTGACCGAGGCGCCGGAGAACGAGGTTCCGGCCAGCGTGTTCGAGGATCGCGTCCTTCGTCGCCTGCTCCGGGTCGACTTCTTCGAGTTGGGGGTCGATCACCTGCGCTCGACCTGGGCCGAGCTGCCGATCGACGTGCTGTTTACCGAGGCGACCTTCGAGACGCTCGTCCCGTGGCGAAGGCAGGGGTTCACGGTCTTGAAGTACCGCACCGCGCAGCCCGAGGTTCGCCATGGGCTCCTCTACGAGCGCCTGCCTGCGAGGCTCGGCGCTCTCCGTGAGTGCTTTCGCAACATGGTCTTCATCGAGCCCGAGCCTACGGCGGGCGGCGCGGGCGAAGTCTTCGAGCGGTGTGCCCGACGGCTCCCGGACTTCGAGTACAGCATTTGGCGGTTCCGCCCTCCCTTCGACCAGCTGTTTCGCCTGTCCCCGTGGGAGCCGACGGTTCAGGCCGTCTACGCCTACACGCAGGACTCGGCCCGCCTCGCCCCGCTGCGCGCCTACTGCGATCGTCTGTAAGTCGCTGCAGTAGCTCCCAAATCCTGTCAGCAAGCGCACGAAAAGGGTACTTTACTTCGCCCGAGCCAGTGTGTTCAAATGTTGAACACTTTCAGTCGTGCAATGGAAAAGAGTCGTGAGCGCGATCTCGAAATCCTGACGGCCGTAGGCGAAGGTCGGCCCCTGACGCAACGGGCCCTTGCCGAGCGGTTGGGGGTCGCGCTGGGACTGACGAACCTCTACCTCAAGCGGCTGGCTCGCAAGGGCCTCATCAAGATCATCGAGTTCCCGAGCAAGCCCGCGGCGCGCAAGCGTCTGCGCTACGTGCTGACCCCGAAGGGCCTTTTGGAGAAGACTCGGCTCACATACGACTACATGGCCTACTCCCTCGACATCTATCGCCGAACGCGCGCGACGCTCCGCGAGGCGCTCGGCCACCTCGACGGGCACGGGTTGAAGCGGATCGCCTTATATCGCACCGGCGAGGCCGCGGAGCTCGCATACGTCACGTTGAAGGAGTTCGGTCTCGAGCCGGTCGCCGTCTTCGATCAAGACGAGGGCGGCTTCTTCCTCGGGCTCCCGGTGCGCCCGATTGCCGAGGCCACAGACGAGGCGCTCGACGCGATCATCATCGCGACGTTCGAGCGCCCGGAGCCGCACATCGCCGAGCTCATGCGCCTCGGTTCCCCGCGCGAAAAGCTCCTGACACTGCGCCGGCCGGCGGGGGAAGAGGAGGGCCGGTCGTGAGACGCGCGACCGACGTAAGCCGGTTCTTTTGGCTGCTCCGCACCTACACGGCTCCATACTGGTGGGCCGTCGCCCTCCTTCTCGTCACCAGCTACCTCGCTACAGCCATGGCGGCGCTGTTCCCCGTCCTCATGGCACCGATCCTCGACCTCGCCCTCGGCGCGCCCGTCGGCGGCGAGGGCGGGGCCGCGGCCGCGAGCCTCTCGCTCAAGAACCTTGGCGCCGCCTTCTTCCGCTGGCTTGGGATCGTGTCGGTGGAGGATCGGTTCCGGGCGATCCTCATCCTGTGCGCCGTCTACGTGGGCGCGGGCTTCCTCAAAGGCTGGCTCGACTTCGGCAACTACCTCCTGGCGCTCTGGATCCGCGTGCGCGCAGCGGCGGCGCTGCAGAGCGATCTGTTCCGCCATCTGCTCGGGCTCTCGATGGGCTTCTTCACACGCCAGCGGACCGGCGAGCTGGTCTCGCGTCTCGAGGAGGACACGGGGGCGGCCACGGCCGGTCTCGAGACGATCGTGACCACCGTGCTCGCTGCGCCGGTCCTGATCGCCTTCTACGGTTACCTGCTGGTTCAGACGAGCCCGGTGCTCGTCGTCGCCGCTGCCGGCGCCGTGCTCCTCCAGTCCGGGCTCGCCCGGGCGGTCCGAGGCCCGATCCGGCGGCTCGCGACCGACCAGTTTTCAGCGTTCGCCGACCTCGCCGCGCGCTTCCAGGAGGCGATCCTGTCGATCCGCGTGGTGAAGTCGTTCGGCGCCGAGGCGTTCGAGCTCCGGCGCCTAGGCCGCGCCATCCAAGCGGTCGTCCGCGTGAACGTCAAGTTCGGGGCATA
>QHTD01000389.1 GCA_003220675.1 Candidatus Rokuibacteriota bacterium | reverse complement strand
GATTGAGGCGTTGACGGGTGGATCGTACGGTGACGGGCGGATAGAGAGCACGAAAGACGAGAGATCTCATGTGTGGAATCGTCGGCTACGTCGGTGGTACGAACGCCGTCCCGATCCTCATGGACGGGCTCAGGCGGCTCGAGTATCGGGGCTACGACTCGGCGGGCGTCGCGGTGATCCACGAGGGCCGTCTCGAGGTGCGCCGGAGC
>QHTD01000390.1 GCA_003220675.1 Candidatus Rokuibacteriota bacterium | reverse complement strand
TCCCGCTCCTCGTCCATCCCGACGATCTGCCGCGCGCGGTCGCATTCTTCAAGGCCGTCCTTGACGGCCGGGTCCCGCCGACGTTCGAGCTGCGCGTCGTCACGAAGTCCGGCGCCTATGTCCCCGGGGAGTTCATGGCGACGCCCCTCATGCAGGACGCGCAGCTCGTCGGCGTCCTGGGCGTCGCGCGCGACATCACCGATCGCAAGCGTGCCGAAGAGGCGCTGCGACATCTGAACGAGGCGTTGGAGGAAGAGATCAAGCGGATCGCCCACGCGCTCCACGACGAAGCGGGGCAGCTGCTCGCCTCCGTCCACATCGGGCTGGCCGAGGTCGCGCGGGAGTTGCCGCCCCACGTCTCGCGCCGCCTGGAGGACGTGCGCGGGCTCTTGACCAAGATCGAAGAGCAGCTACGACACCTCTCTCACGAGCTGCGCCCGACGATCCTCGACGATCTCGGCCTCCGACCGGCGCTCGAGTTCCTTGCCGACGGCGTCTCGCGGCGGACCGGGCTCCAGATCCTGGTCGAGGGGGCTCCGGGCAAGCGCCTGGCTGCGCCGACCGAGACCGCCCTGTACCGCATCGTCCAGGAAGCGCTGACCAACGTGACGAAGCATGCCCAGGCGACCCGCGTGACCATCAGGTTCGCGCGGGACGGCCGCGTCCTGCGCTGCACCATCCGCGACAACGGCACGGGGTTCGATGTCCTCGCGGTGCAGGCGCGGCGGGGCGCGCGCGGCCTCGGCCTCATCGGGATCCAGGAACGACTGAACGCGGTGGGAGGAACATTGAACGTCATCTCGACCCTGGGGAGCGGAGCCGAGCTGGTCATCTCCGTACCCGCGGAGACGGGAAGTGCCGACTCGGATTCTCCTCGCCGATGACCATCTGATCGTGCGGCAGGGCCTGAAGGCCCTCCTCGAGCGCGAAGGGTTCTCGGTCGTCGCGGAGGTCGCCGACGGCCAGGAGGCCATCCGCAGCGCGCGGGAGCGCTGCCCGGACGTCGCCGTGCTGGATTTCGGGATGCCGCTCCTGAACGGACTCGGCGCGGCTCGGGAGATCCTCCAGGCCTGTCCGCGCGCGAAGGCGATCCTCCTGACGATGCACACGGAGGACCACTACGTCCTGGAGGCGCTCCAGGCGGGGGTCAAGGGCTACGTCGTCAAGACGCAGGCGGCGGCGGATCTCATCCGGGCGATCCACGAGGTTCTCAGGGGAATGATGTACCTGAGCCCCGGTGTCTCGCAGGCGGTCGTCGAGGCGTACCTGGCCAAGTCAGAGCTGCCCGTGGACCCGCTGACACCCCGCGAGCGAGAAGTGCTGCAGCTCGTCGCCGAGGGCAAGTCGACGAAGGAGATCGCCCAGCTCCTGGGGATCAGCTTCAAGACCGCGGAGTCCCACCGGACACGGATCATGAAAAAGACCAGCATCCACGAGACCGCCGGGCTCGTCCGCTACGCCGTCCGCCGTGGCCTGATCCAGCCCTGAGGGGCCGGCCGAGGAAATGGGGGGCCCCGACATGGCCCCCCAACCCCCCCAACGCTCGGAGCGCCCCGGCGAAGCCGTGGCGCTCCTCGATACTCCGACGGCCAAGCAGTTAGGGATTTTCCGGGTCCGATTTGAGGGGCTTTCCGGATTTCCTCCCTCTCCTGAGCCAGTAAGACTCGTGTCAAGATGCCGACGCGCATTCTTCTGGCTGACGACCACGAGATCGTCCGGCAAGGCGTCCGACTGCTCCTGCAGCAGGAAGGGTTTGAGGTCGCCGGTGAGGCGGCCAACGGGCAGGAGGCCATTCGCTTGGCCCGCGAGAACTGTCCGGACATCGCCCTGCTGGATTACGGGATGCCGCTGCTGAACGGAATCGCCGCCGCGCGGGAGATCACGCAGGCCTGCCCGAAGACGAAGGTGATTCTCCTGACCATGCATACGGATGACCAGTACGTCCTGGAAGCGCTCCGGATTGGCGTCAAAGGGTTCGTCGTCAAGAGCCAGGCGCCCGCGGATCTGGTCCGGGCGATCCACGAGGTCCTTCACGGCATGGTTTACCTGAGCCCGCGCGTCTCGCGCGCCTTGGTGCAAGCCTACCTGGCGAAGTCGGCGCTGCCCGCGGATCCGCTGACGGCCCGGGAGCGTGAGGTCCTGCAGCTCGTCGCGGAGGGTAACACGACGAAGGAGGTCGCCAGGCTCCTCGGCATCAGCGCCAAGACCGTTGAGTCCCACCGGACACGGATCATGAAGAAGCTCGACACGCCGAACACCGCCGGCGTCGTCCGGTACGCGATCCGCCGGGGTCTGATCCAGGTCTGAAGCTCGCTTGGCTCCGTAAGGGCAATCCCCGGAGCCGCCCTTCAGGTTCCAAGGCCCTCAAAACCTTTCAAAATCTTCAGAATCGGGGCGCCTCTCAGG
>QHTD01000382.1 GCA_003220675.1 Candidatus Rokuibacteriota bacterium | reverse complement strand
GAGGTCATGGGCCTCCTCGGCCCCAACGGCTCCGGGAAGACCACCATCCTCCGGATGCTGACCGGGTACCTCCGTCCGTCCGCCGGCACCGCCAGCGTCTCGGGGCTCGATGTGGTCGATGAGCCTCTCGAGGTGCGGAGGCGCATCGGCTACGTTCCCGAGGACGTGCCCCTGTACGACTGGATGCGGGTGCGCGAGTTCCTCACGTTCATGGCGCGGCTCAAGGGGTTGCCGGGCCGGGCAGTCCCGACGGCGGTAAGCTCCGTGATCGAGCGCCTTGCCCTCGGCAGTGTCGTCCGCCTTCCGATCGGAAAGCTTTCGAGAGGCTTTCGTCAGCGGGCGGCGATCGCCCAGGCCCTCCTGAACGACCCCGACGTGCTGGTCCTGGACGAGCCCACCAACGGTCTCGACCCGCGCCAGATCATCGAGATGCGCGAGCTGATCCGTGGGCTGGCGGGCACCCATACGCTGCTGATCACCTCCCACATCCTCGGCGAGATCCAGAAGGTCGCCGATCGCGTCGCGATTCTCCTGGACGGCCGCCTGCTCGCGACGCACAGTCTCCGCCGGGAGGGCCCCGGCGTTCGCGTCCGCCTGCGCGTTCGCGGCATCGAGGGTCAGGTGCGCGCCTGTCTCGAGCGGGTGAGCGGCGTGCAGGGCGTGACCGTTCAAGGACCCGAGCCTGCCGCGTACGTCGTCGACGTCGCGACGCCGTCAGCCAGGGAGGCGCTGGCCGCCGCGGTGGTCGGAAACGGGTTCGCGCTCCTCGAGCTGGAAGACGTGTCGGCCGATCTGGAGACAGTGTTCCTCGAGCTGACGGGTCGCGGGCCGGCGGCGTCGCGGTGAGCAACTTCGGCACCCTGCTCCTCAAGGAGGAGAGGGCGCTCTTCTCCTCGCCGATCGCCTACGCGGTCATCACGGTCTTCCTGCTCATCATGGGCTACACGTTCACGAGCGTCCTCTTCCTCAACAAAGTCGCGACGCTTCTGCACATCTTCTTCCAGATGTCCATGCTCTTCGTGCTCATGCTGCCCGTCATCACCATGCGGCTCGTCGCCGAGGAGCGCAAGACGGGCACGCTCGAGCTGCTCCTCACGGCGCCCGTTCGCGAGGTCGAGATCGTGCTCGCGAAGTTCGCCGCCAGCATGACGGTCGTCGTCGTGATCCTCGGGCTCTCGGCGAGCTACGCGGTGGTCCTCGGGCTCTACGGCTACCCGGACTGGGGACCGATCTACAGCGGCTACCTCGGGCTTCTGCTGCACGCCGGCGCGCTGGTCGCGATGGGGCTGCTCGTCTCGACCCTCACCGCGAACCAGATCGTCGCCGCCGTCGTCTCGCTCGGCCTCTTCCTTTTGCTCTGGATGATCGACACGCTCGGCTACCTCCTCCCCGATCCTTACGACACCTTCTTCGTGAGCCTCTCGCTGCTCGGCCACTTCACGCCGCTCGCCACCGGCTCGCTCTTCCTGTCGGACGTGGGCTTCTTCTTGAGCGTCACTCTCGCGGGCCTCTTTCTGAGCGTGCGGGCGCTCGCCCGGCGGTAGGTCGCGATGAGTCGCGATCTTGTCGACACGCTCTGGTTCGCCGGGTGGCTGGCCGCGCTGCTGGTCCTCTTCTGGCTCGGGACCCGGCTGCCGCTCCAGAGCCGCCCGCCGCGCCTCCGGGCGCTCGCCTTCGCCTGGGGTACGGTGCTGGTGGCGCTCGGCGTCACGTTTCTGGCGAACCTCGCGCTGTCCCGCCACGACGCGCACTTCGACCTGACCAGGGAGCGCGGCTTCACCCCGTCGCCAGAGGCCGAAGCGGTCGTCCGATCCCTCACGCACGAGGTCAGGCTCACGTACTTCTATCAGGCGCAGGACGAGGCCGGGCGCCGCGCCAGGCACCTGGTCGAGATGCTCGGCCGCCACTCCGCGCTGCTGCACGTCCGCACCGTGGATCCCGACAAGCAGCCGAAGCTCGCCGAGACCTACGGGATCCGCATCTACAACGCCACGATCCTGGAGGCCGACGGCCGGCGGGTCCAGGTCATGGGCACCGACGAGAACGACATCGCGCTCGGCATCCAGCGGCTCTTGCGCCAGCGTGTCACGACCGTCTGCTTCATGGAAGGGCACGGCGAGTACCCCTTCGACAACTTCGAGTTCCACACCCATGTGGAGTCGGTGCAGGCCCACAGCCACGGTGACAAGAGCTCGGCCCTCGTCCAGATGGAAGCCCACGGCGCCGGCCGCCTCCGGCGCGCCCTGGAAGCGCTCGGCTACGAGACCCGCAAGATAATCACGGCGACCCTGCGCGCCATCCCGCCCGACTGCGCCGGGGTCGTCGCGGTGAGCCCACGCACCACCTATCTGCCGGCCGAGAGCGAGGTCCTGACCACCTACCTCGCGCAGGGCGGATCGGCACTGCTCATGTACGACCTCGGCTTCGTTCTGGAGCCGCGGCTCGCCGCCCTGCTCGCCCGGCTCGGCGTGAGCGTGGAGCAGCAGGTGGTCGTGGATCCGCTCGACCACTACTCCACCGACTATGAGACGGTCGCGATCCCGGTCTACGAGGCGCATCCGATCACCTCGCGGGTCGCGCTCACGTTCTTTCCCGGCATCCGGCCAGTCAAGATCCTCCCGACGCTGCCCGGGGTGGTCGTCGCGCCGCTCTTCAAGAGC
>QHTD01000381.1 GCA_003220675.1 Candidatus Rokuibacteriota bacterium | reverse complement strand
CTCGACCAGCACGTCGAAGTAGCGGTCGCCGTCGAACACGCCCGTGTCCATCAGCTCGAACTCAGGCGCCCGGCGGTCCCGGCGCCGGTTCTCCTCCACGAGCCGTGCGTAGGGGAACTCGGCCTGTGGGTACTTGTAGAGGTACTTCATGTAGGAGTGCGTCGGCGTCGAGTCGAGGTAGAAGTAGTACTCCTTGACGTCCTCGCCGTGGTTGCCTTCGGTCCCGGTGAGGCCGAACAGCCGCTCCTTCAGGATCGGGTCACGACCGTTCCAGAGGGCCAGGGCGAAGCAGAGCCGCCCGTGGTTATCCGTGATCCCGCCGAGGCCGTCTTCCCCCCAGCGGTAGGCGCGCGAGCGCGCATGGTCGTGGGGGAAGTAGTCCCAGGCGGTGCCGTAGGGGCTGTAGTCCTCGCGCACGGTCCCCCACTGACGTTCGGCGAGGTACGGCCCCCAGCGCCTCCAGTGGGCGCTCCGCTCTTCCGCTTCCTTGAGCCTCGCCTCTTCCCGGGTCACGGTCGGCCTAGGCCATCCGGTCTCCGGGGCCTTTGAGCCGTGCTTCGATCAGCTGCTCAAAGAACCCGCGGAGCGGCGGCAGATTCGAGAAGAGGGCCTGGAAGGCGTCGCGGTCCAATGCCAGCACGTTGACGCTCGTGAGGCTCCGCACGGTCGCCGAGCGGGGCTGGTCGCTGACGAGGGCGATCTCGCCGAAGCACTCGCCTGCGCGGAGCTTTCGCAGCGTCACCTCGCCTTGCCCCGGGACACTCTTCACGACCTCCACCTCGCCGTCCACGAGGACGTAGAGCCAATCGCCGCGGTCGCCCTGGCGGCAGATGATCTCGTTCGGCTCGAAGTACTCGCGGCGGATCCCCTCCGGCTTGCCGGTCTTGAGCTGGGTGATGTCGGTGGGCAGGATCAGGTCGAGTGTCCAGTCGGTCGCGACGCGGATCTTGCGGTCGAGGCCCGGGAGCTTCATCAGATAGATCGTACGCCAGAGCCACCACGCGAGGAACCCGGAGAGCTTGATGCCGAAGATCTCGGCGACTGCCGAGTGGTGGCCGAGTGAGCCCATCTTGCCGAGGGCCGTGAACGAAAACTCGCGCCTCGCCCCGCCCCGGATCGCCGCCGCGATGTTCTGCGCGGCGCACTTGGCTTCGCGCGTCGCGTGCTGGGCGGTCGGCGGACAGGGCTCGCCGGTCCTCGCGTCGATGACCCACGCGCAGTCCCCCATGGCCCAGACACCCGGATGGTCAGGCAGCTCGAGGTGCCGGCCGACGATGATCCGGCCCTTCTCCTTCTTCACCGGGAGCGCGGCCACGAGCGGGTTTGGCGCCGAGGGCACCGTGCTCACGAGCGTCCGCGTCGGAATGCGCTCGCCGCCGACCAGGAGGGCGGCGTCCGCCGTCGCGCCGTGGAGGCGCGTGTTGAGCCGGAGCTCGACGCCCCGCTTCATGAGGAGCCGCTGCGCGAACTCCGCGAGCGACTTCGGCAGCTCGGGGAGGATGAGCGCCTGGGCGTGGAGGAGGATGACGCGGATCTCCGCCGGCTTGACGTTTCGGAAGGCCTTCGCCGCCGACCGCACGAAGTCGTTCAGCTCGGCGACCGCCTCGACGCCCGAGAACCCGCCGCCGGCGACGACGAACGTGAGGAGTGTCTTGTAGACCTCGGGGTCGCGCTCGATGTCGGCCTCCTCGAGCGTGTGGATGATGCGGTTCCGAAGCGCGAGCGCGTCGCCGAGGTACTTGAACGGCAGCGCGTACTCGGCGAGCCCGGGCTGACCGGCGAAGCTCGTGACGTTGCCGAGCGCGATCACGAGGTGGTCGTACTCGAGCGCACACTGGCGCGAGCCGAAGCCCGCCGCCGCGGACACACGCTTCCGGTCGAGATCGATCTTGTCCACGGTGCGCGTATAGAGGTTCGTGCTCGGGCAGAGGCGCCTGATCGGCGTGATCGTGTCGAGGATTCCGATACTGCCGGAGATCACCTCGGGGAGCATCGGCTGGAAGACGATGTAGTTGTCGCGGCTGATGAGCCCGAGCTCGACGCGGCGGTCCCGGATCTCGCGCTTCAGGAGCTTCTCGAGGGTCAGCGCCGTGTAGACGCCGCCGAAGCCACCGCCGAGGATGAGGATGCGGACGGGTCGATCAGTCATTCGTGTCCCCTATAGTACCTGACGCAGCGGAGCCCGCGAGCGCCGCACCGAGCTCGTGCCAGGCGCGCAGCGTCTCCGCGACGCTCCACGCCTGCGCGATGCAGCCCCCGGGCACGAACGGTGGATCGCCGTCGAAGATCTCGGCGATGGAGCCGACGCCGTAGTCGGCGAGGTGGTGCGCGAGCGGCGCCAGGAACCCGCGCGCCGCCTTCGCGTCGCGGTGGACCTTGAAGTGCGCGAGCGCGAACGGACCGAGGAGCCACGCCCAGACCGTGCCCTGGTGGTAGGCGCCGTCGCGCTGGCGCTGATCGCCGCCGTAGCGGCCCTGATACTGCGGGTGGCCGGGCGCGAGGCTCCTGAGGCCGTAGGACGTGAGGAGATGCCGGGCGCAGGCGTTCACGACCCTGCGCTGGCGCTCGGGAGAGAGCGGGCTCGCGGGGAGCGACACGGCGAAGATCTGGTTCGGCCTCAGCGCGTCGTCGTGGCCACCCGGCCCGTCGACCACGTCGTAGCAGCAGCCCGCGTCGTTGTTCCAGAACCGCTCGAACCCCGCCTTCACGCGCTCGGCGGCTTCCTCCCACGGCCTCGCGGGCCTCCCCAGCCGCCGCGCGAACG
>QHTD01000380.1 GCA_003220675.1 Candidatus Rokuibacteriota bacterium | reverse complement strand
GGCGCTAGCCCGACGTCACGGAGCCCGGGATGCAGACGATACGAATCGGCCACAGCCCCGATCCCGACGACGCGTTCATGTTCTACGCGCTCACGACGGGGAAGGTACGGATCCCGGGCGTCGGGATCGAGCACGTGCTCGAGGACATCGAGTCGCTGAACCGCCGCGCGCGGACTGCCGAGCTCGAGGTGACCGCGGTCTCCTTTGCGACGTATCTCCTCGTCGCGGACCGGTACCGGATGATGGATCCGGGCGCCTCGATGGGGAAGGGCTACGGGCCGATCCTCGTGGCGCGTGAGCCGCTGGACCCGCGCGCGATCGCGGAG
>QHTD01000379.1 GCA_003220675.1 Candidatus Rokuibacteriota bacterium | reverse complement strand
CGCGGCGCTCCTCCTGCGCCTCTACGTCGGCGACCCGCCGCTGATCGAGGTGGCCTTCGACAAGATTCCGACGGCCGTCCTCGAGGGCCAGGCCGATGTCGGGCTCCTGATCCACGAGGGCCAGATCACCCACGCACGGATGGGGCTCGTGAAGGTGCTCGACCTCGGCGAGGTGTGGGCGCGCGAGACCGGCCTGCCGCTCCCGCTCGGCGTCAACGTCATGCGGCGCGACCTCGGTGAAGATGTGCATCGGCGGCTCTCGCAGGGGCTGCGCGACTCGATCGCGTGGGCGCAGAGGAACGTGGACGAGGCGCTCGAGTACGCGATGCGCTACGGGCGCGGGATCGACAAGGAGACGTGCCGCCGGTTCGTCCTGATGTACGTCAACGACCTGACGCTCACGCTCGGCAGCGAGGGGCGCGCCGCCGTCGAGCGGCTCTTCGGGGAGGCGCAGCGGAAGGGGTTGATCTCTGAGGTCCCGCCGATCGATCCGATCTGAGCCGCTACCACGTCTTGAGAATCTCGTAGGTCGTGGTGCGCTGGGCCGGCGTGAAACCGACCTCGCGGATCAGGGCCGTGATCTCCTCGACGGTGATCGTGTTCACGTAGGCCGCCGCCTTGTGCACGTTCTCCTCGAAAAGCGTACCGCCCCAGTCGTCGGCGCCGAAGTGGAGGGCGATCTGCCCCGTGGGCTTGCCCTCGGAGAACCACGAGGCCTGGATGTGGGGAAAGTTGTCGAGGTAGACGCGCGCCACGGCGAGCATCCGCAAGTAAGTGTTCGGGCCTTTCACCTGCTTGATCCACCTCTCGAGCAGCGTGTTGCCCGGCTTGAACGACCACGGCACGAACGCGGTGAAGCCGCCCCACTCGTCCTGGAGCTCGCGGATCGCGTCGAGATGGTCGAGAAGGTCGTCGGGCTGCTCGACGTGGCCGTACATCATCGTGGCGGTGGACTTGAAGCCGCGCCGGTGGGCCTCGCGGTGGACCTCGAGCCAGGCCGAGGGACCGCCCTTCTTGGGCGCGATCCGCGTCCGGACACGTTCGGAGAGCACCTCGGCCCCGCCCCCCGGGAGCGTCCGCTGCCCGGCCTCCCAGAGCCGGTCGAGCACGCCGCCCACCGTGAGGCGGCTCACCTGCGCGACCGTCTGGATCTCGGAGGCGGTGAAGAAGTGGGGCGTCATCTGCGGGAAGCGCCGGCGCGTCTCCCGGACGAGCGTCGTGTAGTAGTCCAGCGGGAGCGCCGGGTTGTGCCCGCCCTGGAGCAGCACGGTCGTCGCGCCTCGCGCGGCCGCCGACTCGACCTTGGCCAGGACCTCCTCGACGGTCAGCGTGTACGCCTCCGGGTCGCCTGGCTTGCGGTAGAAGGCGCAGAACTGGCAGTCGGTGACGCACACGTTCGTGTAGTTCGGGTTCGAGTCGATCACGAACGTGACGACCTTGTCCGGGATCCGCGCGAATCTGACCTCGTTGGCGAGGGCGCCCACCTCGAGGAGCGGCGCCTCGCTCAGGAGCCACCGGCCCTCGTCCCTTCCGAGCCGCTTCCCGCCGAGCGCCTTGTCCCGGATCTCGACCAGCACTTAGTTCCAGACCTGGAGCACGTTGTACAGGGCGTCGCGCTCGACCGGGACCTTGCCGGCGTCGCGGATCATGCGACAGAGCTGCTCGCGCGCGAGGCCGGCCGGCGTCTGGGCGCCCGCCATGTGCTGCACGCGCTCGTCCTCGAGCGTGCCGTTGACGTCGTCGGCGCCGAAGTGGAGCGCGACCGACGCCGTCGCCTCGCCGAGGAGCACCCAGTACGCCTCGACGTGCGGGAAGTTGTCGAGGAGCAGGCGCGCCACGGCGGTGGTGCGGAGCTTGTCGGTGGGGGGCGTTGGCCGAGGCACGACGCGCGTCGTCCCGACCTGGTAGGGGAGGGGAATGAACGTGAGGAACCCGGCCGAGGCGTCCTGCTGCTCCCGGAGGCGCAGGAGATGGTCCACGCGCTCGGCGAACGTCTCGATGTGACCGTAGAGCATCGTCGCGTTGGTCTTGATGCCGAGCGAGTGCGCGATCGCGTGGATCTCGCACCAGCGCTCCGGGTCGGCCTTGCCCGTGTAGCGGAGGAGCCTCGCCACGCGCGCCGAGAAGATCTCGGCGCCGCCGCCCGGCATCGTCTGGAGCCCGGCGGCCTTGAGCCGTGCGAGCGCCTCCTTCGGCTCGATCTTCCAGCGGCGCCAGAAGTAGTCGATCTCCGCCGCGGTGAACGCCTTGATCTGGACCTCGGGGCGCGCGGCGCGGAGCGAGGCGATCACGCGCTCGTAGTACTCGAAGGGCCAATCGGGGTGGTGACCGCCGACGATGTGGACCTCGCGCACCTCCT
>QHTD01000116.1 GCA_003220675.1 Candidatus Rokuibacteriota bacterium | reverse complement strand
GTGCCTCCACCCGGCCCAGACCCTAGCCAGCCCGACCCAGAAGAGCCGATCAGTCGTGCGTAGTTTCGGCCGGGTCACCGATCTCTTGTACACGGCGAGCTGTTGGTGCAGGGCGAGGTTCTCTAGGGCAAGCTGGCGGTGGCCGCCGCAGAGGAACGGGACGAGCCGCAGGCGGTGGAGCAGGAGGGTGATCATCGAGCAGGGATCTTCTCCGGATCAAACCCGACAGCTCAACCACTTGCCCGCCGGACGGAGTTTTGTCGAAGAAAGGGGGGCGTCTCGCCCCGGCGACGCGGCTGCTCGACGGGCAGGGAGCAATACTATAGCGCCCGGGAGCACAAGACAGAAGAACACGCCGCCCAGCCTTGCCACACCCTCACCGCACCCATAGCGCTGTGCCGGGGAACCAGTACGGGCGCTTGTCGTTCATCGTCCGCTGCGAAGCGCCGAACGCTCCATTCAGTGCAGACCCGCCGCGATCCGCCGAAGTTCCGCCGGCGAGTGTTCCTCAGCGAGCGGCGTACCGGGGAGCAGGTACTTGCCCATGGCCAGGCCTCCCACGAGGACAGGCTCGAATCCAATATCGCGGATGAGCTGTTCTGCGATGGCGATGGCCTTCTTGTCGTCGCCGGCGATCGGCACACCGACGAGGCCGCCCTGCCGGTGGGCGATTGGGCCGACCCTCCGATAGCTGATCCCGTTGAAAGCCCGCACGATCCGCGCCCCTGGCAGCAGCTTGGCGCTGGCCAGCCCGGCGCCGCCCTGCTCGTTGACCCACTTCACCAGCTCGGCGCCGTCGCGCCCCGCGATGGGGTTGCAGACGTCGAGGACCAGCGGCTTCGTGGCGAGGGCCGGGCCGTGCGCCTTGCCGATCTCCTCGAGCGCCGCGTAGGGAACGACCATCACGACCACGTCGCCGAAGGCGACGGCATGTGCGACAGGACCGGCCTGGGCGAGCGGCCCGAGACGCGTCGTGAGGTCCTTCAGGTTCTCGGGATGGCGCGACGAGAACATCACGGGGTGCCCTGCCTTCACGAACAGCTCGCCGAGGGCGCCGCCCATGCGTCCGGCCCCGACCATGCCGATCTTGAGCGGCGGCGCGGTCGATGTCTGGGCGCTCGCCCGCGACGGTCGGGCGGCGAGCGCGAGTGCGCCAAGCCCGCACCCGGCCAGCTTGAAAAAATTGCGGCGGCCATGATCAGCGGCTTGACTCTCTGACATCTCTCTCTCCTTCTCCGCGGGCAATGTTGGACAAGCTTTCGCTCACCCCATCACTTTATCCGCCTGGAGCAAGAGCGATAGCGGAACCGTGAGCCCAACGGTTTTCAGAGACACGCGAAGCGTCCCCGCTCCAGGCGCTTGGTGTAGATGCAGAGGCCGGTGCCATCCCCGAGGAGGATCTTGGCCCTCTCGTGAGTCGCGTTGACGAACACATCGTGGTCGGCGCCGGCGCCCGAGGATTCACCAGTGAGCCTTCGGGCGCAACGATGCTGGTCGGCCGATACGTCCCGGAGTTCCTAGGGATGTCCGTGATCCACAACTTATCGGACGTTACGACTTGGTGACTGCGTTCGAGTGTCTGCACGATATGTCCCAGCCCGCAGCGCTCAAGGCGATGCGTCAACTCGCTGCCCCCGCTGGGGTTGCCCTATCGCGGGCTCGCGCTGCACAGGAGGCAAGCGGCGCCCGTGAAGTGCGGCCTCGCGAGGCGAGGTCCGCGCCCAGCGCCGACAGGTGTATAAGAGTCAAGGGGGATGCATTGAGCCAATTCGCTGGTTGCCGTTATATCAGTCTCGAAACCTATCGCCGTAACGGAACGCCGGTGCGGACGCCTGTATGGTTCGTCGAACAGGATAGAGAACTAGTGTTCTACACCATGGCTGCTTCCGGCAAGGTAAAACGGATGCGTCAGAACCGGCGCGTGCGCGTCGCGCCCTGTGATGCGCGCGGCAATGTCAAAGGGGAGTGGGCGGAAGGAAGTGCGCGTTCCCTTCAGGACGAGGGAGCTCGTCAGGCGGATAGAATGCTCGACGATAAGTACGGTTGGCAGCGCAGCTTGATCCGCCTGCTGACTCGGCTCCGTCGTCGGCCGCGCGCCGCATACGCCATCCGGCTCGCCTAAGACTATCCACAGACGGCGTCAGGCGGCCGTTGGCGCCGCACGGATGCCGCCATGCAGCGTCGGCGGTTGCCGCCGTCGTCACGCTGCCAGAGCGCTGGTTGCGGATTCGCGGTTTTCGGTGGTTGTTCGTGGATGCGGAAAACGACCGTACTTCGAATTTTCGAGGAGATACGGTAGTCGTGGATGCGCATGGTTAGCCCGAGTTTCTCTTTTAATCAGATTGGCCAGGGTTCGAGTCCCGGACGGCTCACCAATAAAATTAGGCGCTTCCAGCGCATCGGTGGCGCCCCCGTTGTATCAATCAGGTGGTCGACGTTTGACCCTCAGCGGTCTGCCGTTTCTGACGGGCGCTTCGCGGGGGGACGTAGTCGACGTCTTTCGCGTTCGGTCGGCGCCGGCGCCTTCTTGATCATGTGCCGGCGAAGATCGCCTGGCGCCCGTGCGCCATGTCCAGGGGATCTCCTACGTCGATTCCCTCGACGAATTCCTGCCGTGGCTCGAGCAGCGCGGCGCCGCGCGCCTGGCCGGCCCGCGCACCGTCACCGACGGTCGCAATGCGACGATCCGGCACCCTGACGGCCTGGTCGTCGAATATTTCCAAGCGGGCCCAGCGTCGTAGCCGTGTAGCAATCTGCATAGCCAGCCCCGCAACCATCGATCGACGAGGTGCTAGAGGATGCAGCAGCCGCTAACCCCTTTCGTCTACCGTTCGGGCGGCGCGCTTGACTTTAGCCGCCGGAGGCGCGATTGTGGCGCCCGGCCGCTGAGAGAGGAGAATCGCCATGCCGTTCTACGAAAGAGGCCCCGTCCGCATCCACTACGAAGAGGTCGGTTCCGGCTTCCCCCTACTGCTCATCCCGGGCGGCGGGCTCAATTCAGCCCTCTCATCCTGGCAGACAGCCTCGCCCTTCAACCCGATGGAAAGGTACCAGGACGACTTCCGCTGTATCTGCGCTGACCTGCGCAACGCCAACCCCGGCCAGTCCAGCGGCCCGCTGGACATCGACCGCCCCTGGGACGCCTACACCGACGACCAGCTCGGACTGATGGACCACCTTGGCATCCGAGAGTTCATGGTCATGGGCTTCTGCATCGGTGGGCCGATGATTCACAACCTTATTCGGCGCGCGCCAGAGCGCGTCGTCGCGGCCGCGATGATGCAACCCAGCGGCTTCAGGCCTGAGACCCCGGACCTCTTCTACCAGAACAACATCAAGGGCTGGGGGCCGGCGCTTTGCGCGAAGCGCCCCGACGTCACGATGGACATAGTCCATGACTTCCTCACCAGCATGTACACCAACCGCGCCGACTTCGTGTTCACCGTGTCGCGCGATTTCGTGCGCTCCATCCAGACGCCGCTGCTGATAGCGCCTGACGACGTGCCAGCGCATCCGTACAAAGTCGCGATGGAGGTGGCCAGCCTCGCCCCGAAGGCCGAGGTGACCATCTATCCCTGGAAAGATTCGCAGGAGCACATCGACGAGGTGGTGGAGCACGCGCGCCGCTTCCTCAAGGCGCACGAACCCGTCACAGCCGGGCGTCAAGGACGAGTCTAGCCTGGATGAGGATCGTCGAGTGACGTCGGGCAAGTACTAGCCTCAACCCAAAGGTCGCTGGTTCAAATCCAGCCCCCGCAACCAATTGTAGGCGCACGGCCTCCTCGCCCCTGAGGAGGCCGTCGACTTTTGCGCGGCCGGTGACTTGGATGACCCGTTCGCCCATCTCGGGGGCGGGCGCGATCCGCAGATCCTCGATGTGCTTCTGAATCTCTCGCCGCGCCCCCGCAGGATTCTTGCTCAGCAGCTCGTTGAGCTGCAGGACTTGCTCCTGGACCCAGGTCCGGTTGATCTGTAGCGGCGCAGGCGTCGCCGCGCCACGAAGCCGCTCGAGCTGCAGGCCGAGCTCGGCCAGGCGCTGCTCGCGGATACCGATCTCTTCGCGCAGCCGCGGGGACGACACGTCGCCTTTGGCGACGAACGCGACCAGGTTCGACAGTTCGCCCTCGATATGCCGCCGCTCCTCCGCCAGGATCTCGACCTCGTGCGGTGTGGCGCCGTGAAGCACACTGAGCGTCTGGTTCGTCGCGGTTACGAGGTAATCGATCATCTCCGGGGTGAGGGCGTCCCTGAACTTCCCTACCAACTTCGTCTCGAGATCCTGCTGCCGGATCGACATGCTGTTCCAGCAGACGCTCGAGCCCTTGGTCATGTGGAAGGAGCATCGATAGCGCCCGTAGCGGTAGACCCTGCCATTCTTTTTCCGCTGGCTGGCCTGGATCGTGATCCGGGCGCCGCAGATGCCACACCGGATCAGCCCAGACAGCAGGTGCCGCGAGTGCAATTCTGGCGCTTTCCCGCGAGGCCGCTTTTGTTTCCCGGCCGCACCGTAAGCGGCGCGGACGATCCTCAGCTGTTCCTGGACCCGTTTCCAGAGATCGCCGGCGACAATCGTGAGATCTGGCCGGTCTTCGATGACCCAGTCATCCTTCGGCCTCAGCACGGCCGTGCGCTTTCCAGTCTCCGGGTCCTTGACGAACATGGCCTTGTTCCAGACCCAACGACCCACGTACTTCTCGTTCATCAGAATGGTGTAGATGGTCGATATGGCCCAGGCGCGCCGCATTGGGCCTCGGCGGGTGACCTTGGCCGGAAAGGGCACGCCCTCCATGTTCAGCCGGACCGCGATGGCCTTCACGCTCAGGCCCTCGGCGTACATGCTGAAGATCCGCCGGACAATCTCGGCCTCGGACGGAAAGACGATCCACTGGGCGCCCTCGTCGCCGCGCGTGGTTCGGTAGCCAAACAGTCGTCCACCCGTGCTCAGGCCTTTGAGGGCTCGACCGGTCAGCCCCCGGTGGGTTTTGTCTCGCAGGTCGTCGAGGTACAGCTCGTTCACTAACCCCTTGATCGTGATCTGGTGGCCCCTGAGCACACGAGACGAGCTTTTGTGATCGCGCGCGATGTGATGAACCGGCTGGAGATCATCGAATGAGTAGCGGATTGCGATCCGCAGCGACGCCGTCCCCCAACTCGCTCCGGATGTCCCGGCATCGATGGATACGCGCTCATGCAGCGGGGGCGCGAAATGGAGCGCGCGCGCGGGCGTCGGTTCGTGCCGAGCGTCGCGCTGACGGCATTCGCGAGCGAAGAGGAGCGGCAGCGCGCGGTGTCAGTCGGCTACCACATCCACGTCAGCAAGCCGGTCGAGCCCGATCGACTTGTCGAGGCCATCGCCCAGGTCGTCGCCCGCCCACGCTGACGCCTCTCGCCCGCGCGCGACCGGTGGACCCGCGGCATCCTCGGCCTCCCAGCTCCTACTCGTGGAGTACCTGATGCACGAACGCGACAGCGATCGATCCCTCGCCGACGGCCGACGCCACACGCTTGATGTTGCCGCCGCGGACGTCACCGACCGCGAACACGCCGGGCCGACTTGTTTCGAGGAGATAGGGAGGCCTGGCAAGGGGCCAGCGGGCGGCAGCCAGATCGTCGTGCGATAGATCCGGGCCGGTCTTGATGAACCCTTTCGCGTCGAGTACGACACAACCCCGAAGCCAGCCCGTGCTGGGAACGGCACCGGTCATGACGAAGACGTGCTTGATGTGGTGGGTCTCGATGCTCCCGGATTCATCGTCCCGCCAGCGCACGCGCTCGAGGTGGTCACTCCCCTCGAGGGCCACGAGGTTCGTGCAGGTGCGCAGGACGATGGCAGGACTCTGCTCGATGCGACGGATCAGATATCGCGACATGCTCTCGGCCAGCCCGTTCGATCGCACGAGCATGTGCACGCGTTTGGCGGTCTGTGCCAGAAACACCGCCGCCTGGCCGGCTGAGTTACCGCCGCCCACGACCACGACATCGTCACCGCGGCACACCTGTGCCTCGACGAATGTCGCGCAATAGTACACGCCTGCCCCTTCGAACTGCGACAGGTTCTCGAGCGACGGTCTCCGGTATTCGGCGCCGGTCGCAATGATGACCGTGCGCGCCGGCACGCGCGGCCCGTCGTCGATCTCGATGGCGTAGGGCTTCCGGTCGCAGGCGAGCTGTCGGGCACCCTTGGCGATGATCAGCTGGGCCCCGAACTTTTGCGCCTGCGTGTATGCGCGCGCTGCGAGCTCCTGGCCGGAGATGCCCGTCGGAAAGCCGAGGTAGTTCTCGATCCTGGAGCTCAACCCGGCCTGTCCACCCGGGGCGTTCGCCTCCAGCACCAGCACATCGAGTCCTTCCGACGCGCCGTACACGGCCGCCGCGAGCCCCGAGGGTCCGGCGCCCACGATGACCAGGTCGCGGACCTGCGTGTGATCGATCGCGTCGTTGAAGCCGAGGCAGTCGGCGATCTGCTCATTGGTGGGATTCCTGAGCACCACCTCGCCGCGACAGATCAGCACGGGCACGTCCGCCACGGCGACGTGGAAACGATCCAGGACATCCTGGACGCCGGCGTCGCGGTCGAGATCGATGTACGAGTACGGATGGCCGTTGCGCGTCAGGAACTCCTTGACGCGAAGCGTCCCCGGAGCATGAGTCGACCCCACGAGCACGACGTCGCCGAACTCATGCGCGATCATCTCCACGCGCCGGAGGATGAAGGCCCGCATGAGGATCTCGCTGAGCTCGCTGTCGATCTGCACGAGCATCAGTAACTGTTCGCGATCGAGCTCGATGACTTCGCCGGCCTCGCCCGCGCGCATGCGGACGAACCCGCGACGACGCGAGAGCATGCTGACTTCGCCGGTGAACTGACCCCGGCGATGGATGGTCACGGGTTCCTCGGTGTCGCCTGACGGCTTGACCACCTCGATGTGACCCGCCGTGACGACGAAAAACCGCGGGTTCTGGTCACCGGGCTCGAGGAGCACCTCGCCATGCTCGACGCGGCGCACGTGTCCATGCGCAGCGACGCGCGCGATCTGCTCCGGCGTCAGCGTCGGAAACACCTGGTCGGCACGCGAGGCCAGCGTCAACGGGACGGGGGGAGTGGTATCGCTCATGGCCACGAGACGCAGCGGAACTTGGTGAACGCGTACGGGTAGTGCGCCTGGAACCAGTTGCGGAAGCTCGGACGGATGAGCTCGTCGGCCGTCGCCCATGACCCGCCCTTGAGCACGTAGTGCTTGCCGTCGAAGAAGTCGGCGGAATAGCCCTCGTAGCCCGGGATGTAGGTGGTGAACCCGGGGAGCCCGGTGAAGACGGTGCTGGTCCACTCCCACCCGTCGCCGATGAGATCCTGCACGCCCCAGGCGCTGGCCGCCTCGGGATGCGAGCCCACCGGCGTGGGCGCCCAGTGGCGGAACCCGACGTTGCCGCGCCGGTCCGCGGGCGTCGCTTCGCCCCAGGGCAAAACGTGTAGAGCCCCCGCCAGCTGGCCGCCGTCCGGTTGGCAGAATGCCGCGCGGTGGAACTCCGCCTCCGTGGGCAGGCGCTCGCCGCGCCAGCGGGCGAAGGCGCGCGCCTCCGCCAGGCTCACGTAGACCGGCCAGCCCGCCACCGACTCGAGCGGCAGCTGGTCGAACATCGCGCGATACCTCCACCGTCCGTCCAGCAGCTCCCACACCACCGGGTGCTCCATCGCCTCGTGGCCACGCCACAGCCAGTCCTCGTCGCCCCACAGCTCGGCGCGCCGGTAGCCGCCATCCTCGACGAATGCGAGGTACTGCCCGTTGGTCACCGGCGTTCCGTCGATGCGGAAGGCGGGTACCGCGGCTTGCACCGCGGGAAACTCGTTGTCCCAGCCGAAGGGGAGGTCGTCGAAGCGGGCGCCGATCGTGGCCGGGCCCGCGGGGATCTCGATCTTGCCCGCCGGGCGGCCGGGAGCCATGGCGTACCCGGGCAGCCAGGTCGGACGCACCTTCTGCTCGAGGGGCAGACGCTGCAGCAGGTAGAGCAGCGTCTCCTGATGCATCAGCTCGTGCTCGATCACCATGGCGAAGACGCGACTGTCGCGGGCCATCAGGTGCGTGGGTGCGCGCGCGGCCACCGCATCGACCGCGTCGAGCAGGGATCCGCGGACACGATCGCGATACGCGATCACCTGCTCCACGGCGGGCCAGCGATTTGGCACGTCAGGATGGTCGTGGCAGCGGGAGGGATCGTCCACGTCCGGGTCGATGCCGCGGGAGAACAGGTCATCGAAGGCGGCGTCGAACGATGGCCGCTCGAGCAGGGCGCGGCCCACATGGTTCCATGCGAAGGCCGGCAAGTGCCCGAGATAGAAGATGAACGGGTGGCGCAGCGCGATCGGCTGGGCGAGCCAGCTGTCCGGCGCCAGCATCTCGAAGATCCGATCCGTGCGTGCCCATGCATCGGTGAGCCGGTCCGCCATCATCTCAACCACGTGATTCCCTCCGCTCCGGTAGTTTCTTCCTCCGCTTGCACATGGCACAGCGTGCACGTAGCTTGCCGCAGGACGACGCCATGCGCTACCTGATGGAAGTGTACACGGACGAGCGAGCCCAGCAGCAGCGGCTCGAGGAGGACGTGCGCCAAGGGCTGACGGCCCGGCAGAAGTCCCTGCCGCCGAAGTACTTTTATGACCGGGCGGGGTCCATCCTCTTCGAGCGCATCACCGAGTTGCCGGAATACTACCCGACCCGAACCGAGTCCACCCTGCTGGGAGAGATAGTCCCCGGGCTCTTTCGGGATTTTTTCCCCGATGAGATCGTCGAGATCGGGTCCGGGTCGTCGGAAAAGACCCGGCGGATCCTCGACGCGGTGAGCGCGGGCGGGCGCACGGTGCGGTACGTGCCCCTGGACGTGGACCGCCAGACGATCGAGTCCAGCGCGGCCCGGCTGATCCGCGACTACCCTGCGCTCAGCGTCCACGCGGTGGTGGGCGACTTCGAGCGCGACCTCCCCCACGTGCGGCCGCCGTCCGGGCGGCGGCTGGCTCTGTTCCTGGGCAGCACCATCGGCAATCTCGACGAGCCTGCGCGCCGGCGCTTGCTGGCCGGCGTGCGCGGGCTGTTGCCGGACCACCGGGATCGCCTGCTGCTGGGCGTGGATCTCGTGAAGGACGTGAAGATCCTCGAAGCGGCCTATGACGACAGCGCGGGTGTCACGCGCGACTTCAACCGCAACATCCTGCACGTCATCAATCGCGGTGTGGACGGCAACTTCCACCCCGAGGCCTTCCGGCATCGCGCCTTCTACAACGCGGCCGCCGCGCGCATCGAGATGCACCTGGTGGCCGACTCGGCGCAGCACGTGAAGCTCGGCCGCCTCGGGTTGACGATACGCTTCAGGCCGGGCGAGGGCATCTGGACGGAGAGCTCGTACAAGTTCACGCGGGAGAGCGTCGAATCGATGCTGGCGACAGCCGGTCTCACGCTCTCCGAATGGCACGTGGACCCCTCGAACTACTTCGCCCTCGTCCTCGCCGCGCCCGCCTGATGCGCGCCGACGTCGTGGCCTACGCGCAGCCGACGCCGCGCCGCCTCTACGTCCACGACGACCTGAGCGACCACGTCGCCCGGCGCTGCGGCGCCGGCTCGCCTGCCGCGCTGCTCGCGCGAGACCTTCTCGCCGCGGTCGCGCGCGAGGCCGAGCGCGTGCGGCTGCTCACGCTCGGCGAGCAGGTCGAGCGCGTCGTGGCCCAGGGTGCGCACGCGCCGTTTGCGATCGCGATCGGCATCGGGTCGGCCGGGCGCCGCGTGGCGGAGACGCTCCACGAGCGCGCCGGCTGGTTTCCGCGCATCCGCCGCGTCGGGCTCACGCGCGAGGAAGACGGCCGCGGCGGCTATCACCTGATCAGCACCGAGACGGCCGAGCTGGCCGCTCAGCTCGCCAGGATCGACCCCCTGGCCGACGGCGCCTCGCTCGCCGTGGTGGACGACACGGTGTTCTCCGGCCTCACCATGCGGAGCGTGCTCGAGGCCCTGCCCGCCGCGACGCGGGCCCGGACGCGCGCCTTCTGTCTGCGCGGCGTGGCGGAGTCCATCGCGGCGGTCGCGGCGCTCTGCCCGATCACCGCCGGCGTCGCGGCGCCCGGCAGGCTCCTCGAGGACGTGAGCTTCATCAACGCCAGCGGCCTGGTGCGCCGCATCGCGATACGCCGGCGAGGGCAGCCACCACTGGCCTTCTTCGAGCGCCCCGAATGGATCCGCGCGTGGTTCCCCGCCGCCCACGCGGAAGTGCTGACCCTGTGCCGCCGGCTGAACGCGCTGCTGGAGCCACACCCTCTCCCCAGCTAGGCGCAAGGCTCTCAGCCCGCAAGGGCTCCACGTCCGAGAGGTGCTCAGCGCGCGCGAGATGTTGTACCGTACTGACCGCGATGTCCACCGCCTCGCGCCCGCTCGCCGTCCAGCTTGGAGAGTTCGTCGCTGGCCTCCGCTTCGAGAATCTCCCGCCCGCGGTCGTGGACAAGGCGAAGGCGGTCGTGAACCACGCTGTCACCGTCGGCATGGCGGGCTTCGGCACCGAGCGCGCCGGAGCGGCCCGTCAGGCCGTGCTCTCGCAGGAGCGTCTCGGCACGCGGCCGGTCGGCGCCGGCCAGGGCGCGACCCTGTGGGTGGAGGGCACGCGCGTGACCCGCGTGGGCGCGGGCTTCGCCAACGGCGTGGCGGTGGCGGTCAACAACCAGTGCGACTCGTACCACATGCTCACCCACCCCGGCGTCCTCATCGTTCCCGCGGGCCTGGCCACCGCCGAAGGCGAAGGCCGCACCGGGCGGGAGCTGCTGACCGCCCTCGTGGCGGGCTACGAGGTGCAGTGCCGGTGTGCGCGTGATTTCATCTGTGTCGTTACCTTTTGCACCCGCCGCTGGCGCTGGAGCGGTTGACGGAGAGCGCGCGCGGGCAGGTGGTGTTCGAGCTGCCGCATCCGCGAGCCGACGGCGCCACGCACCTGCTGCTGGATCCGCTGGAGCTCATCGAGAAGCTGACGTTGCTGATTCCGCCCCCACGTTTTCACACGCTGCGCTTTCACGGGGTGCTCGCGCCGCACGCGGCGTGGCGGTCGGCGGTCATTCCGGCGCGCCCCGAGGCTGACGAGGACGGCCCCCGGCGGCGGCGCCCCGGGCGGGGCCGTCGTCCGGGGCGTCGGGGGCGCCGCGTGTAACGTCCGGGACCGGCGCGGCAGGGTGCCGGCCTCGAGGAGCAGCACGAGCCCAAGGCCTATGCAACCCTATCCGCTTGCGCGAGCAGTCCGTCCACAGCACCATACCAGCGATGACCGCTCCGCTGATCGCGGTGTCGCACCTCGAGAAAACGTACCTGACGCGCTCCGGCTCGCAGATTCGTGCGCTGACGGACGTAACCCTCGACGTCGCAGACGGTGAGTTCATCACCATCGTGGGCCCGTCGGGTTGCGGCA
>QHTD01000378.1 GCA_003220675.1 Candidatus Rokuibacteriota bacterium | reverse complement strand
CAATGCGGTGGCCTTCTTCTTCGTCGTCCGTCGGATCCTAAAGCGAGCACTGCCCAGTCCCTCTGAACGCGGTCACGCGCTCGCGGTGTCCGCCGGCTTTGCCGCCCTCGTGTTCGCGATCCATCCCCTGCGCGTGGAATCCGTGGCGTGGGTCACCGAGCGGCGCGATGTGCTCTCGGGACTTTTCTACCTGTCGGCGATCCTCGTCTACCTGCGCGCCTGCGAGCGCGGGGCGCGGGGCCGAGGGTGGTACTGGCTGTCCGTGGCCGTGTTCGGCTGTGCGCTGCTCTCCAAGTCGATGGTCGTGAATCTTCCGGTCGTGCTCTTGATCCTGGACGTCTATCCCCTCCGACGCCTCGGGGGGTTCGTCGGGTGGTGGAGCGAGCCCGCGCGCCGGATCTACGTCGAGAAGATCCCGTTCGTGCTCCTGGCGGCTGCAGCATCTGCCGTCGCAGTCATGGCGCAGCTTTCGAAGAGCGCCATGATCCCCGTGGCTCACCTGAGCGCGCTGGGCCGGCTGGCGGTCTCGGCGTACGGCTTGAGCTTCTACCTCTGGAAGATGGTCGTGCCCTTGAACCTCTCGCCGCTCTACATGCGGCCGCCCACGGTGGATCCCGAGGCGCCGCCGTTCATCCTAAGCTACGGTCTGGTTCTCGCCATCACGGCGATCGTCCTCGCCCTCCGCCGTCGAATGCCGGGCCTACCGGCGGCGTGGGCGGCGTACGTAGTGGTCCTCTTGCCGGTGCTCGGGATCTTTCAGAGCGGCTCGCAGATTGCTGCTGATCGATATACCTACCTGGCAGGTCTCGGATGGGCGATCTTAGCCGGTGCCAGCCTACTCGCGTGTCGGCACGCCACGCGCTTCCTCATTCGCGGCTCTGCCGTCGGTGTCCTCGTGGGCTTGGGAGTGCTCACCTGGAACCAGGTCCACGTCTGGCATGACTCCGAGAAACTTTGGACCCACGCCCTTACCATCGACCCCAAATCTTCCGCCGCTCACAGCAATCTGGGCAGTGCGCTCATCGCTCAGGGCAAGCCGGCCGAGGCGAGCGAGCACTTCCGGGAAGCCCTGCGCATCAACCCGAACGACGCCGACGACCACACCAACTTGGGTATGGCGCTCGCTCGGCAGGGCAAGCTGGTCGAGGCGAGCGAACACTACCAGCAGGCCCTGCGCATCAAGCCGACCTCTGCCGACGCCCACAACAACTGGGGTACTCTGCTCGCTCGGCAGGGCAAGCTGGCCGCGGCGATCGAACATTACCAGCAGGTCCTGCAGATTAAGCCTGACTCTGCCGACGCCCACAACAACTGGGGCGCTGCGCTCGCTCAGCAGGGCAAGCTGGTCGAGGCGATCGAACATTACCAGCGAGCCCTGCAAATGAGGCCGGACTACGCCGACGCCCACACCAACTTGGGCAATGCGCTCGCTCAGCAGGGCACGCTCTCTGAGGCGGTCGAGCACTACGGGCAGGCCCTCAAGATCAAGCCGGACTTCGGGAAAGCGGTCAGCAACTTGGGCAGTGCGCTCGCTCGGCAAGGCAAGCTGATCGAGGCAAGCGACCAGTTCCGGCGGGCTCTCGAGATCATGCCCGACAATGCCGACGTCCACTACAATTTGGGCATGGCGCTCGCCCGGCAAGGCAAGCCTGCCGAGGCGAGCGAGCACTTCCAGGCAGCCGTGCGCATCAACCCGAACGACGCCGACGCCCACTACAACTGGGGCAATGCGCTCGCTCGGCAGCGCAAGCCCGCCGAGGCGATCGCACATTATCAGCAGGCCCTGCGCATCAAGCCGGACTCTGCCGACGCCTACACCAACTGGGGCAATGTGCTCGCCCAGCAGGGCAAGCTGGCCGAGGCAGTAGAACACTACCAGCAGGCGCTTAAACTCAGACAGTCTCCGGAAGCCCAGTCCAACCTAGTCGATACTCTCCGGAGGCTCGGCACGGGCACGCCGGACGCGGCCCCGAGCCTGAAAGCCAAGAAGGCCGAGTAGGGCCGGGCTTATTTCTTGCGCTAGCCAATGAGTCGCAAGAGCAAGGCCAGCAACCGAGAAGTTGCCAGTCGGCCTCAACACTCGCAACCGCCCCCGCACGAGCGCCCTGAGCCGGTCGCCCGCGCGCTACTCCAGGGGTGGCTCTCCTGGCTGGTCCCCGTGGTGATTGCTCTCATCACCTGCGCTGCGTTCCTGCCCACCCTCCAGAACCAGTTTGTGAACCTTGATGATAATGACAATTTCCTCGACAACCCTCACTATCGGGGCCTCGCCTGGACCCACC
>QHTD01000377.1 GCA_003220675.1 Candidatus Rokuibacteriota bacterium | reverse complement strand
CTCAACCTCCTGGTGGACAAAATAGACCACCTCCTCCCGTATAGTGCCGCCGTACGGGTCCAGCTCTTCAACATAGCAACCGGGACGTTGGAGGGTTTCGCCTCCCGGAATATCGACGAGTCGGACTGGGTCGGGGATCGCTGGGGGTCGAGACGGAGTCTCGCCCAGGTGGTCTTCGAGAGCAAGGCGCCTCTTCTGATCGCCGATGTCCAGAGCAATCCCGGCATCGAGAACCAGGACTTCTACAGAAGACACGGCCTCGTCTCCTACCTTGGCGTGCCATTGATCGCGAAGGAAGAGGTTCTTGGCGTCCTCTCCTTCTACACAACCGAGCGATACCGACTGACCAGCGACGAAGTGGAGTTCTTGACTACGCTAGTAGGCCAGACGGCGATCGCCATCCACGACGCTCAGCTCGCCGAGCAGATCCAACGTCAGTCGACAGGGTTCGACGAAGACACAAAGAAGCCCGTGAAGGACAACGTCGTGACTCTCCCTTCACCCACGAAGCGCGACCCGAAGTTTCCCCGCATGACCAGTTAGATAGAAGGCGTCGGGGTCGGCGGGCCCGTCGCACTGCACCGCCACTCGGGATAGTCGTCGCCTTCTCGCTAGCGCGTCCCCTCGACGACCGCACGCCTGGCGTGCGAGAGGCGTTCCGCCGGCAGGTTCGAGTAGACGGCCGTGCCATCCCGGGCCTCGTAGTGGTAGAGGGCGGCTCGCTCGGCGTCGGGCTCGGCGGATGCGACACTCTCGGCGCTGACCCGCAGCCGCGCCAGGGCGACTGACCGCAGCACGCGCTGGACATAGGCGCGAGTCTCCGCATACGGCGGGATACCGCCGTACCGCCCGACCGCCTCCACGCCCGCGTTGTAGGCCGCGAGCGCGAGCGCCAGGTTGCCACCGTAGAGGTCGACCAGATATCGCAGGTGTCGGACCCCGCCCTCGACGTTCTGGCGCACGTCGAAGACGTTGCGGACGCCAAGCCGTGCGGCCGTTGCCGGCATGAGCTGCATCAGCCCACGCGCGCCCTTACGGGAGACCGCGCGCGCCTCGAAGTTTGACTCCACCAGGATGACCGACTCGATCAGCTCGGGCGCGAGCGCGTGACGCGTTGCTGCCGCGCGGATCAGGTCGCGATACGGGCCTGCGGTTCGCGCGGGGACGGGGTCATTCGGTGGAGACGAGGGTTTCGCCACGACAGGCTGCGGCGGCTTGACGTTCCTGACATAGAGCACACCGTCACGCTCCTCTATGCGAATCTCGGCGGCAGCCGCCGAGTGCACCGAGAGGATCGCGGTGATGACGAGGCCGGTTCGCCGTATCAAAGGTCACGTCCCATGCTGGTCGAAAAATCGGGGGCGCCGATCACGCGTCGGCGCCCCCCGAAGGGCTACTTCGAGAGCTTGAAGTTGCGCGCGCTGAGTCAAGCCCGCCTTGTCCCGATCAGTGTCACCTCGTGTGTGGAACCACGATGTTGCCACCCGTCAAGCCCTGGGCGTTGGTAGGACCGTCTGGCGAGATAGACAGAGCGCCGACCAAACTCCCGCCTCCATCTTTAACCTGAAGCCAGAAGCGGTCGAACCCTGTTCCGGGTTGGTTCCGATCTTCGACATAGACGATGAAGGAGTAGTTGCCCACTGGATCAGCCCAGCCGGGCTGGAGATAAGTAGCCTTGCCGGTGAAGGATGCCCAGCCCGTGGGCACATTGGGATCCTGACCTTGACCGATGGAGAGCCCACCCACGGAATTGCTCTTCACCCGGTAGATGCTTCCGTCAGGGAGGTGACGGATCAGCAGGAGACTGCCCTGAACATTCGTCAAGTTCTTGTTGTACTTCATGGTGTATCCGAAATTCGTCTTATCTCCCGTCCCAGGCCACGCGATCGTGCCGCCACCTGTTGTGAAGCCCAGGCTCGGGTCGTATACGGTGACCACATCCTCCCAGAAACCCTTGTAGTAGTTGCCGGTCACGCTAGCCACCACCGAATACGTGTTCACCGCAACAGCGTTGAAGTTGCAGGTGAAGGTCTTCGTCGAGGAGCTGACGGAGGAAGTGCAGGACGTTGGGGTGGGAGGCGCTCCTGGACCAACTGGCGTCAGCGTGATCGACACGTCCGCCTTGTTGATGTCACCGGGCATGGCGAGCCCGCCTCCATTCGGCTCAGGGCTAGTCTCAGCTACTGCAACACTGATGCTGAATGGACCACTCGAGCCACCTGGGCTCAACACCGGGGCCGCCTCCGGGTTGCCGGCGCCATACGTGACAGTTGCATCCTCCGTCGTCACGGTGAGCGACTGCGTAGCGGATACGGGGCTGTCCTGGAAATTCGTGCTCGTGCTGGTGAACTTGGCTGAGACCGGATAGTTGCTCGCACTCGCACCCTACAGAACCTGTGGCGACAGTGTCGCGACGCCACTGGTGTTGATGGGAGAGGAACCCTGAGAGGTTCCGTTCATGAAGAACTCGACCGAACCCGTTAGGCCGCTGAGAGACGCCGCGCTAACCGTGGCGCTCAGATTGACTTTGTCACTGTACTGCACCGCCCCCGGCGCACTGACCGCCGTTGTCGTCGGCGCCTTCGCAATCGTGACGTCCTGCTGCGCCGAAGCGGCGAGGTAGTTGGTCGTCACCGCGCCGCTCGCCTGGACCTTACACGTCCCCGCCCCACTCGAGCTGAACGTCGCCCCGCTCACCAGCGCGCATGGCCCGCTCACCACACTGTAGGTCAGCCCCGCGCTGTCCGTGTTCGTCGTGGTCGCGCTCACCGTGAAGTTCCCGCCCAGATACGTCGGCGTCGGCG
>QHTD01000376.1 GCA_003220675.1 Candidatus Rokuibacteriota bacterium | reverse complement strand
CGGTCCTCGCCTGCCTTCGCCAGCACGGGTTCGACATGCAGGCGACGGCGCGGGCGCTGGGGTGGGACCGGAGCACGGTGACACAGCGGCTCAAGGGCCTCGGCTTCCGCGCCCTTGTCGAGAGCGGCGGCGATCGGCGCAAGGCCGCGCTGACTCTGGCCGGCGACCCGGCGCTGGGCCGCGCCGTGGAGTTGAAGCTCTCCGAGTACCACGAGCACCTCCTGCGAGCCGTTGCGGGATTCGACTCCGCCGAAGCCGCCCTTGCCGCATGCCGGCGGCGCTTCAAGAACCTGCCCGAGCGCCACTTTCGCTCGCTCGAGTTCCTGGTCCGCCAGCACTTCGAGCGCCGTCCTCCGAGCGCCCGCGTCTGACCTGCCCGCGAGGACGCGGGGCCAGGCAGCGGGGATGCGGGGCTCTCCCCGCATCAGGCGCCGGCGTTCCGCCGACAAGTGAGTGAAACCATTCGTCCCGTCGCTCCCAGCCGCCGTGGCTCGCGTGTTGCTCTGTCTCTTTCCCCAAGGAGGAAACAGCCATGGCCAACACACAGCAGAACTTGCAGCAGCAGGCGACCGGGGCACGAAGTGGGAAGGAGCTGGCGATGCTCGTCGGGGTGCTCCTGATGGTCGCCGCCGGAATGATCGCGACCTACTGGGTTGGTTTCAGCGGCATGGAGGAGGCCCGGGCCAAGCCGGGCGCCGTCGCGACCTCGCCGGCCGCCGCGCCGACACCCTCGGGTGTAGTGGTTTCCGCGCCGACGGGCCTCGAGGCCGTCCACGCCGACGTCTACTTCAACTTCAAGAGCGCACACCTCCGGGCCGACGCCGTCCGCGTTCTTCAGGAGACGGCTGCGATCATCGACCGGGCCAGCGCCTGGGTGGTGCTCGTCCAGGGCTATGCCGACCGCCAGGGCCCGCCCGAGTACAACAAGATGCTGGCGCAGCGGCGCGCTGAGACGGTCAAGCAGTTCCTGGTCGAGCTCGGCGTCCCCGATGCGTCGGTCAGGGTCGTCACCATCGGGCAGAACGGCTCCCTGTGCGACGACCCCGGCAAGGAGTGCCATCAGATCAACCGTCGGGTGCACCTCGAGATCCGGAAGCTCGCCGGCGCCAGCGTTGCACCCGTCCGCGCGACGCCCGCAGGCGGGACCGAGCCGGAGACACGGTCTCGACAGGCGCCGTCTCTCCCGTAGCCGGCCGAGCTGGGGTACTCTGCGTATCCGATGAAGGTCGCGTCCCTGGCCCTCGGCCTCGCGCTTGCTGGTTGCATGGCTGGCGCGGAGGTGCCGAGGGTCACGACGCTCCCCGTGGGCCAGTGGCCAGAGGATCTCGTCTTCGATTCCGGATCGGGCCGCCTCTTCGTCGCCGATGAGGGAAGCGCGACGGTCACGGTCCTGAGCGCCACGGGAGAGCGGATCGGCACGATCCGGCTCATGAGCCGCGCCCGGCATCTCGCGGTGGATCCCGCGCTGGGCCGTCTCTACGCGCCAAACGAAGGCAACGGCTTCATCGCCGTCTTCGACACGCGAGACCTCAGGGAGGCCCTGCGGGTCCCCGTGGGGCGACAGCCGCACGGGATCGCCGTAGATCGCTCCACGCACCGGGTGTTCGTCGCCAACGAGGGTGACGGCTCCCTCACGGCCCTCGACGGCCGGAGTGGACAGGTCCTCTTCACAGTCCCGGTGGGTCGCGGGCCGGGCGGTGTTGCCGTGGATCCCGCGACGGAGCGCGTCTTCGTCGTGAGCGTGAAAGAGGACCAGGTGGTCGTCGTCGACGGAGCGCGCGGTCTCCCGATCGCGACGATCCCCGTGCGTCGGGGCCCGACGCATCTCCGGGTAAACGGAAAGAGCGGGATCGTCTACGTGTTGAACACGGAGGCCGGCAGCGTGAGCGTCCTGGATGGCCGCACGTTGAGCGTCCTCACAACGCTGCCGGTCGGCAACTATCCGATCGGCATCGCCGTCGATGAGGTGGCCGGGCGGGTCTACGTGGTCAACAACCGGGGGAATACGCTCTCGATCGTGGACGAAGCCGCGCGAGCGGTCGTGGGCGTGCGCCGGATCCCGCGGAACGTCTCGAGCGCCACGCTGGATCCGGAGGCTGGCTTGCTCTATCTGGCCCTGAAGAGTGCCG
>QHTD01000375.1 GCA_003220675.1 Candidatus Rokuibacteriota bacterium | reverse complement strand
CCCGCGGGCATGTCGTACTTGGTGTAGGTGACCTTCTGACCGTTGATCTCCAGCATGGCGACTTTGTGGCCCGGGAACTTGACCGCGAGCGCGCGCTTGCCGTCGGGCGTGATGGCAACAGCCGCGACCATCTCGCCCATCGGCACCGTGTCGATCAGCTTCACCTCCTTGCCCTGGATCGCGAGGACGCTGATCGAGTTGTCGGCGCGGTTCGTGACGAGCGCCAGATCGCCGGCGCGGTTGATCGCGAGGCCGGAGGGCTGCTTGCCGACCTCCACGGTCGCGATGTGCGCCGGCGGGTTTGCCGTGAGGTCGATGACGTAGAGCTTGGTGTCGGGCGCGGGCTTCCAGGCGCCGCCGTCCTGCACCCAGGCCATCGAGTTGGCGACGAGCGCGAGCTTGCCATCCGGGGTGATCTGGAGGTTCGTCGGCGGGCCGAAGACCGAGTTCATCAGGGGAAGGCTCGCCACGATCCGCGGCGCCTCTCGGTTCGAGATGTCGACGATCGAGACCGTGTCCTTTCCCGGCGGGAGGAAGAGCGGCTTGCCCGCGTCGTCCCAGGTCACTTTCTCGTCGTTGCCGATGATCATGAGCTGCGCGTGGGCCGAGAGCGGAGCCAGCGCGAGAGCCACCACGAGCAGGAGCGTCAGCTTGAAGCGCATGTCGTCCTCCGATGGGTCTGTGGTTTGCGTCGCGCCGCGGCATCCCGGGCGGCCGCGCTCCGGGATGCTAAGCGGAGCAGGGGCTCACGTCAACCCTGATAGAATCTCGGAAGGTCATGGACGTCCCCGCGCGTTTCAAGGCCCAGTCGTGAGCGCACGCCGGATCACGAAGGTCCTCGTCGCGAACCGCGGCGAGATCGCCGTGCGCGTGATCCGCGCGTGCCGCGAGCTCGGGATCGCGCCCGTCGCCGTCTTCTCCGAGGCGGACCGCGAGGCGCTCCACGTGCTCATGGCCGACGAGGCGTACCCGATCGGTCCGGCCCCCGCGATCGAGAGCTACCTCAACGTTGAGAAGCTCGTGAGCGTCGCGAAGGCGGCCGGCGCCGACGCGGTCCATCCCGGCTACGGGTTCCTCGCCGAGAGCGCCGCGTTCGCCGAGGCGTGTGCCGCCGCCGGGCTCGTGTTCGTCGGCCCGCCGCCGTCGGCAATCCGCGCCCTGGGCGACAAGACCGCCGCGCGCCGGCTCGCGCGCGAGATGGGCGTGCCGCTGATCCCAGGCACCCTCGAGCCGGTCGCCGACGACGCCGCGGCGCGCGCCGTGGCCCGCAAGATCGGCTACCCGCTGATGATCAAGGCGGTGATGGGCGGCGGTGGCAAGGGCATGCGCCTCGTCCGCCAGGCGTCGGAGCTCGAGGGGGCGCTGCGGGCGGCGCGGAGCGAGGCTGCCGGGGCGTTCGGCGACGGCGCAGTCTACCTCGAGCGCTACGTTGCCGAGGCGCGCCACATCGAGATCCAGGTGCTCGCCGACGCCCGCGATCACGTGATCCACCTCGGCGAGCGTGAGTGCTCGATCCAGCGGCGCCACCAGAAGCTCGTCGAGGAATGCCCCTCGCCCTTCGTGGATGCGGCCCTGCGCGAGCGCATGGGGCAGGCCGCGTGCCGGATCGCGAAGGCGGCCGGCTACGTCAGCGCGGGCACCGTCGAGTTCCTCGTGGACGCGGAGCGGAACTTCTACTTCCTCGAGGTGAACACGCGCCTTCAAGTCGAGCACCCCGTGACCGAGCTGGTGACCGGCGTCGATCTCGTGCGCGAGCAGCTCAGGATCGCGGCCGGGGCCGCGCTCAGTTACGCGCAGGATGACGTCCAGTGGCGCGGCGCCGCGATCGAGTGCCGGATCAA
>QHTD01000115.1 GCA_003220675.1 Candidatus Rokuibacteriota bacterium | reverse complement strand
TTCGGTCACCGACTCCGACGTGAACAGGTATTCCTCACGCGCCATCGCATCCTCCACCGTCAGAGCGTTGTGCCACTGTAACACGCCGGCTCCGTGCGCCTCAACAGGGCCGCGCGCCGAGCCTCACGCGAGCCGGCGCTTCACCTCGTCGAGCAGCGGCACGGGCCACGGGTCCACCCCTCGTGCGATCGCCGCGTAGTAGCTCACCCACATTCCGACGTACGCGAGGGCCAGGAGCCGCGCCGCCCGC
This sequence comes from Candidatus Rokuibacteriota bacterium, assembly GCA_003220675.1. Classification (GTDB taxonomy): domain Bacteria; phylum Methylomirabilota; class Methylomirabilia; order Rokubacteriales; family CSP1-6; genus 20CM-2-70-11. Next base: position 9,219 of record QHTD01000115.1, on the reverse strand, counting down.
CCCGTCCCGCGCGCCCAGCACTCGCTGACGCCCCCCGCCGCCGGGCCGATCAGGTCGTGGAGCACGGCGAAGCGTCGCGCGATCTCACGCGCCTCGCCTTCTTCGCGAAGGAGCACGAGGTGCCGGTCGCGCGCGGCCGGGCCACGCCACGCCTCGATCTCGTTGTGGGTCATCTCGGGCAGGGTTCCCGCCAGCGCCAGGATCTTCGCGTTCTCCTCCAGGTCGGTCTTCCAGCGGTACGCGACCGCTCCCGTTGCCGGTCCTCCGTAGACCGCCGGCAGTCGGTCGCCGATCGCCAGCGCGAGGCGCTTGGCCTCGTTCTGCGCCGTCGCCCGCGTCGGCCCAAGCTCGCGCGCCAGGGACTCGAGGCGAGCCACCGCCTCTGCGAGCTCCGCGTGCGTCGCGACGACCAGGTCAACCTCGGTGAGGATCCGCGCCAGGGCGAAGAAGAGATAGCCGAGCGCCATGCGCGGCATGAGCCCGCCGGGCAGGCGCAGGTGCGGGAGCCGGCGCGACTTCGCCAGCTCCGCGAGGCGCCCGCCGGCGCTGAGCGCCACGAGGGGGATCTCGCGCTCGAGCGCCGCGTCCGCGGCAGACAAGACCTCTGCCGTCTCGCCGGAGTACGACGCGGTGACGACGAGGGCGTGCTTGCCCGCGGCTGCCGGGAGGCCGTAGCCCCGGTGGACGAGGATCGGGACGTCAAGCTGCTCCAGGCAAGAGGCCGCGAGGAGATCGGCCCCCGCCGCCGATCCCCCCATCCCGGCGATGATGACCAGCGACGGACGCTCTCGTGGAACCGGCGGCTCGCAGCGAAGCGCCTGTGCCTCGCGGCACTGGGCCGGAAAGGCGGCGAGGATCTCCGCCACACGGTGAGGGTCGGCCCGCTGGAAGGTGCCTGGGTCGTCGAGGGTCATGACCGCTCCAGCGTGATCGAGGCGCTGAGCTCACGGGGCTCGCCGGTGCGCAGCTCGACCGGCCAGACGATAAGAAGCGCCGTCCCCTGGTAGATCCGCTCGAAGCCGGCCTCGGACACCGACACGGTCTGGACCGGCCCCCACGCGAGCTCGGCGACGGGCGCCCACTCGAGGCGCGCCCGGACGCCGACCCATTCGTCGACCAGCGTCACACCCGCCGCGCCCCGCTCGCGTCCCGTACTGCCGAGCGACGGCCGACCTGTCGCCGTCAGATACCGCCCCGGCGCGTCGCCCGCCGTGAGCGCCACGTTGAACTGTACCGCCCACCGCCCGCTGACCCCGGTCATGCCCGCCGGCGTGCCGAGCCGGTAGCGCACCTCGACGGTTGCGTCGCGGATCGTCACCGTCTTCTCGACCCGCACAGACGCGCCGGCCCCTCGCGTGAGCGTGACGGCCACGCCTCCGTTCGCCGTGCTCACCGTGGACGCGAGCGCCTCGGCAGCGAGCGTGAGCGCGGCCTGCGCCCACGGCGACACGGGGTCGAGCGGTGACGTTCCGGCGTCGAACCAGCCTTCCAGCAGCGAGCCGCGGCGGACGTCGTCGTAGGCGAGCAGCGAGTCGAGCCCGGCTTCCTTGGGCGCCGGCGCGTCGTGGATGGTCCTCACCGCCGGCGCGCTGTCCTCGCGGCTCGCCGCGCGGACCTTGGCATGGTATGCCTCCGGCCGGCGCGCCAGCACGTCGGCCACGTCGAGATCGCCCGCGAGGTAGCCCAGCTCGGTGATCGCGCCGCCGAGCGCGGGGTTGAGCGTCACCGCCAGCTCCCGCGTCCTCACGTAGACCTCCTCGCGCCCGTCGCCGTTGCCGTCTTCGCGCGTCCACGCGGGCGTGGGGAGGGCGGCCGATTCGGCCAGACGGCGCTCGCACTCGAGGAGCGCGCTCTTCACGGCACGGCGGAGGTGCGGCAGGTAGCAGCCGCCGAACACGCCGTGCCAGTAGGCGTCGTTGGCCTGGCCCCGCCAGAGCGCGACCTGCGCGTCTGCGAGGCGCGTATCGTGAGGCGCCCGCGCCAGGGCCGCGCGGACGGCGCGCGACAGGCGGAGCATCTTCCAGTGGGTGTCCGCCACCTCGGGATACTTCCCGAGGAAGTTGCGCCAGAAACCGCCCCGCAAGAGGTCGGCGTGGTCGGCACCGCCGCCGAGCCGCTCGAGGTCGTGCTTGGCACGCTCGACCCTTCGCTGAGCGGCCACGGGGAGCGCCCACTCCCCCATCTCGCGGTACGAGGCCGTCGGGAGGTACACGCGGTCCGTCGCCTCCACCCGATCCACGACGTCGGAGAGCGTCGTGAGCGCGAGCCAGTCGGTCGCGAGCAGGCGGTCGAAGAACCGGTCGAGCCACCCCTTCTCGTAGACGTGCGCGTGCGTGGCCGGCCAGACGCCGAACTTCTCGCCATCGTCCACCATCGTCACCGCCGGGACCCTGCCGCGCCGGGCGGCGAGATACTCGAGGCTGGCCTCGACTTCCGCGAACGGGATCAGATAGCGGAGCCGCTGGCTGATCGGGAAGACGCGGAGCCGGACGCCCTGGTCCTCGGTGAGGTAGTAGCCCCCGAGGGTGTCCGGATCGAGGCCGGCCAGGGCGAAGTGGCTGTCGTCCACGAGCACGTACTCGACACCGGCCTCGGCGAGGACGCGCGGCAGATGCGGCTCCCACACGCGCTCGGCAAGCCACATCCCGCGCGGGCGCACTCCGAAGTGCGTCTTGAGGAACGCGGTGAGACGCTCGATCTGGCCGAACTTGTCGTGGTCGGGCAGGACGGCGAGGATCGGCTCGTAGAACCCGCCCGTCAGCAGCTCGACCTGGCGCCGCTCCGCGAGCGCGGCGAGCAGGTCGAAGGTGCGGGGCGAGCGCTCGCGCAGCCATTCGAGGAGACTGCCCGTGCAGTGGACGGCAAGCCGGACCTCCGGCCGCGCCTGCAGCCGCTCGAGAAACGGACGGTAGGCGCGCTCCGTCGCCTCGACGAACACGTGGTCGAAGTTCCCGATCGGCTGATGGTTGTGGATCCCGAAGCAGAACGCCAGCCGGTCATGCGTCACGGGCCTCTACTCTTTCTCCAGATCACGGTGCGCGACGGTCGGTGCGTAGCCGAGCTCATCGAGGAACCCTTTGAGCTCTTCCGTGAGCGTCACCGAGCGGTGGCGGCCGCCGGTGCAGCCGATTGCGATCGTCAGGTAGGCCTTGCCCTCGCGCTCGTAGCGCGGGAGCAGGAACTTGAGAAAGTCCTTGAGGTGCTCGAGGAGCTCCCGGCCCTCCGCGTTGCCAAGGACGAACTCCCGGACCCGCGCGTCGCGTCCGTCGAACGGCCGGAGGCCCGGGACGAAGTGCGGGTTCGGCAGGAAGCGCACGTCGAAGACGAGGTCGGCGTCGAACGGGACGCCGTGCTTGAACCCGAACGACACGAGCGAGGTGGCGAGGCCCGCCCGCGTCCGGGGTGTCACGTAGTGCTCGACCAGGAGCTCCTTGAGCTGGTGGACGGTGAGCGCCGAGGTGTCGACGATCCGGTCGGCGATCTCGCGCAGGTGCGACATCGCCTTGCGCTCGGCGCGAATGCCCTCGAGGACGTTGCCGTCGGCCGCCAGCGGGTGGCGGCGGCGGCTCTCGTGGTAGCGCCGGACGAGCGCCTCCTCGCTCGCCTCGAGGAAGAGGACCTCGACCCCATGGCCGCGCGCTTTGAGCTCGTGGATCGCGTCGAGCAGATGGGAGAGGTACTCCCCTTCTCTGACATCCACGCCCAGGGCCACGCGGCGGATCGTCTGCCCCGACCGGGCGGTGAGATCGGCGAAGGTTGGGATGAGCGTCGTGGGCAGATTGTCGACGCAGAAGAAGCCCATGTCCTCGAAACACTTGATCGCGTAGCTCTTGCCGGCACCGCTGAGCCCGGTGATGAAGACGAAGGACAGGCGCTCGTCCATGGGGCGGACGCTCGGACCCGCCGGCTCCCTCACCGCTTGCGCGGCTGGAGCCTGCGCTGGTGCGAGGGCACGATGCCGAGCTCCTCCCGGTACTTCGCGACGGTGCGCCTGGCGATCGTGAGGCCGCGGCCTTTGAGGATCCCGGCCACCTCCTGGTCGGACAGAGGCTTGACGGCGTCCTCATTCGCGAGGAGGTCCTGGATCATCTTCTTCACGGAGACCGAGGAGACCATCTCGCCGTCGCCCGAGGCGATGCCGCTGTGGAAGAAGAACTTGAGCTCGAACAGCCCCTGGGGCGTCTCGACGTACTTGTTCGTCGTCACGCGGCTGATCGTGGATTCGTGCATGCTGATGTCTTCGCCGACGTCCCGGAGCGACAGCGGCCTGAGGTACGGCAGCCCCTTGTCGAGGAATTCGCGCTGAAACTTCACGATGGACTGGGTGACCTTGCGGAGGGTGCGCTGCCGCTGGTCGACGGACTTGATCAGCCAGAGGGCGGAGCGGAGCTTCTGCTCGACGTACTGGCGGGCCTCGTCGCCCGAGCTCCGGAGCAGCGAGCGGTAGAGCGCGTTCACGCGGAGGCGCGGGATGCCCTCCTCGTTCAGCACGACCGTGTAGTCGCCGCTGACCTTGATGACGTAGACATCCGGCACGATGTAGCGCGAGTCGTTCCCGGCGAAGCGACGGCCGGGCTTGGGCTCGAGCCCCATGATCTCCTCGACCGACTCCATGATCCGGTCGGCCGGCAGCTTCAGCGCCCGCGCGATGTCCTGATAGCGGCGGCGGCTGAGGTCCTCAAAGTACCGCTCGATGATCTCGACGGACACCGGATCGACGGGCGGGTTCGACCGGAGCTGGAGCAGGAGGCACTCCTGAATCGTGCGCGCTCCGACGCCGATCGGGTCGAACTTCTGGACCACCTCGGTCAGGACGCGCTCGACCTCCTCGGGCGTCGCGGCGCACCGCGGGGCGATCTCCCCGAGCTCCGCCCGGAGGTACCCGTCCTCGTCGAGGTTGCCGATGATCTCGGCGCCGATCCGCCGGGCCGCTGGATCCTCAGTGGCGAAGCGGAGCTGCTCCTCGAGGTGATCGGCGAGCGACGAGACCGACCGGACGAAGTTCTCGAACGGGACGTCCTCGCGCTCCTCCTGTGCGACGAGGGAGCGCTCCTCCGGTTCGTCGAACAGCACGGCGATCGGGTCGAACGGCAGGTCGTCGGTCTGCCGTTCGGCGGTCGGGGGCGGATCGGTGGTGATCGGCTCCACGGTCGGCGCCGGCGTCGCCTCGGCGCTCGGCGCGACCTCGCCTCCATCCGGGGTCTCGCCGCCGTCCGCCGGCACCTCTTCCAGCAGCGGGTTCTCGAGGAGCTCTTTCTGCACGACGTCCTGAAGCTCGAGCGTGGAGAGCTGGAGGAGTTGGATCGCCTGCTGGAGCAGCGGGGTCATGACGAGCCGCTGGCTCTGCCGGAGGGAGAGGCGCGCTTCGATGGCCATCGCCGGGCACTCCCCCGCGCCTAGAGGGCAAACCGGTCGCCGAGGTAGATCTCGCGCGCGACCGGGTTGTTGACGATCTCGGCGGCGGTGCCGGAGACGAGAATTCTGCCGTCGTAGAGGATGTAGGCGCGATCGGTGATCGCGAGCGTCTCGCGCACGTTGTGGTCCGTGACGAGGATCCCGATGCCACGCTCGCGCAGCCGGCCGACGATCTCCTGGATGTCGCCGATCGCGATCGGGTCGATGCCCGTGAACGGCTCGTCGAGCAACAGGTACTGCGGCGCGGTGACGAGCGCCCGCGTGATCTCGAGCCGTCGCCGCTCGCCGCCCGAGAGCGTGTAGGCGGGATAGGGCGCCAGCGCCGTCAGGTCGAGCTCCGCGAGGAGCTCACGCGCGCGCTGCCGTCGCTCGCCGCTCGACAGCTCGAGCGTCTCGAGGATCGCCAGCAAATTCTCCTCGACGGTGAGCTTGCGGAAGACCGACGACTCCTGCGGCAGGTAGCCGATGCCCATGCGGCAGCGCTGGTACATGGGCAGACGCGAGATCTCCGCCCCCTCGAGGAAGATCCGGCCGCCGTCCGTCGGCAGGAGTCCCACCATCATGTAGAACGACGTCGTCTTGCCCGCGCCGTTCGGGCCCAGCAGGCCGACGACCTCTCCGCGCTGGATGTCGAGCGACACGTTGTCGACGACCTTCCGGCTCTTGAACCACTTCACCAGCCCCTGCGCGACGAGCCCTTCCATCCCTCAGTCCCGCCCCGTCAGTTGGCGCACGGCTCGCCGGGCTTGCGCCCTTGGTCGTGCTTCTTGCCCTCTTCGCGGGGATAGAAGACGGCCTTCACGCGTTCCTGGGTCCCGCCCTGCACCACCGAGCGGTCCTGCGAGAGGTCGATCGTGATGGTGTCGCCGCTCACGACGTTGTCGTCCTGCCAGACGCGGGCGTTGCCGAGCAGGACCACGCGCTGCTCGAGGTCGAAGTACTCGGCGCGCTTGGCCGTGGCGGTGCGGCAGTCGCGCGTGATGACGCGGACGCCGCCCGTCGAGACGGTGCGGAGCACGCGGTCGCCCTTCTCGTCGAGGTAGACCTCCATCCGGTCCGCGTACTGGACCGAGTTGTTCTGCCGGGCGACGACGTTACCGGTGAAGATGACGAGGCTCTCCTTGCCCAACCGCTCCATCCGGTCGGCGTCCACCGTGAGGGGTTGGCTCCGCTCGTCCTTCGCCTTGGCGCCGCCCGCTGAGGGCGCCTGGGCGGGGACATCCGCGGGGGTCGCGAGGGCCACGAGCCCGAGCACGATGGCCAGTGCGAGCGTGGCCCGGCACCTCATCGCCCCGGGTTCCTCGTGAACGTGGCGCGCACGCGCCCGGCCACCGTCGTCCGCTCGTCCCCCACGCGCACGTCGAGCGCGGTCCCGTTCACCACCGCGCCGTCGCGGGAGAGGCGGACGGGCGCGTCGGTCCAGAGCCGCCCCTCGGCGCCCTGCCACCGGAGCACGCTCGTCTCGAGCTGCAACCCGTCGCTGGAGGTCAGCACCACGTTCCGCCGGATCTCTACGTTGCTCGTCTGCCGGAACAGGTCCCCTTCTTCACCCACGATCGTCCACGACCGGTCCCGCTGGACGACGCTCACCGCGATCTTCTTGAGCGCCGTGCGTCCTTCCTGCTCGAAGACGAGGGCCTGCTCGGCCTTGAGCCGCCAGCGCACGCCACCCGCTACCTCCTCCAGCTCCACCTCCTTGATCCGGAGGTCGGCGCTCGAGGTCGCCGGTCCCGTGACCTCCACGCGCGCCGTGCGGCTCTTCGCGACGAGCGTGGCGGCCACGACGACTGCGAACACGGCGACGACGCCGAGGATCAGGCCCGCGAGGCGCCGTGGATCTGTCAGCCGGGGTGTGTTGGAGCTCATCAGTCACAACATGACGCGCTGATGCAATTTCGGTACCAGCCTATCACAGCCCGTAGGGCGAGAGAAGGGAAAAGCGCGGACGCTAGACGATTTTCGCTCGCAGGATGTCGTGCATGTGGATGAGGCCCACGGGCCGGCGCTCGGCGTCAATGATCACGAGGCTCGTGATCTCCCATGTTTCCATCACTTCGAGCGCCTTGGCGGCGAGATCGTCGGCACGGATCGTCTTCGGCTCGTGCGTCGCGACTTCACCCGCGCTGAGGGCGTCGGTCGGCGTGCGGCGCAGGTGGAGCCGGCGCAGATCGCCGTCCGTGATGACGCCTGCGAGGCGGCCCGCGTCGTCCACGACGGTCGTCACGCCCTTCTTCTTCTGCGTCATCTCCACGATGACGTCGCGCAGGGGCGTCGCCCGGCCCACGACAGGTACGGCGTCTCCCGTGAGCATCAGGTCGGCGACGCGAACGAGCGCGCGCCAGCCGAGGGTCCCGCGCGGGTGAAGCGCCGCGTAGTCCTCGGGTCTGAGGCCGCGCAGATCGAGCAGCACCATCGCGAGGGCGTCGCCGGCGGCCAGCGCCGCGGTCGTGCTCGACGTCGGCGTCAGGTTCATCGGGCATGCCTCCTCGGGCACGCTCACGTCGAGCACCACCTCGCACTGGCGCGCGAGCGGGGAGGTCGGGTTCCCGGTGAGGAGCACGATCGGAACACCGAGCCGCTTGAGCGGCGGCAGGATCGCGAGCACCTCGTCGGTCTCACCCGAGTTCGAGAGCGCGAGGACGACGTCGCCGCGCGCCACCATGCCGATGTCGCCGTGGACGCCCTCGGCAGGGTGGAGGAAGTACGCCGGCGTCCCCGTCGAGGCGAGCGTCGCGGCAATCTTCCGTCCGACCAGCCCCGACTTGCCCATACCGGTCACGACCACGCGGCCGGCGCAGCGGCGGAGCAGCTCGACGGCGCGATCGAAGCTCTCGTCGAGCTTCGGGATCAGCCCGAGGATCGCCTCGGCCTCGAGGCGGAGGACGCGCTCGGCCAGCCGACGGAGGTCGGGCGGGGTCATTGTAGCGGGGCCCGCGAGGCCGGAAGACTCCGCGGGTGGCCTGAGACGAGGCGCGACCCGGCTCCGTTCCTCGTGGCGCTCCTCATTCCACGGCCTCCCGCGAGGCTGGCGCGAGCGCCGCGGCGATCGCGGCGACCGCGTCCAGGAGCCGCGGCAGATCGTCGATGCGCAGCATGTTCGGCCCGTCGGACAGCGGCCGCCCGTCCGGGAGCGTCCGGTCGGGATCCTCGTGCATCTCCATGAAGAGCGCGTCGATCCCGACGGCGACCGCCGCCCGGGCGAGCGCGGGGACGTACTTCCGCTCGCCTGCGGAGCGATCCCCGGCGCCGCCGGGCAGTTGAACGGAGTGAGTCGCGTCGAAGACCACGGGAAAGCCCAGCGCCCGCATATCTTGAAGTCCGCGCATGTCCACCACGAGGTTATGGTAGCCGAACGAGGTTCCGCGCTCGGTGAGGAGGATCGAGCGGTTCCCGACCGAGACGATCTTGTCCACGATGTTCTTCATGTCGCCGGGCGCCAGGAACTGCCCCTTCTTGACGTTCAGAGGCTTGCCCGTTCGCGCCACCGCGACGACCAGGTCGGTCTGGCGGCAGAGGAACGCAGGGATCTGAAGGACGTCGAGCACCTCGGCCGCGGGGGCGACCTCCGACACCTGATGCACGTCCGAGAGCACCGGCACGCCGAGCGTGTCGCGCACCTTTTTCAATATGCGCAGCCCCTCAGTGAGGCCGGGCCCACGATACCCGCCGATCGAGGAGCGGTTGGCCTTGTCGTACGACGATTTATAGATGAACGGCACGCGCCGGTCGGTGGTGATCGTGACGATCCGCTCGGCCGTCACGAGCGCGTGCTTCTCGTTCTCGATCGCGCAGGGCCCGCCGATG
>QHTD01000385.1 GCA_003220675.1 Candidatus Rokuibacteriota bacterium | reverse complement strand
CGACCCGTCGGACGTCCTGCACGAGCGCCGGCACCTGAGCGAGCGCGGCCTGGGCGGACACGAGGGCGGCCTGGGCGTCGGTGGAAAGCGGGTCGACCTGGCTGTTCACGTTCGTCGCGAGAGTGTCCATCTTCTGGACGAGCCCGTGGGTCTCGGCGAGAATCACGTCAAGGCTTTTCAACGAGCTGGCGATTTCTGGCGACTTGAGGAGTCGCCGCGCCTCGTCGAGCGTCGCGATCACGGAGCGCCCGATCTCGTCGAGCGGCAGCACCCCCAGCGCGTCCGCGATCTTCTCGATCTTTGCCGTCCACTTCTCGATGTCGGTCGGGACGGTGGGCAGCTCCGGCACCTTCGTGTCGAAGCCGCGCAGCACGACCAGCGTGCCGGGAAAGTCGTCGAGCGCGACGTAGAGGACGCCGGTCACGAAGCTCTGCGTCCGGAGCTGCCCGCGCAGGCCGCGTTCTTTGATCGCGCTCCGGATCCCGGCGTCGACGCTGGCGGGCGTGACACCTTTCAGCACGGCCGGGTCGAGCGCGACGTAGACCGCCACGAGCGACGTGCCCCAGTGGACTTGGACGTCCGTCACGTCGCCGATCCGGACGCCGCGCACCACGACCGGCGCCCCCTTTTGGAGGCCGGTGACGGCGGTTTCGAAGTACATCACGTAGCGATACTTGGTCCTGAACATTCCGGTGCCGCCCCAGAACAGGAGGCCGGCCACGAGCACGATCGTGGCGCCGAGGACGAACGCACCGATGACGGTCGGATTCGCGCGCACACTCATACAGCCGCACCTCCTGCCGCGGTCTCCGCCGCGCCACGCCGCAGGAAGGTCCGCACCGTGGGGTTCGGGCACTCGTCGCGCAGCGTCTTGGGATTGCCGTAGGCGATCATGGTGCGGGTCTCGGCGTCGAGGAACACGGCGTTGTCGGCGATGGTGAAGATGCTCGCCAGCTCGTGCGTAACGACCACCATCGTGGCGCCCAGGCTGTCGCGCAATTCCAGGATGAGGTCGTCGAGCCGGCGCGAGCTGATCGGATCGAGCCCAGCCGACGGCTCGTCGAAGAACAGGATATCCGGGTCGAGCGCCATGGCGCGCGCCACGCCGGCCCGCTTGAGCATCCCGCCGCTGACCTCGGACGGATAGAACTCCTCGTAGCCGGCCAGCCCCACCAGCGCGAGCTTGAGTGCCACGATCTCGCGGATCTGCCCTGCCGGCAGCCGCGTGAACGTCTGCAGCGGCAGCCCGACGTTCTCCGCCAGGGTCATCGAGCTCCAGAGTGCCCCGGCCTGGAACGACACGCCCAGCCGCCGCCGCAAGCCGTCCCGCGCCTCGGATGGCGAGCCCCAGAAGCTCTCGCCGTCGTAGACCACGTCACCCCGCGCCGGGTGCTTGAGGCCGACCATGTGATTGAGCAGTGTGCTCTTGCCGCACCCACTGCCGCCCATGATGACGAACACCTCGCCCCGCTCGACGACAAAGTCCAGGTCGCGCTGGATCACGAAGCTCCCGTACGCCATCGTCAGACCGCTCACGTGAATGCGCGGGGCCGGGTTAGAAGCCGAGGACATTGAGGATCACCGCGAACATCCCGTCGAGGACGATGAGGAGGACGATCGACGTCACGACCGCGGAGGTCGCCGCCAGGCCGACGGCGGCGGCGCTGCGCCCCGACTGCATCCCGCGCAGACAGCCGGCAAGCGCCACCACTACCCCGAACACCGCGCTCTTGGCGATGCCGATCAGGAAGTCGCTCACGTGCACGGCGTCGCGGGTCTGCTCGAGGTACTGGATTGGACCCAGACCCAGCATGCCGATGCCGACCACGGCGCCCCCAAGGATGCCCACCAGGTCCGAGTAGACGGTCAGCAGCGGCATCATGCCGATGAGCGCGAGCATCCGCGGCAGCACCAGGAACTCCATCGGCGAGATGCCGAGCGTGGACAGCGCGTCGATCTCCTGGTTCGTGTTCATCGTGCCGAGCTGGGCCGCGAACGCGGCGCCGGTTCGGCCCGACATGACGATGGCCGTCATGATGCAACCGATCTCGCGCGTCATCGCGATGGCGACCAGGTTGGCCACGAAGATCGACGCCCCAAACTGCTGGAGCTGGACGGCACCGACGAAGGCCAGGATCAGTCCGATCAGGAAGCTGATCAGCGTCACGATGCCGAGCGCGCGCGGGCCGCAGTCCTGGATGACGAGGAAGAGATCGGAGACACGAAACCGCGCGCGGCCGCGAAGCAACGCCGCGAGCGCCAGCAGGCTCTCGCCGAGGAACGTGAGTCCGGTGGCGAGAGCCGTCGCCGTCGCGATCGTGCTCGCGCCGATCCGCGCCAGCCATGGCGGCCGCTCGCCGGTGCGCCCAGTCTGCCGCTCGGGGACGGCCTCGGCCAGGGCGACCAGCCGCTGAACGCCGTCGGGGAGCCCGGCGCGGTCCGCGGCGACGCCCAACGCGGCCACCTCGCCGAGTAGCTTGAGCACGAACGTGACGAGCCCCGAATCCCACGCGGTGATCCGATCGGACGCGAATGCAACGTGACGGACGGCGCCCGAGCGCAATTCGTCCAGTGCGTCGACGCGTTCAGGCAGTCCGCATTCGCTCAGCCAGGCACCGGCGAATTCCCACACCACGCCGTCCGGCCCAGCGCGCCGGACGGCCAACGTCGGAGTGGCGACGCTGGTGGTGGTACTGGTCACAATGGGAAGTCGGGGCAACGGTCATGCCAAACGCTGCGACCACCGACCGCTGCGCGTTTGCTGCGGAGACAGTCACTTAGCGCGCCTGCCGGACTCGAGGGCAGCGAGGTGCCACGCCATCGTGCTAGCCGGCCAGCACCTGCTCA
>QHTD01000114.1 GCA_003220675.1 Candidatus Rokuibacteriota bacterium | reverse complement strand
CACACGCACCCGGCGCCCGACGCCGAGGGAGCAGTTTGACCGCGCCGTGCGAAAGCGCATAGAATTTGTTTGCCGTTGTGTGGTCCCAGCGTCGGAGCCGATCGGCGCAGGGCGCACGGGCGTGGCCTCGAGCGTCGAAAAAGGAGGAGTAGCCTATGGGTGGTGGAACGGTGACTCGCCGTGACTTCATGAAGACCACCGGTGTGGGCGCCGCGGTGGCCACCGGCCTCGGCGCCAACATCATCGTCCCCGGGCGAGCGAACGCCGCCAAGAAGAAGCTCCGGATCGTCCAGTGGGTCCACTTCGTCCCGGCCTACGACGAGTGGTTCAACAAGAAGTACGCGGTCGAGTGGGGCCAGCAGAACGACACCGAGGTGACCGTCGACAACATCGGGATCGCCGGCATCAACGCCCGCGCCGCCGCCGAGGTCTCGGCCCAGAAGGGCCACGACCTCTTCCTCTTCAACTGGCCGCCGCCGAGTTTCGAGGAGCAGACGGTAGACATGAAAGACGTCTACCAGGAGCTCGAGCGGAAGCTCGGCAAGCCGATCGACCTGGGCATCAAGAGCACGTACAACCCGAAGACCAAGAAGTACTACGCGTTCTCCCCGTCCTTCACACCGGACCCGGTCAACTACCGCCAGGACCTCTTCTCGCAAGTCGGCCTGCCCAACGGGCCGCGGTCCTGGGACGAGGTCCGGAGCGCGGGCGCCAAGATCAAGAAGCAGTTCGGCAACCCGGTCGGCATCGGCCTCGCGAACGAGATCGACACCGGCATGGCCATGCGGACGATCATGTACTCGTTCGGGGCGCACGAGCAGGACGCCCACGGCAACCTCGCGCTGAACTCCCCACAGACTCTGGAGGCCATCAAGTTCGTCAAAGCCCTGTTCCAGGAGTCGATGACCGACGAGGTCTACACCTGGGACGCATCCTCGAACAACCGTTGCATGCTCGCCGGCAAGTGCTCTCTCGCCCTCAACGCGATCTCGATCACCCGGGTCGCCGAGAAGGACAATCCCGACATCTCCCGGAAGATCCAGCTCACCAAGGCGCTGAAGGGGCCGGTGCGGGCGATCGGGCTCGAGCACGTCATGCAGTGCTACGTCGTGTGGAAGTTCGCCGAGAACATCGAGGGCGCCAAGAAGTTCCTCGTCGACTACACGACCAGCTTCAAGGATGCCTTCCTCGCCGGCGAGTTCTACGACTTCCCGTGCTTCCCCAAGACGGTGCCCGACCTGACCACGCTGATCTCGAACGACAGCAAGGCCCACCCGCCCGACAAGTACAAGGTCTTCGACGACGTCCTCAACTGGGCGACCAACGTGGGCTACCCGGGCTACGCCAACGCGGCCATCGACGAGATCTTCGGCACGTGGGTGCTCAACGTGATGTTCGCGAAAGCGGCCAGCGGCACGGTGAGCCCCGAGGACGCGCTCCGGGAGGCCGACGCGGCCTCGAAGCGCATCTTCGGCAAATGGAAGGAGAAGGGGCTGGTCTAATCTGGCCACGGTAGAGACGAAAGCGCTTCGGAAGGACTTCGGAGAGGTCCGGGCGGTGGACAGCGTGGACCTCTCCACCAAGGAGGGCGAGTTCCTCGTTCTGCTCGGTCCGTCGGGCTGCGGCAAGACGACGCTCCTCCGGATGATCGCCGGCCTCGAGCGCCCGACCGCTGGGGAGATCCTGATCGGCGGCCGTGTCGTCAACGAGCTTGCCCCGCGCGCCCGGAAGATCGCGATGGTCTTTCAGAGCTACGCCCTCTACCCCCACATGAGCGTCTACAAGAACATCGCCTTCCCGCTCAAGGCCCAGGGGGTGCCGAAGGCGACCATCCCCCAGAAGGTCGAGTGGGCCGCCTCCCTCTTCGGGATCGAGAAGCTCCTCCAGCGAAAGCCCCGGCAGCTCTCGGGCGGCGAGCGGCAGCGAGTCGCGCTGGCCCGGGCGGTCGTCCGTGAGCCCTCGGTGTTTCTGCTCGACGAGCCGCTCTCGAACCTCGACGCCAAGCTTCGGGCCACCGCCCGGGATGAGCTGCAGCAATTCCAGCGGCGGATCGGGATCACCACGCTCTACGTCACCCACGACCAGATCGAGGCCATGGGCCTTGGCGACCGCATCGCCGTGATGCAGGGTGGGAAGGTCCGGCAGATCGGAACGCCGTCGGAGGTCTACGACGAGCCGGCCGATACGTTCGTCGCCGGCTTCCTGGGATCGCCCCCCATGAACGTCGTCGAGGCGCCGGACGCCCTCATCGGCTTCCGGCCTGAGCACTTCCTGCCCCGCGAGGCGCACGAGAGCCCGGCCGGGTTGACGGCGCTCCCGTTCCGCATCACCCGCGTCGAGTACCTGGGCGCCGATCGGCTGATCTACGGGGTGCTCGAGGGGAAGTTCCAGGGCGCCAAGGTCATCGCGCGGCTCCCGTCCACGGTGATGGCGCCCGTCGAGGTCGGCCGGCGGTACGAGTTCGCGGTGAAGGAGAAGGACCTCAAGTTCTTTGCCACGGCGACGGGTCTCCGGACCCCGCCGCGGCCGCTCTGAGGCGAGGATGGCCACGCTCGAAGGCGACGCGCGTGCGGCCGCGGGGGCACGCGCGGGCCGGCTGGGCTTCCTCCTCGACCGACCGGAGTGGCTGGGGCCGCTCATGATCGGCCCCGCCGTCCTCTACATCGTGCTCGTCGTGGGCCTGCCCTTCTTCCTCGCCCTCTACTACAGCGTGAGCGACATCACCATGGGGAGCCGGACGCTGGGCTTCGTGGGGCTGAAGAACTTCGTGAGCGTGGTTTCCACCACGAAGTTCCAGACCTCACTGAAGAACACCTTCGTGTTCGCCGTCGTCTCCCAGGTGCTCGTCATGGTCTTCGCCAACGTGCTCGCCCTCGCCCTGCTCAAGGATTTCCGGGGCAAGTGGCTGATCCGCCTTCTGATCTTGCTCCCCTGGGTCGCCCCCATCTCGCTGGGCACGATCGGGTGGCTGTGGATCCTGGACTCCATCTACAGCGTGATCAACTGGACCCTCCAGGCCCTTGGGCTCATCAGCCCCGACAATTGGCCCATGTGGCTCGGCATCCCGCACCTGGCCATGGGCTCGGTGATCACCGTCCACGTCTGGCGCCTGCTGCCCCTGGCCACCGTCATCATCCTGGCCGGCCTCACCTCGATCCCCCAGGACATCCACGACGCGGCGGCCGTGGACGGAGCGGGGTTCTGGCGCCACCTGTTCCAGGTCACGCTGCCGCTCGTCCGGCCCATCATGCTGGTGGCAGCGCTCTTCGGGCTCGTCTTCGCGTTCACCGACATGATCATCATCTTCGTCCTGACGCGGGGCGGACCGTACGATACGACGCAGGTCCTGGCCAGCCTGGCCTTCTTCACCGGCATCCAGGGGGGCGACCTCGCCGAGGGCGCGGCCGTCGCGCTCTTTCTGTTCCCGCTGCTCCTCGCCGTCGCCGTCGTGTTCCTGCGCATCGCACGGCGCACCGAGGTGACCTGAGGTGGCGGTGCCCGGCGCGCTCAAGCGGCTGGCCGCAGGCGGGACCCACTTCGGGATCGTGGCGGCGTTCACCATCTTCAGCGCCTTCCCCTTCTACTGGATGCTCATCACCACGTTCAAGCGGACCAGCGACCTGATGAACCGCACGCACAACCCGTTCATCTACAACGAGCCGCCGACGCTCGAGCACCTGCGGGTGCTGTTCGCCGAGACGCTCTACGCGCGCTGGCTCGGGAACACGCTGCTCGTGGGCCTGATCGTGGTGGCGGTGACGCTGGTGCTGGCGCTGCCCGCCGGCTATGCCCTCGCCCGGCTGACCGGGCGGTGGGGGGAGCAGCTCGGGATCGGGATCTTCCTCACCTACCTGATCCCGCCGACGCTCCTGTTCATCCCCATGTCACGGGTGATCGGCGACCTCGGGCTCCAGGACAGCCTCTGGTCGCTGGTGGTCGTCTACCCGTCCTTCACGGTCCCCTTCTGCACGTGGCTGCTCATGGGCTTCTTCAAGGCCATCCCACGCGACCTGGAAGAGGCCGCGATGATCGACGGCCATAGCCGGTTCGGGGCCTTCGTGAAGGTCGTCATCCCCATTTCGGTATCGGGGATCCTCACGGTGGTCATCTTCTCCTTCACGCTGGTGATGCAGGAGTTCGTCTATGCGCTCACCTTCATCTCGACCGCCTCGCAGTTCACCGTGAGCGTGGGCGTGCCCACCTTCCTCGTCCACGGTGACGTCTACTTCTGGGGGTCGCTGATGGCCGGGTGCTTCATCGCCAGCGTGCCGATCGCCATCCTCTACAACTTCTTCGTGGACCGATTCATCGCCGGCTTCACGGTCGGCGCCATCAAGTAGCCGGCCCGCGCTCAGCCGACGCCGAGCTCCCTCCGGACGAGCGCGGCGCCGGCCGCGAGCGCGCGGAGCTTGCCCCGTGCGACGTCCCGGCCGAGCGGCACCATGCCGCAGTTCGTGCACGGGTAGAGGCGCTCGGGCGGCACGAATGCCATCGCCCGGCGGATCGTCGCGGCCACCTCCTCGGGCGTCTCGACCCGGTCGGTCGCGACGTCGACCGCGCCCACCAGCACGTCCTTGCCCGCGAGCAGGGCGAGCAGCTCGAGCGGCACGCGCGAGCTCGCGCACTCGAGCGAGACCTGGTCGATCCGGCTCCGGGCGAGGAGTGGGAACGTCTTCTCGTACTGGCGCCACTCGCTCCCGAGCGTCGCTTTCCAGTCGGTGTTCGCCTTGATGCCGTAGCCGTAGCAGATGTGCACGGCAGTCGTGCAGGGGACGCCCTCGATCGCCCGGTGGAGCGCCTCGATCCCCCATGCCGCGACGTCGTCCATGTAGACGTTGAACGCGGGCTCGTCGAGCTGGAGGACGTCGAGCCCGAGCGCGGCGAGCTCGCGCGCCTCCTCGTTGATGAGACGCGCGAACTCCAGCGCGAGCCGCCGGCGGTCGCGGTAGTGCTCGTCGGCAAGCGTGTCCACGATCGTCATGGGCCCCGGGATCGTGAACTTGAGCTTCCGCGTCGTGTGGGCACGCGCGAGCGCGACGTCGGCGGCGTGCGCCGGCCTCAGACGGCGAAGGGGTCCGGTGACGGTCGGGACCTCGGCCTTGTAGCGGTCCGCGCGGATCCCGATCGTCACGCGGCGGGAGAAGTCGACGCCGTCGACGTGCTCGAGGAAGCCGTGGACGAAGTGCTGGCGCGACTGCTCCCCGTCCGTCACGACGTCGATCCCGGCTGCTTCCTGTTCCCTGAGCGCGATCAGGACCGCGTCACGCTTGCCCTCGTCGAGCGCCGCGCCCGAGAGCCGCCACGGCGCCCAGAGCGTCCGCGGCTCCGCGAGCCAGGCGGGCTTGGGAAGGCTGCCAGCGATCGTGGTCAAGAGCATCTCGGGGTCCTCTCGGGTCATTGACGCGTCGGGCCGAGGGTATCGCAACGGCTGTCGCCGCGGCCGCACGAGCGCCGCGCACGGCGCTCACCCCTTCACCGAACCCGCCGTCAGTCCAGCGACGTAATACTTGACGAAGAACGAGTAGATCAGCACGACCGGGAGGGAGCCCAGGAGCGCCGCGGCCATCAACTGCCCCCAATAGAAGGCGTCCCCGCGGATCAGCTCGCCCGTGACCCCGACCGGCACGGTGCGGATGGTCGACGTGTTGAGGAACAGCAGCGCATAGAGGAACTCGTTCTGCGCGAGCGTGAAGGCGAAGATCCCGGCCGAGAGAAAGCCGGGCGTGCACAGCGGCAGGATCACCCGGGTCATCGCGCGCCACCGGCTGGCGCCGTCGATCAGCGCCGCCTCCTCCAGCTCCCTGGGTACGGTCTTGAAGTACCCGATCAGAAGCCAGGCGCAGAAGGGCACCAGCAGCGTCGGATAGGTCAGCATCACGGCGCTGAGGCTGTCGCCGAGCTTCATCCGATTGATCAAGTCGGCCATGGGCACGAACAGCAGCGTCTGCGGCACCAGGTAGGCCACCGCCACCGAGATCGCGAGCAGCCCCGCAGCGGGAAAGCGCATTCGCGCCAGCGGGTAGGCGAGCATCACGCCGAGCAGCAAGGAGATGAGCGTCGAGACGAGCGCCACCAGCATCGTGTTCCCGATCCAGACGACGAAATTCGTCTCCTTGAACAGGTCGATGTAGTGGACCAGCGAGGGATGGCGGATCCACATCGGATTGGCGGCGGGATCGTACAGCTCCGCGTTGGCCTTGAGCGAGGTGGCGGCCATCCAGGCGAAGGGGAACAAAGCGAACACGAACAGCGCCGCCAGCGGGACCCACAGGCCGAGGAGCCGCCGGGGCCAAGTCAGCTCGCCGACCACGTCAGGCCTTCCTCACGTAGGAGCTCATCGCCACCAGCACGAGCCCCAGCATCGGCACCATGGCCAGCGCGGCGGCCGAGCCCAGGCCCATCTGTCCACCGCCCATGCTGATGCTGTACGCGTAGGTGGCCATCAGGTGGGTGGCGTTGGCGGGTCCGCCGCCGGTCAGTACGTAGACCAGCTGAAAGTCGAAGAAAGTGAAGATGATCGAAAACGTGGTGACGATGAAGATCACCGGCATGAGCAACGGCAGCGTGACGTAGCGGAAGCGCTGCCAGGAGCCGGCGCCGTCGATCGTGGCGGTCTCCATCAGCTCGGTGGGAATGGTCTGGAGCCCCGCCAGGATCGTGATGCCGAAGAACGGCAGCCCCCGCCACGTGTTCACGAGAATCACGGACACCAGGGCGAGCGTGGGATTGCCCAGCCACGACGGGCCCTGCGTGACCAGCCCCACGTACATGAGTATGCGGTTGAACATGCCCATGCCCGGATCGAGGATCCACTGCCAGGCCACTGTGCTGAGCACCGTCGGCACGATGAACGGCAGCAGCAACAGCGCGCGGGTCACACCCTTCATCCGAAAGTTCTGGTGCATCACGAGCGCCATGCCCAGCCCGCCCACGAGCTTGAGCACCGTGGCCGCGCCGGTGAAGCGGAAGGTGTTCCACACCGCCTGCCAGAAGATGGAATCGCTCCAGAGGTTGACGAAGTTGCCCAGGCCCACGAAGGTGGCCGGCTGGGCTACCGGGCGCCTGACGAAGCTCAGGTAGACGCCGTAGCAGAACGGGTACCCGAGAAACGCCAGCAGGAACAGCAACGGCGGCGTGAGCATCAGCCAGCTGAATACGGCCTCGCGCTCCAGCCACTCGCGTAGCTGAAAGGCGCGCCGGACCGGCACGGCCCGTGCGGCGGGCCGTGCCGCTTCGAGGACTGGGTTCGTGCTCACCCGTAGATCTGCTTGAGCCCCGTGGCGGCGTCCGCGATGGCGGCCTTGGTGGGCACGCCCGTGCAGGCCTTGGCGAACATGTCGATCACGATCCACTTGTTGACCACTTCGCCCGCCTTGCGGTCCGCGGGCGCCGGCCAGGACACCAGCTTCCCGGTTTCAAGCACGCGCTGGTCGGGCTTGAAGCGCGGCTCCTTGTCCCACTCGGGATCGCGGTCGTACGCATGGAGAAACGGGGCGTGGTACATGAAGGCGGACCTGTACCATGCCGCGACCTGTTTCGGATCCATCAGCCAGCGCAGGAAGTGCTTGGCCGCTTCGGGGTCCGGCGTGTGGTTGAAGATCCCATGCGTGACGGGCACCAGGCTGTGGAAGCGTCCCTTCGGCCCCTTGGGGTTCAGCGCATGGTCGATCACCTTGCCCATGTCCGGCAGATCGCGCTTGGCCGAGATCAGAATGGACATGGCGTTGTTGGTGCAGGAGATCTGGCTCGTCAGGAACGCCTTGTTGTTGGCCGGGTCGAGCCAGCCGACGCAGTCGTCGATGCAGGCATCCTTGTACAGCTTGCGCACGTAGTCCACGGCGCGCGCCGTCTCGGCGGAGTCCAGCGTGATCGTCTTGCCATCCTTGGCGACGACCTGCCCGCCGAAGCCCCACAGGAGCGGCAGGAGCCAGGAGTTGTTGTCGGCGAAGCCATGGCCCATGGACATGCCGTACGGGTGGCCGGCTTTTTTCAGCTTGGTGCCGGCCTCCAGGAACTCCTCCCAGGTATCGGGGAAGGTGTGTATCCCGGCGGCGTCGAACCAATCTCGGCGGTAGACCATCGTCTGGCCGATGTTGCCGAAGGGCACGGACTTCCACTTGCCCCCCCACACCGAGAGGCTCTTGATCTCCGGGTACCAGCCGCCCTGCTGTTTGCCCACTTCCTCGGCGATGTCCGACACGTCCAGCAGCGCCTCCCGGTACAGCCACTCCTGCTGGACCCAGCCCGCGTCCACGGGCGCCTTGCTCTCCACGATGGACACCAGACGGGGCACCGCCGATCCGCCGGCCGCGACGATCTCGTAGACGAGCTTGATGCCCGTGTCCTGCTGGTAGCGGGGTATGAGCACGTTCTTGAAATAGTCGTCGAATTCCTTCACGTACGAGCTTTCGCGCAGGAAGGTGATCTGTGCGGGCTTGGCGCTGGCCTTACGCAGACGCCAGTCCGCGCCGACGGTGGCGCCGGCGGCGCCAGCCACGGAGAGCTTGAGGAAATCGCGCCGCGACGTGGACCCACGAAAACAGTCGGAGCGAGCCATTTGTCCCTCCCCATCCTGCCAAACCCTGGTGGCGGTGCGGCCCCCTTGGTCGATGCGCCCGAGGATTCGCCCGAAGAGGCGCCGTGTCAAGTGATGAAATGAAAGCGCTGCGCCTCCGCACACGGTCAGATTACCGTGTGCGTTGGACAGAACACTCAGCGGCCTCAGCCGCGGGAGGAGGCGCAGCAGATGGAATATATCGCGTTCGATGCCCACAAGTACTACACGCTCGCGTCGGTGGCCCGGCCGGACGGCCAGGTGGTGCGAGAGGAGCGTATCGAGCATGACCGCGGCGCGTTGCGCCAATTCCTGGAACGCTGCGAGCCTGGATCGCCCGTGGCGGTCGCTCAGCCTGAGCACTGCGCGCCACGGACCCGCGTTCCTTGACTGTCGCGGCAGCCCGAGGGTAGAGTCGGTCCGACCAATCGGTCCGACGGGGGGCCCGAACCGTGCACTTTTCCGATCGTGACTTAGCGCCCGTCTGGGAGAAGGTCCAGGCCCGCGAGCGCCTCAGTCGAGAGGACGGCCTCCGTCTCTTCGAGACGGACGATTTCCTGGGCGTGGGGCGCATGGCCGACCACGTCAAGTCGCGCCGTGAGGGCGACCGCGTCTAC
>QHTD01000113.1:10056-13881 GCA_003220675.1 Candidatus Rokuibacteriota bacterium | reverse complement strand
CGGCAGGCCCTGGAGATCAGGCCGGACTCTGTCGAAGTCCACAACAACTGGGCCAACGCGCTCGCTGCTCAGGGGAAGCTGGCCGAGGCGATCGACCACTATCGGCAGGCCCTGCAGATCAAGTCCGACTCTGCCGAAGCCCACACCAACTGGGGCCTGGCGCTCGTTGCTCAGGGGAAGCTGGCTGAGGCGATCGACCACTATCGGCAGGCCCTGCAGATCAGGCCGGACTCTGTCGAAGCCCACACCAACTGGGGCCGGGCGCTCGCTGCGCAGGGGAAGCTGGCCGAGGCAATCGACCACTACCGGCAGGCCCTGCAGATCAAGCCGGACTATACCGACGCTCTCACCAATTGGGGCCTGGCGCTCGCTCGGCAGGGCACACGGGCCGAGGCGGCCGAGGACTACGAGCGGGCCCTCCGGATCCGACCGGACTCCGCCGAAGCTCTCAACAACTTAGGCGTGACGCTCGCGCAGCAGGGCAAGGCGGCCGAGGCGATGGAACACTACCGGCAGGCCCTGCAGATCAAGCCTGAGTTTGCCGAAGTCCACATCAACTGGGGTGTGGCGCTCGCTACTCAGGGCAAGCTGGCCGAGGCGATTGAGCACTATCGGCGGGCCCTGCAAATCAAGCCTGATTCCGCCGAAGGCCACAACAACTTGGGTAATGCGCTCGCTGATCAGAGGAAGCTCACGGAGGCGATCGAGCATTACCAGAAGGCGTTGCGCTTGAGGCCTGACAACGCGGACGCCCACAACAGCTGGGGCGCTGCGCTCGCTCAGCAGGGCAAACCAGCCGACGCGATTGAGCACTATCGGCAGGCCCTGCAGATCAAGCCTGACTCTGCCGACGCTTACAACAACTGGGGCGCTGCGCTCGCTCAGCAGGGCAAGCTCGCCGAGGCGAGCGACCACTTTCGGCAGGCTCTACGCATCAATCCTGACCATGCCGACGCCCACACCAACTGGGGCAATGTACTCGCGCAGCAGGGCAAGCTCACCGAGGCGAGCGAGCACTACCGGCGGGCACTCAAGATCGGGGCAGCGGGGCCGTCGAACACGACCAGCAGACCCTGAGCCAGAGAGAGGACAGCCGGTCCCGACGCTGAACCAGGGGTCGCCAGCAGGCGGCAGAGCGCGCGAGAGCGTTCGCTGAGTGGTTCGCGGACAAACCACGACGAATGTCCGGGAGGCCCTGAGCGACGGAGGGCGGGCGCGCTACGCGCCGATCCGCGGAAGCCGCGGCCTTGGCCGCACCGGGCCCGCGGCAGGGGATCGGGAACGAGGCCGACTCCAGCGAGAAACGACGGGAGCGCCGCGCGATCAGGTGAGGAGCGCCACCACGCTACTCGGCCGTCACGTTGCATCATCGATGCTTCGTAACTCGCTGATTGATGAGGCGCACTGAAACAGATGGCGAGTGTAGATAGGTCTTCCCAAGCTGGACGTCGCCGGTTCGAATCCGGTCGGCCGCTCCAAAAACTCAGGGGGTTACGGGGGAACCCGTAACCCCTTTGCCGTGTCGAGTGACCAGGCGGTGAGCGGTCCGCGTGGCGATCCTTCCCCCGGCTACGTCTTGGCCTTCACGAGCTGCTCGGCGCACGCATTCGCCACTCCTAAGTTCGGCGATTTGTCCCCGCGCGGAGTGGCCCAGCCGCCCTCTTCGACGAACTGCCGCTGCTTCCACGAGTCGATCTTCTGGAACGCTGCGAGCTTCGCGGCTGCGTTGGGCTGCTGCATGAAGCTCGCGACGCAGGCGGGGGTGAGCGCGACGATCACGGCCGAGCTGGCGCGCTCCACCGCCATCCGCTCGGCAGCGCCGCCGCCGACCCATCCCATCCATGAAAAGCCGACGATCATGGTTGCGATAGAGCCACCGATCACACCCCAAACCGCTGGTTTGAGCCAAGGTACTTGCAATTGCATAAGACCCTCCTGATTCTGGGAGAAAGGTATTTTTCTCTGAGTTCCGCTTACCAGCGTCCTCCGCGTGAGGAGCCGCCGAAGCCCCGCGAGTTTCCCCCACCGCCGCCACGGGCGCCGCCGGCCGAGGCCTTCTCCACCCGGAGTTGACGGCCGTCGAGGTCCTTGCCGTTGAACTGCGCGATGGCCTGATCGGCCTCTTCCGCCGTGGCCATCTCCACGAAACCGAAGCCGCGCGAGCGACCGGTGTCACGATCGGTCACGACGGCAGCCGATTCGACTTGGCCGGCCGCCGCGAACACCTCACGAAGCCGTTCCGTCGATGTGGAGAACGCGAGACCGCCGATGAACAGCTTCTGCGCCATGAGACGCCTCCTTCGCTGCTTCCACGCTGTGAGTTCATGCGCGCTCCAGAGAAACGCGGACGGACGCTGGAGTCAGGGTCTGGCGAGGCGCAGGGGGTTCCAGTGAACCGATGCCCAGGTCAGACGACCCGGACAGTACCATAAATTATATATAAAATAAATAGTATATAATTCCAGGCTGAGGCGGACGACATGTTGGAGAACGAAACACGCGTGATGGTCGACAGGTGAGCAAGAGCTCCGACGCGGCAGTGCTCGCCCTGAGCAGCATTGAGGGCTTCTCGGACGATGAGCGCGAGGCGGTCGTCGAATGTCTCAAGACCGGCCGCGCCCGCGTGGTGGCCGCCCGCGAGGGGCCGGCAACGGCGGTGACAGTCCTCGCCGACCGCGCCTTCACGTGGCCCGAGTTCGATCGCTGGCAGGCCATCTTCGCCGCGTCCGGCACGTTCCCCGCCCGATGGGACGGCCTGCAGGTCGTCCCCGTGCCCCAAACGTCGCGGGACGCGCGCGCGGCCTACGGGCTGCGGAAACTGGATCTCCTCTTCGAGTGGCTGGATGCGCTCACGCGCGGGGCCGCGGCGCTCGGCCACTACACGAGGCAGGGAATGCGGGCACGGATCGTGCGGCAAGAAGCCGGACAGCGGTGTCCGGTGTGCGAATCCTTCAATGGGCACGAGGTGAAGCACCGGAGGGAGACCATGCCACCGATTCATCCCGGCTGCCGCTGTGTGCTCATGGCAGTGACTGCGGCTCCGTACTACGAGCGGAGCGGGACGCACGCTCGACATCGCTTGCGCGCGTCCTCCTGAGTCGCTCAACGGTTCGCCACGGCCGGCCGGCACAGCGACGAAACGAAGCCTCGGCGTTAGAGACCTCGAGCGCGCACGCGGTAGTCGACGGTTTCCCGGACCCACCTCCACAACCGGTCCTGGCGAGCGGGGTCCGCATCGGGCTTTACGTGCGCCCGCCAGCCCATCATCACTTCGCGTTCGACGGCCCACAACCGCACGCGCTGACGCGTAATGACCCTTCGCCAGTAGTCGCTGACCTTGGGGCTCGCATAGATCAGCCGAAGCGTAATGTTCCTAGAGAGAAATTCCAGCACACTGAGGTCGATCGTCTTGAACGAGTCACGCGAGCCGGGCTTGAGGTCGGGAACGTCGGGGATGCCGTCGCTCACCACCACGATCGTGATCGGGGTGAGGACCAGGTTCCGTTCCCGCGCGATACGGGCGACCTGGCGGAAGAACGAGTTGAAGTCCGTGAGGGGGTCGGTGGGTGGAAACCACCGTCTCAGATTCGCCTCGATCTGCGGGATCTTCTTTCCCGCAAAGTCGTAGATGGGGTGGAACGCCTTCGGCTCGTTGGTGCCTTTGCCGCCGATCGCTGCGACGAAGAGGTCTCGGGGTCTCGCCAGCCCACCCAGCGCGTTGACATGGCCGTACAGGTAATACGCCAGGAACGTCATGGCGTCCTCGTACCCGGCATGACGGAACGAACCGCTCGTGTCGACGCCGACGAAGAAGGAGTGGCGCTG
>QHTD01000113.1:0-9971 GCA_003220675.1 Candidatus Rokuibacteriota bacterium | reverse complement strand
ACGTGAGCATACCGGCTCGGGTGCATGTCGGCCCCGGTCCGCCGGAAGTAGGCTTCCCAGAAGCGGGCGATGTTCTCCGCGAGCGCGGCAGACTTGGCGGACGCGCCCGCTACGTAGACACACACGCCGGGGAGCTTCGGGACGAGCGCTTTGGCCTCGAGCTCGGCGACGAGCTTCTCGACGGCGGACGGACTCCAGGTGATCTTCTCGAAGTTGTACTCGGGGGTGTCTTCGATCATGTCCGACATGAGCACCAACACCTTTCGCCTGGTCTCCTCGTGAAACAGCTTCTGAGCGATCAGGAGCGAGCTGAAGATGTCGGTGTATGGACTCGCGTAACGCCTACCCAAGACGTCCGCGACTTCGGTCTTGACCTTAGCCTTCAGGTCGAGGACCCGCGCCTCGACCTCCCTCACTCGACGATTGTATGTCAGGACGTTGTCCCGCCACACGCTGAATTCGGGCTTGGCCGGCAAGATGGCCTGGACGAGGGGCCGGAACTCGGTGAGGGTCTTGTCATGGATGGGGGCCATCAGAAGGCGATCCCCCGCCGAGAGTGACGGCAGGATCTGCGACTCGATCTCGCGCTTGAATAGCGCGCGCTCGTCCGTCTTGATGCTCCCGGAGAAGTCCAGAAAGATGATGATGGCTGTCCCAGGTGACGTCGCGGCAGCGCTCGGCGACAAGAACGCCTGCGTCAGGAGGAGAACCAGAAGGGTGATCGCCCGGTGTAGCGCGCCGGGCAACTACTGACCCGGCTTGCCGGGAAGCGATGGTGCTCGATGCTCGCCTGCCGCACGACCGGGAGACGGCGCACTCGGCTCAGCTCGGCATTCTATGGCGACCGCCACTTGGTTGATCATCTGATCGGTTGACGAGGCCGTCACCGACGGCTGGCACGACGGCGCCAGTCCGAATCGCGTCCGAAGGTCGTCGACCGAGAGGCTCTGGACGTCCATGAACTCGGCGGTCGTCATCAACAGGGTCACGGCGAGCAGAATCTGCCCGAGACGCGCGTTCACAGCTTGAGTTTACGAAACCGCGGCTGAAGATCTCCTGAAGGGAGCCTGAATTTTCCTTCAGGTTGCGCCGCGCCCTCGACCGCGCGCTAGGATAAGACCGCGATGCGACTCCTCCTGATCGAGGACGACCGGAAAGCCGCCAGGCTCCTGGCCAAGGGGCTTCAGGAGGAGGGCTTCGTCGTCGACGTTGCCCCCACCGGCGAGGACGGCGAGGAGAAGGCCGCGGTGAACGAGTACGACCTGATCGTGCTCGACTGGCTCCTGCCCGGGAAGGACGGGCTCGCGGTCTGCCGCGCCCTCCGCGAGCGCCGCAGTTCTATTCCGATCCTGATGCTGACCGCGCGCGACAGCGTCGCCGACCGCGTGAGCGGTCTCAGCACCGGTGCGGATGATTACCTCACCAAGCCCTTCGCCTTCGACGAGCTGCTCGCGCGCATCAGGGCCCTGCTCCGTCGGTCTCGCGTCGCCCAGCCTGCCGTGCTGCGAGTGGCCGATCTGACGCTCGACCCGACGACCCGCCGGGTCACCCGCGGAGACGGCCCGGTCACGCTCACCCCAAGGGAGTACGCCATTCTAGAAGCGCTGATGCGGAACGCCGGCGAGGTCGTGAGCCGTACCCGTCTCGCCGAGCGCGTCTGGGACGACGCCTCGGAGGTGCTCGACAATCTCCTCGACGTCCACGTGAGCCACCTCCGCAACAAGATCGATCACGGGGCGAGCGTGCCGCTCATCCACACGATTCGCGGTGTCGGCTATCGGCTGGGGCCGCCGGACTCGGCGGAGCCATGAGACCGCTCAGCTTCAAGACCCGGCTCTGGCTCGGACACGTCGCGGTCCTGGCCGTGATGCTCACGCTCGCGGCGTTCGGCGCCGACTGGGCGCTCCGCGGTGTGGTCCTCGGGCAAATCATCGACGACGCAATCCTGTCCCTGGCCTCGACAGAGGCGGCGGCGCTCCAGGCCGACGCCGGGCAATCCATCCGTGTCCACGAGATCGCGCCCAGCGCGGGCCCGCCGTCGTTCGTGCGCCTCGACAAGTTCGTTCAGATCATCGACTCGGACGGACGCGTCGTGGCGCGGAGCGCGACGCTCGGCACGGCGCGCCTGCCGACGCCGGCCGCACTCCTCGCCCGGTTGCGGGACGGCGAGACGGTGTTCGGGACCGTGACCGACTTCGGCGAGGAACCGGTCCGGATGGTGTCCCTCCCGGTCGACGCCGGTCGGGTCCGTTACGCCATCCAGGTGGCGATGTCGCTGGACGATGCGTACGCCGTGTTGCGGTTTGGTCGATGGCTCTTCCTCGGGATGTCACTGGTCATCCTCACCGGGATCGGGCTGACCGGCGCCATGCTCGCCCGCCGCGCGCTTCGGCCAATCGACGAGATGGTGACGCGGGCCCGGCGCATCGGCGAGGCGAACCTCGTCGAGCGCCTGCCGCACCCGGGGCCGCGAGACGAGATCGGCCGGCTCGGCGAGACGCTCAACGACATGCTCGACCGGCTCGAGCGGAGCTTCGAGGTCCAACGTCGCTTCACCGCCGACGCCTCGCACGAGCTCCGCTCACCACTCTCCCGTCTCCGGGCCGAGCTGGAGGTGACGCTCCGTCGACCGCGGCCGCCTGGCGAGTACGAGGAGACGCTGCGCTCGTGCCTCGACGAGGTCCAGCGCGTCCAGGGGCTGATCGAGGAACTCCTCGGGCTCGCGCGCATCGACGCGCGCCAGGAACCCGAGCCGGCCAAGCCCATTGCCGTGAGCGAGATCGTCGAGGCGGCCGTGGCAGCGGTGAGGCCGGAGGCGGAGCGGCGCGGCGTGACGGTCGCGGTTGAGCGTCCACCGGAGCTCCTCGTGAACGCCGCGCCGGGCGCCGCCAAGGTCGCGCTCGCCAACATCCTCGACAATGCCGTGAAGTTCTCGCCGACCGGCGGCCAGGTGAGGATCGTCGTCACGGCGGGTCGGGAGGAAGCGGTCATCGCCGTCTCCGACACCGGACCGGGCGTCTCGCCGCAAGAGGTGGCGAGGCTCTTCGAGCGCTTCTATCGGGGCAAAGCCTCGCGCTCGATGGACGTGCCAGGCTTCGGCCTTGGCCTGGCGATCTCGCGGGCGCTCGTCGAGCGCCAGGGCGGGCGGATCTCCGTGGAGGCGCGGACGGAGAAGGGCGCGACGTTCGCCGTGCACCTCTCGCGTGCCTGACGGCGAGCGCCCGGCGGGTCGAGCCCCGATCACTCCCGACCCAGGCGCGGATCGAGGGCGTCGCGCAGGGCGTCGCCGAGCAGATTGAACCCGAGCACCGAGAGCATGATCGCGGCGCCCGGGAAGAAGAAGACCCACCACGCGCCGCTGGTGAAGTACCGGTACGAATCGGCGAGCATCGCGCCCCACTCGGGCGTCGGCGGCTGCGCGCCGAGCCCGAGAAACCCGAGCGCGGCGGCCTCCAGGATCGCGAATGCGATCGAGAGCGTCGTCTGCACGATCAGGGGCGGCAAGCTGTTCGGAACGATGTGGCTCAGCACGACGCGCCGCCCGCTCCCGCCGAGGCTCAAGGCCGCGATCACGAAATCCTGCTCGCGCAGCGCGAGCACGGCGCTCCGGCTCAGGCGCGCGTAGACCGGAATCGAGACGAGGCTGATCGCGAAGAGCGAGTTACGCAGGCCGGGGCCGATCATCGCCACGATCGCGATCGCCAGGAGCGTGGCCGGAAACGCCAGCAGGATGTCCATGCAGAACATCAGGACCAGGTCGACCTGTCGCCGGAGGTAGCCGGCGAGGAACCCGAGCGTCGAGCCCACGACCGCCGCGATCGCGACGGAGCTCACCGCAAGCCCGAGCGACACCCGGGTCGCGTGCAGGAGACGGACGAGGATGTCGCGTCCCAGGGTGTCGGTCCCGAACGGGTGCGCGGCGGTCGGGGGCGTGAGCCGCGCCATGAGATTCGCGTCCGTCTTCGCGTCGTAGTCGTGGACCGCAGGCGTGATCATCGCGATGAGGACAAACGCGGCGACGACGACGAGCCCGGCGCGCGCGACCGGGCTCGCGACGAGCCGGCGCCAGGCCTCGCCGGTCGGGGTCCGGCCCCGGTCGCCCGCCGCCACCGCTCCGCGGACGGCGCCCGCCACCGTCGCCATCAGTCGTACTTGATGCGCGGATCCACGAGCGCGTAGAGCAGGTCCGTCGCCAGGTTCACGACCACGACGATCGCCGCGATGAAGAGGCTCGCCCCCTGCACGATCGCGTAGTCGCGGGCCTCGATCGATTCGTAGACCCACAGCCCGATGCCCGGCCACGAAAAGATCGTCTCGGTGAGGATCGCGCCCGCGAGGAGATGGCCGACCTGGAGCCCGACCACCGTGAGCACCGGGAGGAGCGCATTCCAGAGCGCGTGGCGCAGGACCACGGCCGTCTGCGAGAGTCCCTTCGCCTCCGCCGTCCGGATGTACTCGCGCGAGAGCACCTCGAGCAGGCTCGCCCGCGTCATGCGGGCGATGATCGCGAGCGGGATCGTGGCGAGCGCGAGCGCGGGGAGGACGAGGTGGCGAAGCGCGTCGGCCAGCACGGGCCAGTTCCCCTGCAGGGCAGCATCCAGGATCACAAAATTCGTCGACGGCGCAAACGCGGTCCCGGTGCCGAGGCGGAAGCCGGTCGGCAGAACTCGGAGCTTGACGCCGAAGAACCAGGCGAGCATGAGGCCGAGCCAGAAGATGGGCATCGACACACCGGTGAGCGCCCACAGGCGCGCGAGGCTGTCCACGATCGAGTTCCGCCACACGGCGGAGGCGACTCCGATCGGGATGCCGAGGGCGATGGCCAGGACGATGGCCGCCGTCGCGAGCTCCACGGTGGCGGGGAAGCGCCGCAGCAGATCGGTGAGCACCGGGTCGCCACGGACAATCGACACCCCGAGGTCGCCGCGGACGACCTTGCCGACATAGATGCCGTACTGCTGCCAGAGAGGGCGGTCGAGCCCGAGGTGGGCGCGGACCTCCGCCACCTTCTCGGGCGTCGCGCGCTCGCCGAGCATGGTGAGCGCCGGGTCCCCAGGAATCAGATGAATGAAACTGAAGACGAGGACGGAGACGCCGAGGAGGACGGGGATGACGGTCAGGCTACGCTGGACGGCGTACCGCCTCACGCCTCATCCTCCCCGGGTCGCGCAGCGCTACTGGACCTCCACCGTGTTGAAGTACTCCGATCCGGTCGGGTGGGGCACGTACCCCTTCGCTCGCTTCGAGAGGGCGAGCGGCGGCTGGTTGTTGGCGATGAAGAGCCGCCCCACGTCGTCGTGCAGCATCTGCTCGGCCTGCCGATAGAGCCTCGCCCGCTCCGCCTGAATTGTCAGCTTCTGGGCGCGCAGGAGGAGATCGGCAAGCGCCGTGTTCGCATAGAAGCCCTCGCGCGCGGCGCCCGGCTGACAGAAGAAATAGCACAGGAAGTTGTCGGGATCGCCGTTGTCGCCGGTCCACCCGAGCATGTAGAGCGGAAGCTGGCCGTTCTTCCGCTTGTCCAGGTACACGGCCCACTCGGTCGTCTGGAGCTGTGTCTTGATGCCGGCCTTCGCGAGGTCAGCCGCCATCGCCTCGGCGATCTCCTTCGGGTTCGGGAAGTACGGCCGCGAGCGCGACATGTACCAGAAGATCAGCGGCTCCTTCTTGCCGTCCTCGCCCGTGATCTCCGAGAGCCCCTGCGCGAAGCCGGCTTGCGTGAGAAGCTCCCGCGCTCTGGCCGGGCCGTACTCGAAATCTTTCAGCTCCCTGTTGTAGCCCCAGAGCGACGGGGGCTGGAACTGCGTCGCGACGAGGCCGGTGCCGCCATAGAGCGCGTCCACAATGGCCTTCTTGTTGATGGCGTGCGCGAACGCCTGGCGGACCCGCTTGTCCTGGAACTCTTTGACCTTGTAGTTGAACGCGATGTAGCCGGTGGTGTTCGTCGGACGCAGGAGGAGCTGAAGGCTCGGGTCGCTCTTGACGACCGCGACGTCGTCCGGGTTGAGGCCTTCCATGCCGTGGATCTCGCCCGCTTTCAGGGCGCCGAGCCGCTGGGAGTTGTCTTTGATGTTCCGCACGACGACGCGCTTCACCCTTGGCTTGACACCCCAGTAGCCCGGGTTCGCCTCGAGGATGACCTCCTGGTTCGGCTTCCACTCGACGAACTGGAAGGCGCCCGTGCCGACCGGGTGCTTCCCGAACTCCAAGCCCCATTTTTCTACCGCCTTCGGGCTGGCGACGTCGAAGACGAACATCGCGAGGTTGGCGAGGAACGGAGCCTGCGGGTCCTTGAGGGTGATTCGGACGGTGTGGGAGCCGACGGCCTCCACCTTCGAGACGATCGACTTGTCATCGAAGCCACCGAACTGCGCCTCCCAGTACTCGAACGTCTGGCCGGCCTTGACCTGGTTCTCGTGCTGTGCGTGATTGGACTTCCACCACCGCTCGAAGTTCCAGACGACGGCGGCGGCGTCGAGCGGCGTACCGTCGTGGAACTTCACGTTGTGTCGGAGCTCGAAGGTCCACACCCGGCCGTCCCGCGACACCTCCCATTTCTCGGCCAGGGCGGGCTCGACCTCGGTCGTCGAGCCCCTGTACCTCACGAGGCCGTCGAAGATCTGGCGGGTGATGCGCGACGAGATCCCATCGGTGATGACGGCCGGATCGAGCTGCACCGGCTCACCCTGGGCGCCGAACACGAAGGTTTGGGCGATCGCGGGGCCGGTCATGACGTGGAAACCGACGGCGACGAGGAGCGCGAGCCCTGAAAGCCGCATGCGAGCTACCCTCCTTGAGCCAGCAAGGAGCGCGAAACGCTACGTGGAGATGCGGCCATTATCCGCTGCCCATCGGGCTTGTCAATTCCGCCATGTCGGGTGGCCGGGCGCAGTGGTCCACCATGCACGCGCGACGCGGAGGAGCCACGCCGTCGCGGTCGCCGCGGCCAGGTGCTTGAGGGTGTGGCCGCTGACGACGCCGGCCAGGGCGAAAATAGGCGCGTCGAGCGCCTCGAAGAGCTTCGCGAGCACGTACCAGCCGAGCACGCCGAGGAGATCACGGGCGCGGAGCGCGCGCGCCGGGAAGAGTACCAACGCCAGCGGGATCAGAACCATCGGCAGGAACTGCACGAGGATGTAGAGGC
Organism: Candidatus Rokuibacteriota bacterium; assembly: GCA_003220675.1. GTDB lineage: Bacteria > Methylomirabilota > Methylomirabilia > Rokubacteriales > CSP1-6 > 20CM-2-70-11. Next base: position 2,830 of record QHTD01000113.1, on the reverse strand, counting down.
GGAGGTCACCGGCCCCGACGAGCTCACCACGCTGCCAGCTCACGACGCTGGTGACGCCGATCGCGACGAGGATGGCGAGCAGCCACGGGCCGACCCGCGGACTCACGCGTTCGCCGAGCGTGAGGGCGGTGAGCGATGCGAAGGCGACCGTCATCGGCAGGCGGTCCCAGAAGAGCGTCGCCGTCCTCGGCGCCAGGTGGTAGTAGGCGGAGCCGACGCCGGTGAGCACGACGCTCGTGAAGAGGACGAGGAAGGCCAGCCGCTCCCACCCGGCGCCGGCGCGCGCAACGCGCGTCAGCCCGAGGATCCCGATGACGGCGAACGGGACGTTCGAGAGCACGTTGAGGGCGTTCGGGATACCGAGCATCTGCCGCCGGTCGGCGAACTGATGGTAGGCGACATCCTGAGAGATCGGAGGGAGCGAGAACACGACGGCGGTCGCGGCAACGCCGACTGCGATCAAGAGCGTCACGCGCCGGGAGTACGGCTGCCAGGTCACCAGGGACCGATCGCGAGCGCGTGAAGGACCATGCGGATCCCGACGAGGACCAGGGTGAGGGCGAGGACCCGGCGGATCGTGACGGGGCGCGTCCGGATCGACAGGCGAGCGCCGACCTGGGCGCCGGTGAGGATCCCGGCGCCCATGAGGATGGTCGTTGTCAGGTCCACGTGACCGAGAGCGAAGAACGTGCCGGCCCCGACGAGTGTGGAAATGGAGAGGACGAAGTGGGAGGTCGCCGTCGCGACGTGCACCGGCAGGCCCAGCACGACGATGAGGAACGGCACGTGGATGATGCCGCCGCCGATCCCGAAGGCGCTCGAGAGGACGCCGGCGACGAAGCTCACGATCACGCCCTTCCAGGCGTCGACGTGGTAGACGTGCGCCGCGCCGCTCGCGTCCACGATCTGCCGCGCATCGGCGCGCGCCGAAGGCGCCGCGGTGATCCCGGAGAAGAGGAGCACCGCGATCAGAATGAGGAGCGTGCCGAACGCGAAGCTGAACGCGTGTGAGGACATCGCCCGCGTCAGGTACGCGCCGCCGATCGCTCCCGGAATGGTGGCCGCCGCGAACTTCCAGCCGAGCGAGAGGTCCACCCGGCGCTGGCGCAGGTAGGCGAAGCTTCCCGAGGCGGCGTTGAGGAACACCAGAGCGAGCGACGTGCCGACGGCGTCCGGCGGCTGAAAGTGGTAGCCGATGAGCAGCAGGGGGACCAGGAGGAAGCCGCCCCCCGCGCCGATCAGCGTGCCGAACGTGCCGACGACGAATCCGAGGAAGACCAGCGCGGCGCCGAGGAGTATCGTCGCCTCCGGAGGCATCGCCAGAGGATAGCGTGAAGCGGCCGTGCTGATCGTGAGAATATGAGGGGCCATGCCGCTCACACCGCACGTCGAGCACCACTTCACCGCGAGCGCGATCGTGCGGGACATCGTGATCGGCATGGCGGACGGTCTCACGGTCCCGTTCGCCCTTGCGGCCGGGGTCTCGGGCGTCATCGACTCGACTGCCATCGTCGTCACCGCAGGCCTCGCCGAGATCGCGGCAGGCTCCATCGCGATGGGCCTGGGCGGCTACCTTGCCGGCAAGAGCGACCTCGAGCACTACATACGGGAACGCGCGCGGGAGGAGCTCGAGATCGCCCAGATGCCCGAGGTCGAGGCCGCCGAGGTCACGGAATTGCTCCAATCGCACGGCCTCACCGCCGAGGAGAGCGCGCCGGTCGTCGCGGCGCTCCGGAAGCGCCCCGAGGCGTGGCGTGACTTCATGATGCGCTTCGAGCTCGGGCTCCAGAAGCCCGACCCCGCCCGCGCCCGGACGAGCGGGCTCGTCATCGGGAGCGCCTACGTCGCGGGCGGGTTGATCCCGCTCGCGCCCTACATGCTCATGGTCAGCGCGCGGCGCGCGCTGCCGTGGTCGGTCCTCGTGACGCTGACAGCGCTGGCCGCGTTCGGCTGGGTCAAGGGCCACTTTGCGGGCACGACGCCGCTCCGGAGCGCGCTTCAGACCGTGCTGATCGGCGGGCTCGCCGCCGGCGCGGCCTTCCTGATCGCGCGCCTCATCGCGTAGCGGGCGTTGGCTCGGCGCCGCGCGTGAAGAGGAGCTCCGTCACACCCTGCTCGGTCTTCCGCTCGCGCACGTCAGCGAAGCGCGTGATGAGGCCGAGCATGCGCCGGTTGTCGGAGAGGACGTAGGTCCGGCGCGACGGCCCATGGCGCCTCCTAGCAACTCGAACCTTTGACGGGCTCGAATAGCAGCCCGAACGCGCCAAGCTCACCGCCTGCGCCCGCCCTTATCCACATGTCCACCGCTGCGCACAATGCGAAAACACAACGGTCTGACGCGATGAGAGCCTCGGTCTACCCAAATATGACCGTGGCTTTCGCGCTCGGCGCGATCCCGCACAAAATTTCAGCGCCCGGCCAGCTGCACTCTCGCCGCGATGGATCGCGCCCGCTTTTGACGCGGGTGACCACAACCTTGACATGGAAATCGCGACGCTCCTACGTTGGCGCGTGTCGCGAAGTCGCCCGCTTGGGAACGGAAGACATGAGGAGTGAGCGCGGAAAGATTTAGAAAACTGACACCCCGATTCGCACAACGGGGAAGCCCTCGAAGGGAGGTGAGAAGAGAAGGAAAGTTGGCGGAGCCTGATGTGACGGAGATTTCGAGATGTCGGAGGAGGTGGGATCAACCAGGCAAAGGGGCTTCACTGCGGAAGCCAGGTGAGCAGGTGTCGAACCAGATTGGTACCCCAGTAGAAAAGGGAGGAGAGAGCGATGAAGAGGTGGTTGGCTGTTCTGGGTGTGGGATTGATGGTGCTGCTTGGACCTT
>QHTD01000112.1 GCA_003220675.1 Candidatus Rokuibacteriota bacterium | reverse complement strand
CCTGGATCAACCTCCTGCCGATTGTCGCCGAATCTCCCGCTGACACGGTGAAGTCTGCGAATGCCTGAACGGTGTGTTCGCCCCTCTCGACGTTAAACGCGACCCACTTGAAGCCCGCAGCATGGCTGGTGGTATCGGTCACATTGTCAGGGTCGTTGAGATTCCGGTCGCAGAAGTTGACCTGTCCGACATCTACGGTCTCTTCGGCCACCGGCACGGGCTGACCGTCAACCTCGACATGGACACTGACTCTGACGTCACTCGTGTCCCCATTCGCCGTAATGAAGCATTCCGCGTGCACCTCGATGATGAGGTCCCCCGTGGTCGAAGTCCTCATCACGATGGGGTCGGCGAGGGGGGTCGACGGATCTTTATCAAAAAGCGGCACGCCTGAATCGTTCGCGGTCCTCGTTATGAGGTTGACTTGCCCATCCTGGTGGTACTTGTTTGCGCCGGGGACGTTGGTGGTGCCCTGTGCGAACGCTGGCGCGGTGAGCGCCGCAAAGAGTCCCCCGAGAACGATCGCCGTGACTCCCGCAATGGCTAAGCGCTTTCTCATGGCTTCCTCCAGTGTTAAGCAGCCGGTTAATCAAAGGATCGAGATCACGACACAGCGCCGTGGCCTCTTGTGCACATTGGGATTTGCGAGGCCCGTGAACAATCGGGGAAATCGCCGCGCGCGCGCCGGGAGAATCCCCTAAAACCCGTGAAGGGCAAATCCCGAGGCGTCGAGCGACCTAGGGCCGGTCGCTCCGCTGAACTTCGCGTAGCCGCCGCGCGAGAAATCGGCGCTCGGCGTCATTCGTGACCAGCGCGAGCGCTCGCGCATAGCTCTTCGCCGCTTCCTCCGAGGATCCCAGGCGGCGCAGCAGATCAGCCCGCGCGGCATGCAGCAGGTGGTAGCGGTCGAGGTCGCCGGCAGCGGCCAGCGCATCGATGAGGGTGAGCGCCGGTCGAGGGCCGTCCACCATGGCGACCGCCGCGGCGCGGTTGAGGGAGACGATGGGGGAAGGCTGAAGGCGCTCCAGAAGAGCGTAGAGGCGAACGATCTGGGGCCAGTCCGTATCCTCGGCCTGCGCCGCCTCACAGTGCAGGGCGGCGATCGCCGCCTGGAGCGCGAACGGCCCGGGGCCGCCGCGCAGGGCCTCCTCGACGAGCGGCAGCGCCTCGGCGATCTGGTCGTGATTCCAGCGGCGACGGTCCTGCGCTTCGAGAATGACGAGGTCGCCGGCCTCGTCGAGGCGCGTGTCGCGCCGCGAGTCGTGCAGCAGCATGAGGGCGAGGAGGGCCGTCGCCTCCGGCGGCGGCGGCGCGATCAGCGCCCTCACGAGGCGCGCAAGCCGGATCGCCTCGACGCAGAGATCGGGCCTCACGAGCGCCTCGCCTCGCGTGGGCAGGTAGCCTTCGTTGAAGACGAGGTAGATCACCGTCAGCACCGCGTCGAGCCGGGCCGGCATGTCCTTCGTGTCGGGCACCGTGTACGGAATGCCCGCGTCGCGAATCTTGCCCTTCGCCCGCACGAGCCGCTGCGCCATCGTCGCGGTCGGCACGAGGAACGCGCGCGCGATCTCGTCCGTCTCGAGGCCGCCCAGCGTACGGAGCGTGAGCGCGACCTGGGCCTCGAGCGCCAGCGCCGGGTGACAGCAGGTGAAGATCAGGCGAAGGCGATCGTCGGGGATGTCGCCCGGATCGAACTCCGGCGCCTCGACGGTCAGGCTCGCCCCGGCCGCGGTGTAGGCGTCCAGTTTCTCCGCGAACCGGGTCTGGCGGCGGAGGCGGTCGATGGCCTTGTGGCGAGCCGTCTGGATGATCCAGGCGCGCGGGAACTCGGGGACGCCGGAGGCCCGCCACTGGCCCACCGCGGCCGCAAAGGCCTCTTGCGCCGCCTCTTCCGCGACGTCGAAGTCCCGAACGAGCCGGATCAGGGTGGCGACGATCCGGCCCCAATCGGAGCGATAGACCGCCTCGACGGCTGCGCTTGCATCCGGGGGCATACTCCAAGTTAGATAATCTTCTGCGGGGTGTCGATTCAGGCCCTCGCCGTTCGACGTACCGATGGAGGCCCACATGAAATACATGCTGCTGATTTGCCGCGACGAGCCGGCCTGGGACAGGCTCAGCGCGACCGAGCGACAGCAGATCTACAGGCAGACCCTGGAGATCTCGGAAGAGCTCACATCGCGCGGGCAGTATCTGGGCGGTTTCCCGCTGCACCCGTCGTCGTCGGCGACCAGCGTCCGGGTGCGCGACGGCAGGCGCCTCGTGACCGACGGTCCGTTCGCGGAGACCCGCGAGCAGCTCGGCGGCTACATGCTCATCGACGTCAAGGACCTCGACGAAGCCATCGCCATCGCCGCACGAATTCCATTGGCCCGCACGAGCACCGTCGAGGTCCGGCCAGTGAGGGAGGGCCCGCCGAAATGACCTATGCGCTGTGGATCGTTCAGGGGCTGCTCGCGGCCCTCTTTCTGTTTGCCGGTGGCGCGAAACTGGTCCTGCCGCTCGACCAGATGACGGGGCCGGTGGCGCTGCCGGGCTGGTTCTTGAGGTTCCTCGGCGTGGCCGAGGTGCTCGGCGCGCTCGGCCTGATCCTCCCCGGGCTTCTGCGCATCCGGCCGGGCCTGACCCCACTGGCCGCGGCGGGGCTGGTGATCATCATGATCGGTGCGACGGTGATCACGCTGGTGGGCGGTATGGTCGCGGTGGCGCTGATGAACCTGGTCGTGGCGCTCCTCGCGGCGTTCGTCGCCTACGGCCGCTGGCGGCTGGCGCCGCAGCGAGGATCGTCTCACCCCTCAGTGCTCCGGCCGGCCAGCTAATCTACACAACCAGAGGGAGAAGAGTCACGATGCTCATAAAGATCCTCATCGCGCTCGCGGTGGTGGTCGTCGTGTTCCTTGCCATCGTTGCCACCCGGCCATCCGAGTACCGCGTCGCGCGAACGGCTACCATCTCCGCCCCTGCGCCAGCCGTCTTTGCGCAGGTGAACGACTTCCACAAGTGGGAAGCGTGGAACCCGTGGGCGAAGCTCGATCCGGCGATGAAGCAAACCTACGAGGGCGCGCCGGCGGGAACCGGCGCCATCTACACGTGGACCGGCAACACTCAGGTTGGCGAAGGACGGATGACGCTGACGGAGAGCCGTCCGAACGAGCTGATCAGGATCAACCTCGAGTTCCTGAAGCCCTTCGCAGCCACCAGCACCGCAGAGTTCACGTTCAGGCCCGAGGGGAATCAAACCATCGTGACGTGGCGCATGGCCGGCAAGAACAACTTCATGGCCAAGGCAGTCCACCTGTTCATGGACATGGACAAAATGATCGGAGGCATGTTCGAGAGGGGGCTGGCGCAAATGAAATCGGTGGTCGAAGCGAAAGGATGAGTCATGCCAAGCCACACGACCGTGTCGAGACGGGAATGGATCGAGGCGCGCAAGGCGCATCTGGCAAGGGAAAAGGAATTCACGCGGCTGCGCGACCAGCTGAGCGCCGAGCGGCGCGCGCTGCCGTGGGTGAGGGTGGACAAGGCCTATGTGTTCGAGGGGCCGGAGGGCAAGGCGACGCTCGCCGACCTCTTCGACGGCCGACGCCAGCTGATCGTGTACCACTTCATGTTCGGTCCGGGATGGGAGGAGGGGTGCCCGAGCTGCTCCTTCCTGGCCGATCATATCGACGGCGCCGCCGTGCACCTCGCGCAGCGCGACGTGACGCTGCTGGCGGTGTCGCGGGCGCCTCTCCGCCAGATCGAAGCGTTCAAGAGGCGCATGGGGTGGCGCTTCACGTGGGTGTCGTCGCATGGGACCGACTTCAATTTCGACTATCGCGTGTCCTTCACGAAGGAGGAAATAGCGAAGGGCGCCGTGGACTACAATTTCGGCCTGCGCGAGTTCCCGAGCGAAGAAGCCCCCGGCATCAGCGTCTTCTACAAGGACGAGCACGGCGACGTGTTCCACACGTATTCCGCCTACGCGCGCGGACTCGACCTGTTGGTCGGCGCGTACAATTACCTCGACCTGGCGCCGAAGGGCCGCGACGAGGGCGCCCTGGCCTTCACGATGGCGTGGGTGCGCCACCACGATCGATACGGCGACGGCGCGAGCCCAGAAAGGAGTAAGGCATGAGCGGGGTACGAGCACTGGTTGGTACACGCAAGGGCGCGTTCGTCCTGACGTCGGACGCCAAACGCGACCGGTGGGACATCAGTGGCCCCCACTTTGGGGGCTGGGAGATCTACCACCTCAAGGGCTCGCCCGCGGATCCCAATCGGCTGTACGCGTCGCAGTCCACCGGCTGGTTCGGGCAGCAGATCCAGCGCTCCAACGACGGGGGCAAGACGTGGGAGTCGGTCGGCAACAAGTTCGTGTACGACGGCGTCCCCGGCACTCACCTGTGGTACGACGGCACGCCGCGCCCGTGGGAGTTCACGCGAGTCTGGCATCTCGAACCGTCCCTGACCGATCCGGATACCATCTACGCCGGGGTTCAAGACGCCGCCTTGTTCCGCTCGATGGATGGCGGCCAGACGTGGCAGGAGCTCCCCGGACTGCGTGGCCACGGCTCGGCGTCCTCCTGGCAGCCGGGCGCCGGCGGGTTGTGCCTGCACACGATCCTTCTGGACCCGAGCCATCCGGGGCGGATCTTCATCGCCATCTCGGCGGCGGGCGTCTTCCGGACCGACGACGCCGGCAAGACATGGCGGCCGATGAACCGCGGCCTGCGGTCGGAACAGATCCCCAACCCGACGGCCGAGGTGGGTCACTGCGTTCACCGCATCGCGATGCACCCGTCGCGTCCCCGCGTGCTGTTCATGCAGAAGCACTGGGACGTCATGCGTAGCGACGACGCTGGCGAGTCGTGGCAAGAAGTCAGCGGGAACCTGCCGACCGATTTTGGATTTCCGATCGACGTGCACGCGCACGACCCGGAGACCATCTACGTCGTCCCGATCAAGAGCGACTCGGAGCACTATCTGCCCGAGGGCAAGCTGCGCGTGTACCGCAGCCGGACGGGCGGACACGAGTGGGAGGCGCTCACGAAAGGCTTGCCGCAACGCGACTGCTACGTCAACGTGTTGCGCGACGCGATGGCCGTCGACTCGCTCGATCCGTGCGGCGTGTACTTCGGCACGACCGGCGGGCAGGTGTACGCATCGGCCGACGCCGGGGACAGCTGGGCGCCCATCGTCCGAGATCTTCCGTCGGTGGTGTCCGTCGAAGTCCAGACACTGCCATGATCCGAGTCGTGCTTCCGGCACATCTGCGGACGCTCGCGCACGTCGACGGCGAGGTGAAGCTCCACGTCGAGGGTCGGGCCACGCAGCGCTCGGTCCTCGACGCGCTCGAGGCCTGCTATCCGATGCTGCGCGGGACGATCCGCGACCACGTCACGCAACAGCGCCGAGCGTTCGTGAGGGTCTTCGCCTGCGAGCAGGATCTGTCCCACGAACCGCCGGATGCCCCGCTGCCCGACGCGGTCGCGATGGGCGCAGAGCCTCTTCTGGTCGTAGGTGCCATGGCCGGCGGCTAGGGCGCGGCGATGAAGCTCTTCTACGGCTGGGTCATCGTCGGTGCGGGGATCGTCGTGACCTGCATCGGGGTCGGCGCGATGCTTTCGCTCGCCATCTTCCTCCAGCCCATGTCGGAGGCGATGGGCTGGTCTCGCACGGGGATCTCGACGGCCGCGCTCCTCAACTGGCTCTGTATGGGCGTCGGCTCGTTCCTCTGGGGCGCGCTCTCCGACCGGTTCGGCACGCGCGCCGTCGTGCTTCTCGGCGGTGTTCTGCTCGGTCTCGGCCTGGTGACGGCGAGCCAGGCGGCCAGCCTCGGCCAGTTCCAGCTCGTCTTCGGTCTGATCGTCGGCCTGGCCGCGGGCAGCTTCTACACCCCGATGACGGCGACGACCAGCCGCTGGTTCACGCGGAATCGCAGTCTCGCGGTCGCGCTCGTCTCCGCGGGGCTCAGCGCCGGCTCGGCAATCATGGCGCCCCTCGCTCGCTGGCTTATCACCAGCTACGACTGGCGCACCGCCATGCTGGTGATCGGCGATCTCGTGTGGCTCGTCGTCATTCCTGCCGCCTTGCTCGTGCGCGACCCGCCGGCGACGGCGCCCGCAGCCGTCGGGGCGCCGGCGGGCGACCAGGCCCGCGAGCTCACGGTCGCGCAGGCGCTCCGCACGCCGCAGTTCGCCGCCATCGCGCTCACGTACTTCGCGTGTTGCGCTGCACACTCGGGTCCGATCTTCCACATGGTCACCCACGCGATCGATCGCGGCGTGCCGGCGATGGCCGCCGCCACCGTGTTCAGCGTCGCGGGCCTGGCCTCCCTGAGCGGCAAGATCGTCTGCGGGCTCGTGGCCGACCGCGTCGGCGCGAAGCGCACGCTGGTCGCGGGGCTGGCCCTCCAGGCGGTCGCCGTGAGCCTGTACGTCTTCACCCGCGGCCTCCCGAGCTTCTACGCGCTCGCGGTGATGTTCGGCTTCGCCTACGGCGGCGTGATGCCGCTCTACGCCATCCTCGTGCGCGAGTATTTCGGCGCCCGGATCATGGGCACCACCTTCGGCGCGGTCGCCTTCGTGTCGACGCTGGGCATGGCGCTCGGGCCCTGGGCCGGCGGCTCGCTCTACGATGCGTTCGGTAGCTACTTCTGGCTGTTCATCGGCTCGTTCGGTATCGGCCTCGGAGCCGTGGCCATCGCGTTCACGTTCCGCCCGCCCCGCCAGCTCCCGGCCGGGTTGCCGACGCCCATCGTGGTTCACTGAGTCGCCAGGGACATCGCTCGCTCGAGAAAGGACGGACGCCGATGGAACCGATCATCGAGGACCGCGTCATCCCGCCCGGGGAGGTCTGGGCCCGCGTGGTCGCGTCGGGTCAGGTGCTGCGCATCGTGGACCTCGAGGGCAAGCAAGCCGTCGACTTCCTCTGCTACAACGCCGCGAGCCCCGAGGAGCGCTACAACGCCGCCGATACGATGAAGTACGCGGGGACGATCTTCCTCACCAAGGGCCACGGCATCTACTCGGACATGGGGCGGCGGCTCTTCACGATCGTGGAGGATACCTGCGGCCGCCACGACACGATCGGTGGGTGCTGTAGCGCGGAAAGCAACGCGCTTCGCTACGGCGTCAAGGACACGCCCAACTGCCGCAGCAACTTCCTGCGGGCCCTCGCGCCCTTCGGGCTCGGCAAAAAGGACATCGTCACCAACCTCAACTGGTTCATGAACGTGCCCGTTCATTCCGACGGCGCGATGGCGATCGTGGAGGGGTTGTCTCGGCCGGGTGACCACGTCGACCTCCGCGCCGAGATGGACACGCTCGCGGTCATCTCGAACTGCCCGCAGACGCGGAACCCCTGCAACGGGTTCAAGCCCACGCCGATCCGCGTTGTGGTGCAGCCGCCGCACGCCACCTGACGCCTCGTGTTGACTTCGACGCGGCTGGGATGACACCATGCGGCGTCGCGGCGCCGGGGGAAGCCAACGCCGCCGCCCGACCAGGAGGGACGCGTCATGGAGAACGATGGCACAGATAGCCCAGGGGTGAGTCGCAGGGAGTTCCTCGAGCGCGTGGCGGCGGGCGGGGCGGGGCTCGCGGTGGCGGGGGGCCTCGCGCGGCCGGGCGCGCCGGCTTGGGCCGCCAAGGGATCGGTCACCCTCGCCGACGTCGGTGTCGGCGATCCGGGCGGCGACTGGTCGAAGTTCAGCGGACCGACGGGCTGGGACGTCAAGCTGGTGGCGATGGGCAACGCGCCGTCGGGGGTGCTCAACGTCCTCATCGCCGGCGGAGGCACCCAAATTTACGACGTCGTCAACATCGTCGGCGGGATGCAGAAGCCGCTGGTCGAGAACAACCTGATCGAGCCGATCGACACCGCCCGCGTGCCGAACTGGGGCAAGGACACGTACATCCGCGAGTTCCTCGCGCCGGGCAAGCCCGGCTTCGACTTCATCGGCTACAAGGGCAACGTCTACGGCGTGCCCACCGTCCTGCAGGGCGACTCCTTCGCCTACCTGCCGGAGAAGACGGGTCCGCTCGACTCGTACGGCGCCCTCTTCGATCCGAAGTGGAAGGGCTTCGTTGCCCTCGAGGACAACTTCACCACGACCGGGCAGAAGACGGCCCTCTACCTCCAGAAGAACAAGCTCGCCTCGATCAAGGACCCGGCCAACATGACGCCGGCCGAGATCAAGACCGTGATCGACTTCCTGATCGCGAAGAAGAAGGCCGGGCAGTTCCGGGTGATCTGGTCGAGCTTCGAGCAGTCGGTCAACCTGCTCACCAGCCGCGAGGTCTACGTGATGGACTGCTGGGAGCCGATGGTGTTCGTGGCCAAGAAGAAGGGCGTGAGCGCCGTGTACGCGGCGCCGAAGGAGGGCTACCTCCTCTGGGCCATGGCGGCCTATATCGTCCGGAACCCGAAGCGCTCCAAGGAGCAGGAGAAGGCCGCCTACGAGCTGCTCGACTTCATGCTCGGCGGCTGGTACGGAGCGAAGATCACGTTGAGCCGCGGCTACATGACGAACCCGGCGGCCGTGGCCTACGCGAAGAGCAACCCCGGGGAGTTCGGGCCGGCCGAGGCCCAGGAGATCGCCGCGATCGACGCCAACGTGCGGAAGAAGTTCCAGTTCGGCGGCACCTGGCAGAACCGCTGGCCGACGCACGTGGAGACGTACGAGTCGGAGTGGGCGCGCTTCAAGGCCGCGTAGCCTGCGTCGCGCGGTACGCGCTGCTGGTTCTGCCGCTCACGTTCGTGGCCGGCGCGCTGCTGGTGCCGCTCGGCCTGATGTTCGTGTGGAGTTTCTGGGAGCGGGCCGGGTTCTGGATCCGGCCCGCCTTCACGCTGGCCTCGTACGCGGAGTTCTTCGCTGGCGTACGGCTCTCGGTGCTCGAGCGGAGCCTCGTCGTCGCCGCCGGCGTCACCCTGCTCGGCCTCCTGCTCGCCTACCCGATCGCCTATTTCCTGGCTCTGCGCGTGCGCCGGGACCTGGCCCGGAACGTCCTCCTCCTCTTCACCATCCCCTTCCTCGTCAACTACATCATCCGCACCTTCTCGTGGGTCTACCTGCTGAGCCGCACGGGCCCGGTGAACCGGGCGCTGATGGCGGCCGGGGTCACCCAGCGTGCCGTCGACTGGCTCCTCTTCAGCGACTTCGCCGTCTTCGTCGGGCTGATCAGCTCGTACATGCCGTTCATGATCTACCCGCTGTGGGCGGCCCTCGACGGCCTCGACCGCCGTCTGGTGGAGGCGAGCTGGCTCCTCGGGGCGAGCCCGCGAGTCACCTTCCTGCGCGTCACGCTGCCGCTGTCGATGCCCGGCGTCTTCGCCGCGGTCATCTTCGGGTTCGTGGGCACCTTCGGCGAGAGCGCGGTGCCGATCATCCTGGGCGGCGTCGGCTATCAGCTCATGGGCAACACGATCACGAGCGCCCTCGACGTGCTCAACTACCCGCTGGCGGCCGCGATGTCGAGCGTGGTGGTGGCGACCATGCTCGCGTTCCTGCTGGTGTGGTATCTCGCCTTCGACCTGCGCGCGGTGCTCGGCAAGATCGCGCGCTGGCGGTTCTGATGGGCCCGGGCCGCGCGGGGCGGGCGGTCGCGTGGGCGTACATCGCCGCCCTGCTGCTGTTCCTCTACGTGCCGCTGGCGCCGCCGCTGCTGTTCTCGCTGGGTGGGGGCGGCGAGGCGGGGACGCGCGCGGGCGCGGTGACGCTTCGCTGGTACCGCCAGCTGTGGGACAACCCGCTGCTCGTGGGCGGCGTCCAGAACTCACTCCTGGTCGGCGCCCTCGTCGGCCTCATCACCCCGCCGCTCGCGCTGCTGGCCGCGATGGCGGTGCGCGAGCTCCGGCGGCCGCGCCTGATCGTGGCGACCGTCCTGCTGCCGCTCTTCATCCCAGGCGTGAGCATGGGGCTCGCGAGCGCGTTCTTCTTCCGCCAGCTCGGCGTCACGCCCTCGCTTCTGACCATCACCACGGTGCACGTGGTCTGGGCGCTGCCGTTCGCGTTCCTGATCATCCTCGCGGTGATGGCCACCTTCGACCCGATGTACCTCGAGGCCGCGTACCTGCACGGCGCCGGCCGCCTGCGGGCCTTCGTCGACGTCGAGCTGCCGCTGATCCGCCACGGCATCCTGGGCGCGGCGATCTTCTCGGTGATCCTCTCGTTCAACGAGACGGTCCGGACGGCGCTGGTGCAGGGGCCGAACAACACCGTGCAGACCTACATCTGGTCGACGTTCCTCCAGGTGGGGCTTTCGCCGACGCTCTACGCGCTGATGAGCCTCCTGATCGCGGTGACCCTGGGGCTCGTCGCCGTGCTGCTGCTGGTCGGCGCCCGCGGCGCCGTCAGCGCTCGAGGAGGATGACGTCGCCGGCGTCGAAGCCGCAGGTGACGGCCTGCCCCGCGCCCTCGGCCTCGCGCTGCGTCGAGGTCGCCACGAGGCGCTGGCCGTCGGGCAGCTCCAGCACGTGGTCGACGTTGGTGCCGCGGTAGATCACCTCCACCAGCACCGCGTCGAGCCGCGCCTGGCACGCCGCCGCCGCACGGCCGACCCGCACGTGCTCGGCGCGGAGAGCCACGGCCAGGCGGGAGCCCTCGGGCAGCGTGACGCCGTCGAGGGACACCATCACCGGCGCGCCCCCGATCGTCACCCGGGCGCGCCCGGGCTCACACGCGGCGAGGTCAGCAGCCAGGATGTTGCAGCCGCGGAAGAAGCCGGCCACGAAGCGGGTCCGCGGGCGGCGGAAGAGGCGCTCGGGGGCGTCGCACTGGACGCAAGCCCCGTCGTGCAGGACGGCGATCCGGTCGCTCATCGTCAGTGCCTCTTCCTGGTCGTGGGTGACGTAGAGGAAGGTCGTGCCCGTCTTCTGCTGGATGTGCTTCAGCTCGGCCTGCATCTCGCGGCGGATCTTCTCGTCGAGCGCGGAGAGCGGCTCGTCGAGGAGGAGGAGCGACGGCTCGAGCACGAGGGCGCGGGCCAGAGCGACGCGCTGCTGCTCCCCGCCGCTCAGGAGCGTCACGTTCTTCGCGGCCATGCCGGCGAGCCCGACGAGAGTGAGGAGCCGAGCGACCTTCTCGCCGATCTCGACGGCCGGCCGGCGGCGGACGCGGAGCCCGTAGCCTACGTTCTGCGCCACGGTCATGTGGGGGAAGATCGCGTAGTGCTGGAAGACCATGCCGAGGTTCCGACGCCACGGCGGCACGCCCTCGACGTCCCGCCCCGCGATCAGGATGCGGCCGGCGTCAGGCCGCTCGAGGCCCGCGATCATGCGGAGGATCGTCGACTTGCCCGAGCCGCTCGGCCCGAGGAACGTGAAGAACTCGCCGCGGTGGACGGTGAGCGAGAGCCGGTCGGCGGCGAGCGTGCGATCGAATCGCTTCGTCACCTCCTCGAGCTGGAGGATCGCCTCGGCCATCCGGGATCAGGCGGCCGTCGCGAGCGACACGCCGAGGACGATGCGCACCGCCTCCACCATCGTGGCGAGGCTCATCGACGCGAGGTCCGCGCGCTGGTGCAGCTCGAGCACCTGCTCCTTGCGCAGGTCCTGGAGGAGCGCCGCCACCTGTTCGGGCAGGTAGGGTAGGTGGACGAAGCCGCACGGCACGCCGCGCCCGGCCGGCTCGGTGTGGAGGAACGTGTACATCGTCGTGTTGCAGAGAAAGGTGCCGGCCGTCGTCGACAGGCGCGCCGGGATGCCGGCGCGGAGGAGCGCGCCCTCGATCGCGCGGAGGGGCAGCGTGGAGGCGATGGCCGTCGGCGCCGCCGCCGCCACCACGTCGTCGCGGAGCAGCGCGCCGTCGTTGTCGGGGATCTCGAAGTCGGCCAGGTTGAGGGCGACGCGCTCGAGCCGGATCGTGGGCTCGCCCGGCCAGAGGCCGAGGCTCACCACGACGACGGGCGCCACCTTCTGCATCAGCTCGTGGATCCGCGACCGCAGCGCGCCGAAGGAGACGGGCAGGACGCGGCCGGCCACACGCACGCCCTCGATCTCGGCGCCGTCGAGCCGCGTGACCACCTCGGTGGCGGGATTGACGCCGCGCCCGCCGTACGGCTCGAAACCCGTCAGTAAGGCGACGGGCGCCACACCGTCGATCCTGGCCATCGCGCCCTCCTTGCTCCCCAAGCTAATCCGGGGCCCCCGCCACTGCAACGGCATGGCCTGCGGCTGCTGGGCGTGGTCCTTGCTAAGCTTGGTGAGAGAAAGGAGAGTGAGAGCATGAGCTACAAGCGGCAGACCATCAGGCTGGTCATCGAGCGGCACGGCGAGCTCCGGAGACGCGGGAGGACAGTCGCCTGCACCGTGGTTGACCTGAGTGAGACGGGAGTTCGCGTGCGGGCCGGATCGGCGTTTACCGTTGGCGAAGAGCTGCAGCTCACGTGCCACCTCGCAAAAAATCGTTTGCTCGAATGCACCGTGGAGGTGACGCATGCCACGGCGTCATCCTTTGGCGCGCGGATTACCGATATCTCACCGGAGCATCTCACTCAGCTCAAGCAGTTCATCGATGACCTGATTGCAATGAACTTTCCTACGGCATGAACGACACGCCCGCTTAGGGTCGCCCTGCGTCCGCCCTTCTTCTACGGCTGGATCATCGTGGCCGTCGCCTTCGTCACCATGGGCGTGGGCGTCAACGCACGCACCGCCTTCTCGCTGCTCTTCCCGCCGATCCTCGACGAGTTCGGCTGGGAGCGGGGCGTGACGGCCGGCGCATTCTCCTTCGGCTTTCTCGTCTCGGCGGTCCTGAGCCCCTCCCTCGGCCGGCTGATGGATCGCCGCGGCCCGCGCGTCGTGATCGAGATGGGTGTGGGCCTCATGGCGGCCGGGTTGATGCTGGCCACGCTGGTGCGCCAGCCGTGGCACCTCTACGCCACCCTCGGCGTGCTCGTCGGTGGCGGCGGCGTCTGTCTCGGCTATACGGGTCAGGCGCTCTTCCTCCCCAACTGGTTCGTGCGCCGGAGGGGTTTGGCCATGAGCCTCGCCTTCTCGGGCGTCGGCGTGGGCTCGATCATCCTGCTGCCCTGGCTCGGGACTCTCATCGGGCGCGCCGGCTGGCGCGCCGCCTGCTGGGCGATGGGCATCCTGGTGCTGGCGCTGTTGGCGCCGCTCAACCTCCTGCTGAAGCGGCGGCCCGAAGATCTCGGGCTCGAGCCCGACGGCGACCGCTCCTCCCGCGACGCTACTGCCGGGAGCGGGACGGCGAATGTGGTGGACGCGGCCTGGGTCGCGGTGGACTGGACGCTCGCCCGCGCCATGCGCACGGACCGCTTCTGGTGGATCATGGTGGGATACTTCTGCGGGCTCTTCGATTGGTATGCGGTGCAGATACACCAGACGAAATACCTGGTCGAGGTCGGGTTCAGCCCGGGCGAGGCCGCCTGGGCGTTGGGATTCGTGAGCCTGGCCGGCATTCCCGGCCAGATCGCCCTCGGCTATCTCTCAGACCGGATCGGGCGCGAGTGGGTGTGGACCGTGGGCAGCCTGGGCTTCGCGCTCTGTTACCTGGCGCTGCTCCTCCTGCGTGACGCTCCGACGCCGACAC
This sequence comes from Candidatus Rokuibacteriota bacterium, assembly GCA_003220675.1. Taxonomy (GTDB): domain Bacteria; phylum Methylomirabilota; class Methylomirabilia; order Rokubacteriales; family CSP1-6; genus 20CM-2-70-11. The sequence continues at coordinate 5,145 of QHTD01000112.1, read as the reverse complement.
TGCTCTATCTCATGGTCGCCTCGCAGGGCATGCTCGGCTATGGCCTCACCTCCGTCATCGGCGCCATTCCGGCCGAGATCTTTCAGGGCCGCCACTACGGCACCATCTTCGGCACACTGATGCTGGCGTCCATCGCGGGCGGGGCCGCCGGACCCTGGGTGACCGGCGTGCTGCACGACGCCACCGGCAGCTACACGCTGGCCTTCTGGATCGCCATCGGCTGCAGCGTGCTCTCGGCCCTGGCCATCTGGCTCGCCGCCCCGCGCGAGGTGCGGGCCGTGGCCGGCCGTGCCCATCGGCGACCGTAGCCGGCGCCCTCTACCATCTGTTCTACCATCCGCCCTCATGCCCGCGACCGGTGGGAACCTCGCGCATCTCTTCGCCGTGGTGGGGCCCACCCTTTATGCTAGAGGGACGCTGCGAGGACGACTTCGTCCCGGCCTTCGCGATCAAAGGCGCCCCCGAGCATGAACACAGACTTCCTCGTCGTAGGCGGGATGATCACTGCGTTTGTGGCGGCTATCCTGTCGCTCCTGGAGAAACTGCTCAGTCTCCGGGAACGCCTGAAATCGGCCAAACAACGGAAGCGGACCCCGGTCGCTGATCACTCGCACGCTGCACCACAGGTGACAGATGAGTCGATGTTTTTGGACGTCATCCTCCCTGGCGCGAGGGTGCTCAATATATCCTCCTATCTCCTCTGGGACGAGATTGGAGTGATCGTCCCGGCGGGGATCTTGTTGAACTACCTCGGGCTGGTGCTGAGCCTTCGCCTTCAAAGCATCCTCTACCTCGACATGATCGGGACCGCTCTGGCGGCGTTTCTCCTCGGCCCGTGGTGGGGAGCCATCGTCGCGCTCCTGTCGAATTCTCTGGTGAACTGGCTTCTCTATCCTGACCCGGGAGCCGATCTGATGATCTTCCCGTGGTCTCTGGTGAACATGACCGGCGGCCTCTTCTGGGGCTTCATGGCGCGTCGGGGGTGGTTCAAAAAATATATTCGTTCCACCCGAGCGTCGGCCCTCCGGCACATCTGGTATTTGACCAGTTTCGGGGTGCTGGGCGCGTGCGTGATGAGCGTTCCCGGCACCTTCGTGCAGGTTGCGCTCTCGAAACAGGCCGCGTTCGCCTTGACCCCGGACGTGGCCGATGTCCTCAAGCGGGTTGTCTCCGAGAGCCAGGAGGCGCTTCGGCATCAAATCAAAGCCCTGCTCGGCATCGCGTGGGGTGGGAGCCTGGGGTGGGCGCTCCAGAATTGGTTGCAGAACTGCATCAAGTATATTCCGGATAAAACCGTGAGCGCGGCCATCGCGCTGGCCGTTCTGAAATATGGGTTCCCCTTGTTCGAGCGCGAGTTGATTCTCGGTGGATCGGGGATGTCTCGAGCGCGCGACACCCTGGCCGCTCCCCTGATCCTGGGTTGTCTCTATCTTCCGTCCTTCGTCGTTCTCTTGCGGGCCGAGGCGTATACGAGCCAAGTGAACTGGCCTCTCTGGTCGGCACCCTGGCTCATTATCGGGGCCGGCGTCTTCCTGCTCCGGCGGTGGGGTCCCTCGAACGCTGTGGCGGAGAGGGCGTGCGCTGGTCGCCGTGCGCGGTATCTCCAAGCGTTGAAGTCGATCGAGGGAGAATCCGCCCAGGAATTTTGCCGACGGCTGACGTTCGTCACGCTCATCACGAGCGTGTTCTTCGCCCTGTGCCTGATCGTCCTGATGGTGGACTTTTACCGGGTCGCGTTCAACTTTTTCACCGTGGTCTACGGTTTCCTGCTCACCGTGCACTTGGCCCGCGTGGCCCTCTCGCAGAATCTGGCGATAGTGCGACAGGACACCTAGGCCCTTCACGCAGGCGGCCCGCCAAGGGGGACCAACCCTCGGGCGGGCCGCCATCTCGCGTCAGCTCAGCGTCTCGCGTCAGCTTACCTTCTTCATCGGCGCGCCGCAGCAGAACCCGGCCTTCGGTGCCGACTTGCCGCACTTTCCACACTTGTACTGATCCATCATCGTCCTCACCTCCTCCCTAGCGTTGAGATGTGATGTAATGCTCACCTGAAAAGTATGACGACATCCCTCCGCCAGCCCAAAGATTTTTGGCACCCCCGGATTGGTAGATTTCGGGCCGGCGGCGGCTGGTATAGGGTCGCGGCCCTGGGAGGCGGCCATCGCCGCGACGTCGTGTTCCCCCGCCTCCGCGCCGTAAAGCCGATCTTGACAGGTGTCGCGCTGAACGCGACAATTGGCCCATGCCGCGTCGGACCACCCAATCGCCCGGCGAGTCGGTTCCCGTCGGGGCGGCGGAGATTGCTTCGCGCCTTGGTGTGAGGCCGCAAACCGTGCACACGTGGCGTCACCGCAAGCTCATGCCGGAGCCGCGCTGGACCGTGTCCGGCCAGCCGGCGTGGGACTGGCCGGAGATCGAGGCCTGGGCGCGACGCACCGGGCGACTTCGCGAGGGGGACGTCCACGTGGCGCTCCTGGAGCTCGAGGGAGTCGGCTGGGAGGGGAATCTCGACGAGCTGAGGAGCCACCGCGCGTCCCGGCGGTGATCCTCGTCGATACGTCAGCCTGGATCGAGCTGCTCCGTGCCACGGGGCACCCGGCTCACGTTACCCTCCGGCATCATCTCGAGCGACGCTCACCCATCGCGACGACCGAGCCGATCATCATGGAGCTCCTGGCCGGGACGCGAACCAGCGGTGAGCGCTCGAGGCTGCGAGCGAGGCTGATCGCGCTTCCGCGCTTGACGTTGCGTGGGCTGGCCGACTTCGAGTCAGCGGCCGAGCTGTATCGCATCTGCCGCAGCCGAGGCGCCTCCGTCCGAAAGCTGATGGATTGTCTGATCGCCGCCGTCGCCATCCGCGAGAAGGTGACGGTCCTCCACAACGACCGCGATTACGAGGTGCTTGCCAGGCACACACGATTGCGGACGGAGCGGTATCGGGCCCTGCGCATCGTTCCGTCGCACTGACCTGGTGATCAGCGCGCCTGCGCTGCGCGGATCGCGCGCCAGACGCGCTCCGGCGTCGCCGGCATCTCGATGTGCTCCACGCCCAGCTCGGCGAGCGCGTCCACGATCGCGTTGACGACGGCGCCGAGCGCTGGCGTCGTGCCGCCTTCGCCCCCACCGCGGAGGCCGAGCGGGTTGGACGTCGAGGGCACTTCGCTGATCTCGGTCGTGAACGCCGGGAGCATGTCGGCGCGCGGGAGGGCGTAGTCCATGAAGGTCGCCGACTGCATCTGGCCGGTCGCGCGGTCGTACACGCAATGCTCCCACAGCGCCTGCCCTGCGCCCGCGGCGATGCCGCCGTGTGTCTGGCCGTGCAGGATCAGCGGATTGACGGCGCGGCCGCAATCGTCGACCGAGGTGTACCGCACGATCTCCACCACGCCGGTCTCGGGATCGACCTCGACCTCGCACACGGCGCAGCCGTAGGGAAAGGAAGGCACGCTCATCGTCTCGTCGCTCACGCCCGCGAGCGGCCCGCGCAGCGCCTCGGGAGCGTGGTCACGGAGCGCGGCCGCCGCCACCTCGAACAGGTCGAGCGAGCGGTCGGTGCCCTTCACGCGGAACCGGCGCGCCGCAAACTCGATGTCCGCATCCGCCGCCTCGAGCGCCCACGCGGCGATGCGCTTGCCCTTGTCGACGATCGCGTCCGAGGCCTTCGCCATCACGACGGCGCCCAGGCGCATCGAGCGGCCGGAATGCGAGCCTCCGCCGACGGGCGAGACGTCGGTGTCGCCGGTGATCAGGCGCACGTGGTTCGGCTCGACACCGAGCCACTCGGCGAGGAGCTGCGCGAAGCTCGTCTCGTGGCCCTGGCCCGCCGACAGCGTGCCCAGCACCACGTCGATCCGCCCGTCGGGCTGGACGGTGATCTCGGCGCGCTCGCGCGGCATGCCGGTGTTGAGCTCGAGATAGTTGGCGAGGCCGATGCCGCGGTAGCGGCCGCGCCGGCGCGCCTCGGCCCGCCGCGCCTCGAACCGCGCCCAGTCGGCGAGCGCCACCGCGCGATCCTGCACGGCCACGTAATCGCCGCTGTCGTAGAGCAACCCGAGCGGGTTGCGATACGGCATCGCGCTCGCCGGCACCAGGTTGCGTCGGCGCAGCGCGACGCGATCGAATCCGTGGCGGCGCGCGGCGAGGTCGATCAGTCGCTCGATCACGAACATCACCTCCGGCCGGCCGGCGCTGCGATACGGATACGTGGGCGGCGTGTTGCTGAGCACCGCCCGGCCCCGCAGGGACGCGGCGGGAATGCGATAGAGGCTCGGCAGCACCGCAACGCCCTTGGCGAGCGGGATGAACGACACGGCGTGCGCGCCGACGTTGCTCGTGTTGATGCCGCGGAGCGCGAGGAAGTTGCCCTCCGCGTCGAGCGCGAGCTCGACCTGCGAGGCGAGATCACGCGCCTGATAGTCGGTGAGGAACGCTTCCGTCCGGTCACACGTCCATTTGATCGGACGGCCGAGCCGCTTCGCCGCCCAGGCGACCAGCGCGAACTCGGGGTAGAAGGCGTTGCGAGTCCCGTAGTTGCCGCCGACCTCGCGCGCCACCACGCGCACCGCGCTCTCCGGGACGCCGAGGGTGCCGGCAAGATCGGTCTTGATGCGCACCGAGCCGCCCGAGCCCGCATAGAGCGTGTAGCGGCCGCTCGCCTCGTCGTAGACGCCCAGCGCCGCGCGCGGCTCCAGCGGCACGCCGGTGACGCGATTGATCTGTGTCTCGAGCCGCACCACGTGCGCGGCGCGCCGGAACGCGGCGTCGGCGGCGGCATCGCCGGCCTCGGAATCGACACAGACGTTCGACGTGGTCTCCTTCCAGACGAGCGGCGCGTCCGCCGCGACCGCATCGACGGTGGCGGTCACCGCTGGCAGCGGCTCGTAGTCGACGCTCACGCGCGCGACGCCGTCTTTCGCGGCCGCGGGCGTCTCGGCGATCACCAGCGCCACCGCCTCGCCAACGAAGCGTGCCCGGTCGGTCGGCAACGGCGCATGAGGCGCAATGAAGAATTCCGCGCCGTCGCGGCTCTTGAGCGGGACTTCGTGTGGGTTCGTCGGCACGGGGTGATGCGGGATCGCCCGGAGCCCATCGGCCGCGGCGTCGCCACCGGTCAGCACCGCGATCACGCCCGGCACCTTCATGGCG
>QHTD01000384.1 GCA_003220675.1 Candidatus Rokuibacteriota bacterium | reverse complement strand
TGGGGAACCAGGTCGAAGTCGAGGCGAAACGCGCCGCTGCTCATGGCGGGCGTTTGCTTGACCGTGACGAATGCGAGGTCCGACGCGATCTCGGTGATTGCAAACTGGCCTTGCCGCTTCTTGACCATCACCGTTTGAGTCAGAAGCTGAAGGAGACGTGGCGCCCTCTCGAGTTGACCTAAGGGCACCACGCCGAAGTCGACAGCCTCCGGGTTGGCGTATACCTCGGCCTTCACGAAGAGATTCACGGGGATCGTTAGCCGGGAGCGTGTCGGGTGGTCCGTTTCCACGGACACCAGCTCCCGGTACCGTCCGGGCGGAATCCCGGCCGGAACCATCACGGTGATGTGATAGAGCTTGCCGGTCTCCACCGACGCGAGACGCGCCGTGGAATGAGGGCCAGCCGCTTCCACTCGGGTGATTGTCAGAGGCTGCTCGTCGTTGTTCACGATGGTCAGGCTGCGCTCTGCGCTGTCTCCGGCAAAGACGCTGACGAAGACCGCGGGGTAGGGTAGGACCTCGACGCCTGGCCTTACGAGGGCCTCGAGGACGAGCGCAACGTGCGACCGCGCGGGATCCCCGAGATGCGCAACCGCTTCGCTCTCGACCTTCCCCCACACCTGGGCCGTATCCCAGGTGACCGCAATCGTTCCCTCGCCGCCCGCCGGGATCTCCGCAGGAAATCTGGCGGTCATCCCCGGTCGAGAAAACTCCAGCCGCTCGATTGCGAGCGGTGTCTCGCGCCGGTTTTGGAGCAGGAATCCATGCATGACCTTGGCGCCTTGCCTGACAATCCCGAAATCGTGCCGCGTTTCCGGGAGGAAGGCCGGCCCGGCCTCCCCGCCATTGATCGGCTGAACTCCAGAGAGGAGAATGACGGAGAAGAGAAGGCCCACAGCGCCGGAGGCCGGGAGCAATCCCGACCTCCGGTCGCCGGCGGAGGGGGCGACGCGCCTCCTACTCAAGCAGGTAAAAGCGGAGTTGGGCCAGCCGTAGTCCGTTATTGTCGTACTGCCAAAAGAAGTCCACGAGGCCGCCCGAGAAGAGGGCAACTCGCTCGAACGTGCCATTGCCGTCGATGTCTGCCACGAGCGACGTCAGCTGATTGGTGACATTCGTGAAGGTCGATTTCCCGCTGCGCCGCACGAAAACCCTCAGGGTGTTCTCAGTGGAGCAGATAATAGCCCCGTTCAGGAGCGGGTCCGTCGCGCACGTGGTAATCACGGCGCCTCCGCCCGGCTGACCGAGGGCCCGGCCCCAGACCTCGTAGGAAGCGGATACCGTTCCCCCTTCGCACGTGATGTCAGCCGGAATGTTGGTATTGCACGGGAGCTGGAACACGGCGCCCTGAGCCTGGATCTGGTTGCCGTCGCAGTCGAACGCCGGGTCGAAGGCGTTCCCATCGCAGACATGGAATTCACCCGGCGTCAGATAGATCTTGCTGGTGACGCTGTCCTCCTTCCCGAGGGCCACGAAGATCGTATGGCGGTCGGAGCCCGTCATCGGGGAGCTCTTGCCCTTTTCGACGCCGATGATGTTCAGGTTGTAATGTGCTCCGCTCGGCGCGCCGTTTCCGCCTCCAGCGTACGTCGGCCCGATGAACGTGCCGGTGAGGAGCAAGGTTGCGACGGTTAGACTGGTAAGATGTTTCATCGGTTCTCCTCCCCTTAGGGGTTCACTCTTTCGCGGCAAACCGGTAAGCAAACTCGGGGCCGACCGTTATCAGGGGGGGGCGAGAGTGACCTGCGCGGATCGCGGCGCGGCGACGTACCGGGTACTGCGCGTGAGCGAGGAACTGCGGCGAGCTACGAGGAAAGCTTTACGACATCAGGGAGTTCCCCGCCGAGGGCATCTTCTTCGCGGACATCACGACGCTGCTCAAGGACGGTCGCGCGACTTCTGTCCTGTCGCAGCCCCTCGCGTTCCCGCTTGTGGCCAGCCCGCTATGGCGCCTCCGCCAGAGTTCTGGCGTCGGCGCCACAGTCCGGCCGGAGCGAAAGAGTGAGGCTTGACCTAATCGCTACGCGGGCGCGCGGTTAGGAACACGGCGAGCGAAGTAGGCCACGCCTTCATTTGGCCGCCGCGAGCGCCAAATGAATGGCGCGACGTACGTCCCCAGGCGCAAAGGGTTTAGTCAGGCACGGAACCTTCGTCTTCTCGAGAAACTTCAGCGAGTCCGCGCCCAGGATGTCGCCGGTGACGAAAACGAACGGCGGTCGGCGACCCGAGTGGCGAAGTTCGACCTCGCGGTAGAAGCCTGGACCATCAAGCACTGGCATCCTCATATCGGAGATGACGAGGTCATAGCTCCGCTCATCGAGGTGCTCTAACGCCGTCGCGGCGTTCAGGGCGGTCTGAACCTGGTGGCCATCGATCGTGAGGATCTCCGCCAAGAGAGTCGCGACCGCCGAGTCGTCGTCGACGACCAAGACCTTCTTTTGACGGATCGTCAGGTCTGCTCCGGCGTCTGGGCCCGCGGATTCAAGCACGGTGGAGCTGACTGGCAGCTCGATCGTGAAGACGGTGCTGCGTCCCACCTCGCTTTCGACGCGGATCGAGCCCTCATGACTTTCGACGATTCCCCGGCAGAGTGATAGTCCTAGCCCCGTCCCCTCGCCGACGGGCTTCGTCGTAAAGAAGGGCTCAAAAATCCGAGCCAAGAGCTCGGGAGGGATGCCGGGCCCTGTGTCAGCGACTCGCAGTACCACGCACGCGCGAGCCGGATCGTAACGTGTCGTGAGTGTGATCTGGCGCGAGGACGTCTGGCGCAGCGCGTGGTGAGCGTTCGTCAGCACATTCACCACGACCTGCTGAAGCTGGTGCTGATCGGCCCAGAGATCAGGAAGATCGGCTGCCAGGTCCAGCTCGACCCTCACGGTGTCCAGTTTGAGCGGGTACGCGAGCAGTTCCAC
>QHTD01000111.1 GCA_003220675.1 Candidatus Rokuibacteriota bacterium | reverse complement strand
CTCTCCTTTCCGACGCGCGCCGACCGATCAGAGATGAGCCGACGGCCGCGGTAACGGCTCGAGCTTCTCTTCCGGCGCGTGACACATCAGGCAGGCCCGGTCCCCGATCTCCGAGACGAGCGTGTAGCCGGCGCCCTGGGACCGCCAGATCACCACGTCGTAGCCGCGGTGGCTGACCACCTTGAAGCGGGGCTTGTCCTTCAAACGAAGCTGGCGGTAGGCGTCTTCCGGGATGATGAAGAGTGAAACGTTGTTCCCGTCGACTTGATACTCGAGCGCCGCCACTTCGACCTCCCTGAGGTGAGAGATCCGACCTCCGAGGAAGTGAAGGCGCTCGGTCCGGAGATCCGGCAGACTCACGTTGAAGGCGAGCCGCTTCTTGAACCACTCCTCGGCCACCTTCGGCGACACGTTCTTGATATCAGGCGGCAGGAGGTCCCGGACGAGCTTCTGGTGCTGCTCCACGGCCGCGATCGCCAGTTCGGCGAGTGTGGTTCTTGTTCCGACATAGGACTGGAGAGCAATCCCGGCGCTCAGTCCGACGGCGACAAGAAACGCGGCGCCCACGCAGACGACGAGTCGCTTGAGCTGTCGCTGCCGGCGACTGGCGCGCCGCCCCTGGCCGAGCTCTCGCAGGAGCGTGACGACCTGCTCGCGGACCGGCTCAGGGGCTGGGTCCGGCCGCAACCGGTCTACGTAAGTCTCCCGGAACGCGACCTCGAGGTCGACGAGCCGGCGGCATGTGCCACAGCGCGCAAGGTGCGCCTCGAGCTGGTCCCGAAGCTCGGGCGTGAGCTCCCCGTCGACGTAAGGGAACAACTTGGATTTCGCCGTGCTACAGTCCATCATTCCGTACGCCAATCCCCTTCTCGCCGGGCCGTTCCCGTGGCTCCACCAGATAGGTTCGGAGCAGGTTCCTGCCACGATAGAGTCGCGACATCACGGTGCCCACCGGACGGCTCACGATCGTCGCGATCTCGCGATAGGAGAGACCCTCGATGTCGCGGAGCTCGACGATTTCCCTGAGCAGAGGGGGCAGGTGGCGGATCGCTTCCCGGACCTGCTCGACCGTCTCGCGACGAAGGAGGATGTCCTCGGGGGCGAGCGGGATGGAGCAGAGGGGATTCTCCAGTGACACTACCGGCTCGGCTTCCTTCTGGTACCCCAGTGGCTCTTCCGAGGGCTGCAGCCGCCGTCGCCGTAGCCGGTCGATCTGGACGTTCCTCATGATCGTGAAGATCCACGGCTTGAAGCTCTGCGACCGGTCGAACCTGTGAAAGGCCTCCCAGGCACGGGCGATGCTCTCCTGAAGGAGGTCCTCCGCGTCCTGCCGTGCGAGGACGAGCGCGTAGTTGTACAGAGGATTGAGGTACTTATAGACCGCATCCTGGAACTCGGTCCCGCTGTCCACGACTCTCCCCCGCGCGGCTCACCCTCGCCCACTAGTACTACGTACGCGGCGGCAGCTTATTCCCTGAACGGCGGCGCCGCCAGGGCCGGGGGCTATCGGTGGGATTCTCGATCGGGCGGGCTCGGGCCTGCCTGCGCCCCTCCTACAAGCATGTCGGAGTGGCTGCGCTTCGAGCGGCGGCTTTGCCGCCGCAATCGAATTCCTGGGGTCTCGGAGGGGGCCGTCGAGGCCCCCTCCGACTCTACTAGATCCGCATCGCTCGGAGGCGCGCGACCCGCTCCTCGATGGGCGGGTGCGTCGAGAAGAGCCGCATCAGCACGTTCCTGCCGAGCGGGTTCACGATGAACAGGTGCGCGGTCGAGGGGTTGGCCGCCATCGGCGCGGCCTCGTTGGCGCGCTCGAGCTTCTCGAGGGCCTGGGCGAGCCCCCGCGGCCGGCCCGCGACGCGCGCGCCCGTCGCGTCGGCCTGGAACTCGCGGGCGCGCGAGACCGCGAGCTGGACGAGCATCGCCGCCAGCGGCGCGAGCACTGCCATCAGGATCAGCCCGAGCGGGTTGCCGCCACGCTCCTCGTCGTCGCTCGAGCGCCCGCCGAACATGGCCGCCCACTGCGCCATGTGGGCCAGGTAGGTGATGGCGCCGGCGAGCGTCGCCGCGATCGTGGAGATCAGCACGTCGCGGTTCTTCACGTGCGCGAGCTCGTGCGCGAGCACGCCCTCGAGCTCCTCGTCGTTCAGGATGCGCATGATTCCCTCGGTCACGGCCACCGCTGCGTGGTGCGGGTTCCGCCCCGTCGCGAACGCGTTGGGCGTGTCCGTCGGGATGAGGTAGACACGCGGCATCGGCAGCCCGGCGCGCGTCGTGAGTCGTCGCACGATCGCGTAGAGGCCCGGCGCCTGCGTCTCGTCGATCGGCCGGGCGCCGTACATCGCGAGCACGATCTTGTCGGAGAACCAGTAGCTCGCGAGGTTCATCAGGAGTGCCAGCACGAAGGCCATCAGCATGCCCTGGCGACCCCCGAACGCGCCCCCGATCAGCACGAGCATCGCCGTGAGGACGGCCAGGAGCATCGCAGTCTTGAAGATGTTCGACATGCCGCACAGAGCGTAGCAAACGGCCCGGGACGGGTCAAATACTTGACTTTGTCCGATTGCGGCCGATATACTGACGCCGTTTACTGAAAAAATCTTTAGTTGGCACAGACTTACCCTCCATGATCATCAAGGTCAGCGAGATCCCCGACGAGGGGCTGGCGATCGACGCCGCGACCCTTGAGGGCTCCCCATTCTCGGACCCCGCCTGGCGCCTCGAGGGCCTGACCCTCAGGCTCGAGCGCGACGATCTGGATGTCCTCGTGCACGGCGAGATCCGCGCGACCGTGCCCCAGGTGTGCGGCCGCTGCCTCGAGCGCTTCGGGGCAAGTGTCGCCGCGGCCGTGGACGTGCGGGTGGTCCCGCGGCCGGCCACTGCGGACAACGTCGAGCTCGCCGCCGACGACCTCGACGTGGAGTTCTACGCAAAGGACGAGCTCGACCTCGGCGTTCTGATCGAGACGGAGACGACGCTGGCGCTTCCCATGAAGCCGCTCTGTCGCGACGATTGCCTGGGCCTGTGCCCCGTCTGTGGGGGCAACCGGAACGTGGTCGCCTGCAGGTGCCGGGATCGCGCCCCCGACCCGCGCCTGGCCGTGCTCCGAGACCTGGCCGCGCGACGCTCACGCTAAACGCTGACACCAACTCTCGAGCCGGGAGACGCGTCCATGCCGCTGCCGAAACGACGCCACTCGAAGACGCGCGGGCGCAAGCGCCGCACCCACTACAAGCTCGCGGCGCCGCCGCGCGCCCTCTGCCCGCAGTGCCGCGAGGTCAAGCTGCCGCACCGGGTCTGCCCCCATTGCGGCTACTACAAGGGCCGGGAGATCGTCGCCGTCGAAGGGGCCTAGCCTGAAGGTCGCCGTAGACGCCATGGGGGGCGACCACGGCCCCGCCGTCGTCGTCGAGGGCGCGGTGGCGGCGGTCCGGGAGTTCGGCGCCTCCGTCATTCTGGTGGGCGACCGGGCCGCCATCGAGCGCGAGGTGACGCGTCTCGGCGCGCAGAGCCTCGGGCTCGAGGTCCGCCACGCCTCCCAGGTGGTGGGCATGGGTGAGCGCCCGTCGCAGGCGCTCCGGCGCAAGCGGGATTCCTCGCTCAGGGTCGCCGCCGAGCTCGTCAAGGACGGCAAGGCGGCCGCCTTAATCTCGGCCGGGAACACGGGCGCGGCGATGGCGATCTCGATGTTCGTGATCGGCGTGCTTCCGGGCGTGGACCGGCCCGCGATCGCCGCCGTGCTCCCGAACCTCAGGAAGTTCACGATCCTCCTCGACGCGGGCGCCAACGTCGACCCCAAACCGTGGCATCTCCTGCAGTTCGCCGTCATGGGGCACGTCTACGCGCGCGATATTCTCGGGTTCGACAACCCGCGTGTCGGCCTCCTCTCGGTCGGCGAGGAGGAGGGCAAGGGCAACGAGCTCACCAAGGAGGCGTACGAGCAGCTCAAGGCCTCGTCGCTGAACTTCGTGGGCAACGTCGAGGGCCGCGACATCTACAACGGCGGCTGCGACGTGGTCGTGACCGACGGCTTCACGGGCAACGTCGCGCTCAAGATCTCCGAGAGCCTCGCCGAGGTGCTGACCGGGATGATCAAGCAGGAGCTGACACGCGACGCGCGGTCGAAGATCGGCGCCAAGCTCGCGATGCCTGCGTTCGAGCGCTTCCGCCGCCGCATCGACTATACGGAGGTGGGCGGCGCGCCGCTCCTCGGCATCGACGGTGCGGCCATCATCTGTCACGGGGCTTCACCGGTCAAGGCGATCAAGAACGCGGTTCGGGTGGCCCAGGAGTGGACCAGCGCCGGCCTCAACGAGCACATCAAGGCCGCGATCGAGGCCGAGGTGGCGCGGGCCGAGCAAGGGGGGCGCGAATGACGCGGGCGAGGATCATCGGAGTCGGGTCGTACGCGCCCAAGCGGATCCTGACCAACGCCGACCTCGAGAAGATGGTAGAGACCACCGATGCGTGGATCGTCCAGCGCAGCGGTGTCCGCGAGCGCCGGATCGCCGACGAGAGCGAGGCCACCTCGGACCTGGCCGTCAAGGCCGCCCAGCAAGCCCTCGAGCGCGCGAACCTCGTCCCCGAGGACATCGAGTTCATCGCGGTGGGGACGACGACGCCGGACATGCTCTTCCCGAGCGTCGGCAACATCGTCCAGCACCGGCTCGGCTGCCGCCGCGTCGGCTCCGTGGACCTCCTCGCGGCGTGCGCGGGCTCGATCTACAGCCTCTCGTTCGGCTCCCAGCTCATCGAGACGGGCAAGTACCGCCGGGTGCTCTGCATCGGTGCCGAGACGCTCTCGCGGATCACCGACTGGACCGACCGGGGCACGTGCGTGCTGCTCGCCGACGCCGCCGGCGCGGCGGTGCTCGAGGCGTACGACGGCGACCGTGGCATCATCGATTTCGATCTCTACTCCGACGGCCAGTACTGGGACCTGCTGTACATGCCGGGCGGCGGCTCGCGCCACCCTGCCACGCCCGAGACCGTCGCCGCCCGTATGCACTACGCGAAGATGAAGGGGAGCGAGGTCTTCAAGGTCGCCGTCCGGATGTTCGTCGACTGCGCGGAGCGGATCCTCAAGCGCAACGGGGTCACCGCCGACGACGTGAGCCTGTTCATCCCGCACCAGGCCAACCTCCGGATCATCGAGGCGGCCGCGAAGCGCGTGGGCCTGCCGATGGAGCGCGTGTTCGTCAACGTCGACCGCTACGGCAACACCGGTGCGGCATCCGTCTTCGTCGCGCTCGAGGAGGCCCTCGTGGCCGGGCGCGTGAAGCGGGGCGACCTCGTGCTCGTCGCCGCTTTCGGCGGTGGCTTCGCCTGGGGCGCGTGCCTGATCCGATGGTGATCGAGACCGCGCGGACCCCGCGACAACGGAGCTGAGCGTGCCTTTCTCAGGCCACCTACGATCTGAGCCGGGCTCGCGGACCCCGCTACAACGGTGACCTTGATCGCATTCGTCTTCCCCGGCCAGGGCTCGCAGGCGGTCGGGATGGGCAAGGGCTTCTATGCGACGTCCGCCGGCGCGAAGGCGGTCTTCGAGGAGGCGAACGCGGCGCTCGGCTTCAACCTGGCCCGGCTCATGTTCGAGGGGCCGGAGGCCGATCTCGCGCTGACCGCGAACACCCAGCCCGCGGTCCTCACCGCGTCCGTTGCCGCAGCCGCCGCGTGCGCCGAGCGAGGTCTCAGACCCGCGCTCGTCGGGGGGCACAGCCTGGGCGAATACTCCGCGCTCGTGGTGGCCCGCGCCCTCCGGTTCGGCGACGCGGTGCGCATCGTGCGCAAGCGCGGCGAGTTCATGCAGGACGCCGTGTCGGTGCGGACGGGCGCGATGGCGGCGATCCTGGGGCTCGACCTGGCGCAGGTCGAGCGGGTGTGCGCGGAGGCGGCGAAGGGCGAGGTTGTCGGAGTCGCGAACGTCAACTCGGCCCAGCAGATCGTCGTCGCGGGCCACCGCGCCGCGGTGGAGCGCGCGGTCGCGCTCGCCAGCCACCGGGGCGGCACGAAGAGCGTCATGCTGCCGGTGAGCGCGCCCTTCCATTGCGCGCTCATGGCGCCGGCCGCGGACAAGCTCGCCCGCGAGCTCGGCGGGGTCTCGGTCGCCGATCCCGCCATCCCCGTGGTGCGCAACGTCGACGCAGGCGTCACCCGGACCGCGGCGGAGGTCATGCCCCTCCTCCTCAAGCAGGTCGCGAGCCCGGTCCGGTGGACCGACTGCGTGAGGCGGCTCGCCGCCGAGGGGGCGTCGACGTTCGTCGAGGTGGGGCCGGGGCGTGTGCTGACCGGGCTCCTCAGGCGCATCGTCGACGGCGCCCGGGGGCTCTCGGTCGAGGACCCGGAGGGGCTGGAGAAGACACTCGCCGCGCTCAAGGACGAGGCGCGCCGATGACGAAGGGCCCCCTCGACGGCCGTGTGGCGATCGTCACCGGTGGTAGCCGCGGAATCGGCGCCGCGATCGCGGCGTTGCTGGCCGAAGACGGCGCCGCCGTGGTAGTCTCGGGCCGCGATGCGGACCGGCTCCAGCGCACCACGAAGGAGCTGGAGGCGCAGGGCGGCGCGATCCTCGGCGTCGTCGCCGACGCCGCGATCCGCCAGGACGCCGAGCGCCTCGTCGACGCGGCCAAGCAGCGGTTCGGCCGCGTGGACATCCTCGTCAACAATGCCGGTATCGTCCGCGACGACCTCCTCGTCCGCATGAAGGACGAGGACTGGGACCGCGTCATGGAGGTCAACCTCCGCGGCACGTTCCTCATGACGCGCGCGACGACGAAGCTCATGATCCGGCGGAAGAGCGGCGGCCGGGTGATCAACATCGCGTCGACGTCGGGCGCCATGGGCAACGCGGGGCAGGCGAACTACTCCGCGGCCAAGGCAGGGCTCATCGGGTTCACGAAGGCGGCGGCACGCGAGCTGGCCCACTGGTTCATTCTGGTCAACGCGGTGGCGCCGGGGCTGATCGAGACGGACATGACCGCCGCGATCTCCCCGGAGGCGCGCGAGGGGCTGCTCGCGCAGGTGCCGCTCAGGCGCATCGGGACGCCCCGCGAGGTCGCCGAGGTGGTACGATTCCTCGCCGGAGACGCGGCGGCCTACATCACGGGCCAGGTGTTCCACGTCAACGGCGGGCTGTACATGTAGCGCATCCCTAGCGTGGAGGTGACGGGTTCATGGCGAAGTCGGTGGAGGAGAAGGTGAAGGAGATCATCGTCGAGCAGCTCGGGGTGGAGGAGGACGAGGTCACCCCGAACGCGAAGTTCATCGAGGACCTGGGCGCGGACTCGCTCGACACGGTGGAGCTCGTCATGGCTCTCGAGGAGCACTTCGACATCCAGATCCCCGACGAGGACGCCGAGAAGATCGTGACCGTCAGCGACGCGATCCAGTACATCAAGGACAACTCGTGAGAGCGCCCAGGCGACCACGCGGCAATCGATAGATGGACCCGCGGCGGGTCGTCGTCACCGGCCTCGGGGCGCTCACGCCGGTGGGGAACACGGCGGACGAGTTCTGGTCCGCGCTGACGCAGGCGCGCTCCGGCGTCGGGCCCATCACGAAGTTCGACGCGTCCGTCAAGAACGGCCAGGGCGAGTTCCTCTACCCGACCCGGATCGCGGCCGAGGTGCGGAACTTCGACCTGCTGAAGTACGTGGACAAGCGGGAGGCGCGGCGCCTCGACCCGTTCCTCCAGTACGCGATGGCCTGCAGCGTGATGGCCGTCGAGGACGCAGGGCTCGACACTGCGAAGGTG
This sequence comes from Candidatus Rokuibacteriota bacterium, assembly GCA_003220675.1. Taxonomy (GTDB): domain Bacteria; phylum Methylomirabilota; class Methylomirabilia; order Rokubacteriales; family CSP1-6; genus 20CM-2-70-11. The sequence goes on along the minus strand of QHTD01000111.1, from coordinate 2,204 downwards.
GACGGCGACCGCTTCGGCGTGCTGATCGGCTCGGGGATCGGCGGAATCCAGACCCTGCTCAGCACCCACGACACCCTGCGGGAGAAGGGGCCGGACCGCGTGTCGCCCTTCTTCATCCCGATGATGATCGTCAACATGGCGTCGGGGCTCGTGTCCATGCGCTTCGGCGCGAGGGGGCCGAACTCCGCAGTCATCACCGCCTGCGCGACCGGCAACCACGCGATCGGCGACGCCCTCAGGCTCATCCAGCGGGGCGACGCGGATGTCATGATCGCGGGCGGCTCCGAGGCGATTATCATCCCGCTGACGATCGCCGGGTTCTGCGCGATGAAGGCGATGTCCACGCGCAACGCTGAGCCGACGAAGGCCTCGCGGCCCTTCGACGCCGCCCGCGACGGCTTCGTCTGCGGCGAGGGCGGCGGGGTGCTCGTGCTCGAGGCGCTCGAGCACGCCGTCCGCCGCGACGCCCGGATCTACGCGGAGATCGTCGGCTACGGGATGACGGGCGACGCGCACCACATGACCGCGCCCGACCCCGAGGGGGACGGCGCCGCGCGCGCGATGGCGGCCGCCCTGCGCGACGCGCGGCTCGACGCCTCCGAGGTCGGGTACATCAACGCGCACGGAACGTCCACGCCCTACAACGACAAGTTCGAGACGCTCGCGATCAAGCGCGTCTTCGGCGAGCACGCCCAGCGGCTCGCCGTCTCGTCTACGAAGTCTATGACGGGCCACCTCCTCGGCGCCGCCGGCGGCGTGGAGGCGATCGCGACCGTGCTCGCACTGCACCACGGCGTCCTGCCGCCGACGATCAACTACGAAACGCCGGATCCGGACTGCGACCTCGACTACGTGCCGAACCAGGCGCGCAAGCAGGACGTCGAGATCGCGCTGTCGAACGCCTTCGGCTTCGGCGGCACGAACGCGACGCTCGTCTTTCGCAAGCACCTCGAGTAGTGGATCCCGTCGGGGTGGCGGAGCTCGAGCGGCGGCTCGGCCACCGCTTCCGCGACCCCGCCCGCCTTGAGCGGGCGCTCACCCACGCCTCGTACGCGAACGAAAACCCGCCCACGTCCGACCACGAGCGGCTCGCGCTGCTCGGCGACGCCGCGCTCGGGCTCGTCGTCGCGGAGCACCTGTTCGCCGCCGATCCCGGCGCGCCCGTCGGCGTGCTCACGCCCCGCCGCGCCGAGCTGGTGTCGGGCGAGCGCCTCGCGCGCTGGGCGGCCGAGCTCGACCTCGGCGCGCTCGTGCGCCTCGGTCGTGGCGAGGAGCAGACGGGCGGACGGAGACGCGAATCGATCCTCGCGACGACGCTCGAGGCGCTGCTCGGCGCGATCTACCTCGAGGCCGGCCTCGAGGGGGTGCGCCGCGTGGTCGGCCGTCTGACGCTGTGGTAGGCTGACCCATGCGCTTCTGGCCGTTCCGCGGCCATGCACCCGCCGAGCCGCCCCGAGTCGAAGACGTGCTCGTGAGCGAGGAGCTCCTGCGAAAGAACCTCGAGGACGTCCTCGTCGTGCGCGAGCGCCAGATCCGAGGCGGCATCATCGCCTTCCGCGGCGACCTGCTGCGATCGCCGTCACAGGCCGTGGACGTGCTGCGCGAGCGCTTCCGCGCCTTCGGCTACACGCCCTTCATCCGCGCCGACGGCGACGGCGTCGTCGTCCAGGCGTGGCCGCTCGCGGAGGTCGTCGTGCGCCCGCGGGTGGCGGTCAACGTCGTCCTCTTTCTCCTCACGTGCGCGTCGACGCTGATCGCGGGGACGTGGTACTCCGGCTCGCCGACCTTTGACGCCTTCCGCGCGGTGCCGGGGCCGGCGTCGCTCCTGAGCGGGGTCCCGTTCTCCTGCACGCTTCTGGCCATCCTCGTGGTGCACGAGTTCGGTCACTACTTCACGGCGCGCCACTACAAGGCCTCGGTGAGCCTGCCCTACTTCATCCCGTTACCGATCGGCTTCGGGACCCTCGGCGCCATCATCCGGATGCGGTCGCCGGCGCGCGATCGGAACTCGCTCTTCGACATCGCCGCCGCGGGCCCTCTCGCCGGCCTGGCCGTCGCGGTGCCCGCGATGCTCCTCGGGCTCGCGTGGTCCCTCGTGGCGCCCGTGCCCCGCGGCGGGTACGCGGTCTTCGGCGATTCGCTGCTGACCCGCTTTCTCACCGAGCTGCGCTTTGGCCCGATGCCTGAGGGGTCGATGCTCTTCA
>QHTD01000383.1 GCA_003220675.1 Candidatus Rokuibacteriota bacterium | reverse complement strand
CTCGGCGCGATCGTCGCCGCGCTTCTCTGGGCGACGGGCGGCGCCCCCCACTCGGGAGATCCGTGAGCATCTATCGCGCTCGCTGCGCCTCCGCACAGGCGGACCGCAGCTGCCTCGCGCTGATAGGGTAGGCGAACACCAGCTCCCCTTCAACATTGCGGCGCGCAAGTCCGAGTGCGCTGGCCTTCGCTTCCACCTCCGAGAGCCGCGCGTCGGACCAGCCCACTTCCTTGTGAAACAAGGAAAACTTCCCCATCTCGATGAGCGATTCGAGCCAAGCGATCTCATCCGGAGCAAGACCGTCGCGCGCCTGCTGAAGCACCACGTTCGAAACCCGTCGTAGCTCGCCGACCACCAAATCCGCCGGGATGGCCAGGCGCGCGTAGTCGGGGAACCGCTTGGCGTACTTCAAAACCGTCCAGTGCTTTCTGCTGATCCGCCCCACTCCTCGGATATCGTGCCGCGGTCGGGCCGACTCATGGAACACAGCCACCAGCCTGTCGTCGACGATGTAGTATTTGTGGTGGATCCGGTCTTGTTCGAGAACGCGCAGGTCGATGTGCCATTCCCGAAGGTCCCGATTGACGACCTGAAGACCGTGGGCGATGACCTCGTCAAGATCCACCACGCGTCGATAGCGGACGCCTGCCGACAGCCGCTCCGTCAGAACGGTCCAGAACGTTGAGACCTGGGGGAGACGCGGGGACTTGCTCACGGCCCGCACCTCGTGCCGTGCTGTCGAAACGATCTCACAGACGAGCTGAGCAAGTTGCTGCGGCGTGTCCGCATCCCATTGCCTGTGCTCGAGAGCCGCGATGTGGTGCCTGTACAGACGACCACCAACGCCGGCGAGATCGGCGCACGTTCGTAGAAGGGTCTCGACCGCGGGGTGATCTACCCGAAGAACACTCTCGGCTGGCGACATCGTATCTAAAGTCTTCCACAAGATGTCGGCCCTAAGCGCCTGCCATGCAACGGCCGGGTTGATGGCGTAGTACCGCGGTTGGAACCGCTCGTAGTCCACGGATACGAGGTTGTGGTCCCGCAGCACGGCGAGACCGCTGTCGAGTCGTGTATGAGACTGACTGAGTATTGCGAGGAGTTGTCTTCTGGGTAGTGGCCCGCACCTCAAGAGGGCCTCGTAGATTTCGGCGGTGAGACGGTCGAATCCGAACTCCCCCATCATGAGGTGTTGCAACCGGATCCTGTCGTCGTGTTCGTCTTGGACGAAGTAGGTCACCCAGCCTCCCGGCTCAGGTCATCGACGTCCGCGCCGATCTTGTCGGCAGACTGATCGATCTATGGTTTCCGAGCGCGGATGTTGACGCCCTCCGTCTCGAACTTGTCGGCCTTGCGTTGGCCCGATGCGCCCGTGAACGGGTTGCCGCGCCAGGTGACCTCGACGTCCATGAATCCCGCCCCCTCGATCTTCGTGATGTACTCTCCTTCCAGGAGAGCACCGCCGATTCAGGCAGTCCAGATCGCGATGTCCTCCCGGCCCGCCGGCGGGATGTCCTTGTGGTCCACGATGTCGGCGATCTGGAGCCGCCCGCCGGGCTTCAGCACGCGGAACGCCTCGCGGAAGACGGCGTCCTTGTCGGCGTGAGGTTGATGACGCCGTTAGAGATGACGAGGTGCACCGATGCGTCGTCGACTGGAAGCGCCTCCGCCATCCCTTTGCGATACTCGATCTGGGTCAGGCTCGTGAGCGCGATGTTCTCCCGCCCGCGCTCGAGCATGGCGTCGGTCATATCGACTGCCATGACCTTCCCCCGCAGCCCGACGGCCTTCGCGGCGAGGAACGTGTCCATGCCGCTGCCGGCGCCGATGCCAACGACCGTCGCGCCGGGCGTCGGCAGACCCATGGACAGCGGGTTGCCCACGCCCGCGAACGGCGCCGTGACGGAATCGGGAAGTTCAGCCAGTGCCTCAGGCGAATAGCCTAGGCGCTCGACGGCGTACTCCGGGCCCGTGTGGAAGTGGTAGCCCTTCTTTGGATCACGGACGACCTCGCTATAGACCTTTCGGATCTCCTCCCGAAGACGAACGGTGTCGAGCGGCATAGACTTGTCCTTTCCCTTAGTCATTTCACGACGGGGCCTGGTCTCCTCGGCCGTGTTCGGTCGCGTTCAGCGCTTCCCCGGCGCGAAGAACGGCTCAGTGCCTGCCGCGTGATCGGTGACATCCACGATCGCCACGACCTCGGGCAGGCGCTTCCGCAGTATCGACTCGATCCCCTGCCGCACAGTGACCTCGGCGAGACTGCAGCCCTGACAGCCGCCCTCAAGGCGGATGCGCACCCGCCCAGCGGTCACGTCGACCAGGGTCACCCGACCACGGTGAGCGGCGATCGCGGGGTTCACCTCGACGTCGAGGACTCGGCGGACGCGCTCGGCGAGCTCGTCGGATTCGGCGGGCCGCGTCGGCTCTGCCTCCGGCCACACCACCCGCACCTCGGCGACCTCGGGCACGGACCCGCGCACGAGGGCCTCAATGCGCGCGGTCGCGGGGACGATCGCACCCGGCGATCCGCTGGCCTCGAGGGTTACGACGCCAGCGTTGACCGACACTAGGCGCACTGAGCCGCCGCGCGCGATGACGACCGGCGCCACGCTGCGCTCGATGGCCTCTGCGACTGCATCAGCCACGTTGAACCCGCCCGGTGACGCCGCCGGACGGGCCCTCGGGGAGGCCGGTGCGTCAGCCACGCCGGCGCGGGCCACCGTGTTCAGTGCCGCGTCGAGATCGCCGATCAAGTCCTCAGGGCCCTCGAGCCCGATCGACAGGCGTAGCAAGTCTTCTGGCACCGGCGACGACGGGCCTTCAGTGCTGCGACGGTGCTCGATGAGGCTCTCGACGCCACCGAGGGATGTGGCCCGCTTGAACACCCTCACTGCGGCGGCCACGGCTGTGGCTTGCTTCTCGCCGCCCGCCACGCGAATCGAGAGCATCCCGCCGAACCCACCGGTCATCTGGCGGGCCGCGATCTCATGGCCGGGATTCGATGGCAGCCCCGGATAGAGGACGGCGGTCAGCGCTGGGTGTCCGTGGAAGTGACGGGCGAGGGCCAAGGCACTCTCGGACGAGCGGCGCACCCGTACGAACAAGGTCCGCATGCCCCGCTGGAGCAGCCACGCCTCAAACGGACCGAGCACGCAGCCGGCGTTGCGTCGCCACGATCGGACCCGCTCCCAGAACGGGTCGCGACGCGCGGTGACGACTGCCCCGGCCAGAACGTCGCTGTGGCCGTTCAGGTACTTGGTCGCCGAGTGCACGACGAGGTCGACCCCGAACCCGATGGGCCGTGTGAGCACGGGGGTCGCGACCGTGTTGTCGACGGCCACCCGCACGTCGGCCGCGTGGGCGATCGCCGTGATGGCGGCGAGGTCGGTGATATCCCACATCGGGTTGGCCGGCGTCTCCACCCACAGGAGCCGAGTGCGGCCCGGGCGGATGGCGGTCTCCACCGCGCCGAGATCGGTAGTATCGATGAACTCGACGTCGAGCCCCCAGCTGACTCCGAACTCCGCGAGCCACTTCCGGACACCCCAATAGAGGACACGAGACACCAGGACGTGATCGCCGGGCAGCAGGGACTGGAAGACAGCGGTGGCTGCGGCGCTGCCGGAGGCGAAGAGCATGCCGGCGGCGCCACCCTCCAGCGTGGCCAGGAGCCGCTCGGCGTGATCGTACGTCGGATTGTCGGCACGCGTATAGACGAGGCCAGAGGGGTAGGTGCCGTCGGGACTGCGCTCGTACGTCGTCGACGGGTGGATCGCTGGCGCCAGCGCGCCAGAGGTCGTATCCACATCGCCCATGGCCTGGGCGGCCAGCGTCTCGGGCGAAGGTGCATCATTCATACGCTACCCCTCCCACGTGGCGCTTGGTCTCACGCGCCGACCGCGATCGGCACGGGGCTCGGCTTCCTCATCGCCCGGGCCACGACAAGACCAGAGACGAACGTGAGCGCGGCCACGAGGTGGATCGCCGCCCCGAGCCCGACGAAGTCCGCGACGGCGCCGGAGAGAAGCGCACCGACGGCGTAGCCGAGGTCACGCCAGAATCGGTACACGCCGAGGCTGGTCGCGCGCCAGGTCGGGGGTGCGTGGTCGGTGATCGCAGCCAGGAGCGTTGGATAAACCATCGCCGTGCCGAGCCCTTGCAGCCCCGCACCGAGGAGCCACGCCGCATAGGTCGGGACGAGGCCGGTCAACCAGATACCGCCCGCCTGCACGATCATCCCCCCGGCAATCAGCTCCTTGCGGCCGAAGCGGTCGGAGAGCGGTCCGGTCGCCACTTGCAGCACGCCCCACACCATCGGGTAGACGGCCTTGATGACACCGATACTGCCGACGCCGAGACCATAGCTGGCGAAGAACAGGGGATAGAGGCCCCACGACATGCCGTCGTTGAGATTGTTGACGAGTCCAGCCTGGCAGGCGGCGAAGAGGCTCACGTTTCCGAGGCTCGTGACGTAGAAGACGCTGCCAAGCGATGAACGGACGCCGCTCGCGGTTTGGAGCGCGGCGGCGGCTTCGAGGTGAGCGTAGGCGTGCGTCTCTCTTACGAACAGCACGGAGACGGCGAAGCCCACGATGGCGATGACGATCCCTAGGTAGAACGGCTGTGGGCGCAACGCGCTGTGCGCGGCGATGTAGCCGGTGACCCACGACATCACCCCTACGGCGAAGTACCCGGCGAACTCGTTCAGTCCGAGCGCGAGGCCGCGGCGCTTCGGCCCCACGAGGTCGACTTTCATAATGACCGTCATCGACCACGCCATCGCCTGGTTGGCACCGAGCAGGACGTTGGCGAGGTCGATCCACCACCATGCCGGGGCATAGATGATGAGGAACGGCACCGGAAGGGCGAACAACCACCCGGCCACAAGGATCGGCTTGCGGCCGATGCGGTCGGACACGCGCGCCGCGACGAGGTTGATGACCGCCTTCGTGACGCCGAAGCTGA
>QHTD01000110.1 GCA_003220675.1 Candidatus Rokuibacteriota bacterium | reverse complement strand
CAACACCCCCATTGGGGGGCGCGGGCGGAAGCCCGCGCTCGAAGCGTGGTGAGTCCGACGCGCTCCCCGGACTAAGGCGACGGGCCCCCAGGGCGGGCCCCGCCGCCTCCGCGTCGGCGGCGCCGGCGACCCTGGCCGGCCGCGCCTCCCGGCGATGGGGGCTGAGGGGGCGCGGCGGGAGGCCGATCGGCGTGATGGGGTGCCTCGTGGCGGCGCCGCTCGGGGCCGCCGCGCCCGTGGTCGCGGGGGCCTCGGTCGCCGAACCGGCCGCCCCGCGCCTCGAACCGGGCGCGGCGCTCCTCCGCGAACCGGCGCCGCTCCTCGGCGGTCGGCTTGATCTCGGACACGAAGAGGTCGTCGTCCGCCCACTCCACCGGGATCTTCTGGCCGATGAACTTCTCGATCGCTTCGAGGTACAGGGCGCTCGCCTCATCCACGAAGCTGACCGCCTTGCCGCCCGCGCCCGCGCGCGCCGTGCGCCCGATGCGATGCACGTAATCCTCGGCGTCCTGGGGCAGGTCCCAGTTGATGACGTGGCTGACCGCCTCGATGTGGAGCCCGCGCGAGGCGACGTCGGTCGCCACCAGCACCGGCAGGCGGCCCTCCTTGAAGTCGTTCAGGATCTTGAGGCGCCTCTTCTGGTCCACGTCGCCCGTGAGCGCACGCGTCTCGTAGGCGTTGCGCGTCAACCGGTCCTCGAGCCGCCGCGCCTCCTCGCGCGTGTTCGTGAAGATCAGGATCCGGTCACCGCCCTCCCGCTTGAGGAACCCGAGGAGCACCGGGAACTTCTCCTCGCGACCTACGTGGAAGAGCATCTGCTCGACGCGCGCGACCGTCTTCTGCTGCGGCATGATCGTGATCTGCGTCGGGTTGTTCATGAACTCCCAGGTGAGCTCGAGCACCCGGAACGAGAGCGTCGCAGAGAAGAGGAACGACTGGCGCTTCTCGTGCGGCGGCAGGCGGCGAAGGATGAACCGGAGGTCGGCGATGAACCCCATGTCGAACATCCGGTCGGCCTCGTCGATCACGAGGACCTCGACATGCTTGGGCGACCAGACGCGCTGCTTGAGGTAGTCGATGAGCCGGCCGGGCGTGCCGACGAGGAGGTCGCAGCCGGCGGCGAGCGCCTCGCGCTGCTTCGCGTAGTCGATGCCACCGTACACCGCGAGGGTGCGGAACGGGGTGAACTGGCCGAGGAGCCGCGCATCCGACTCGATCTGGACGACCAGCTCGCGTGTCGGCGCGATGATGAGCACGCGTGGCGCGCCGGCGCCGCCAGGCGCCTGCGGCGCCGGCGAGCGCAGGAGGCGCGTGAACGCCGCGATGAGGAAGGCCGCCGTCTTGCCCGTGCCCGTCTGCGACTGCCCCGCGACGTCCTTGCCGCGGAGCGCCAGCGGGAGCACGCCTTCCTGGATCGGTGTCGCGGTCACGAAGCCCGCCTCGCGGATTCCCCGCATGACGGGCTCGGGCAGGTCGAGGGCGGCGAAGTCCATCTACGAGGATTCGGCGGGCGCGGGCTCCGGCGCGGGCGCCGCCTTCCGCCCGAAGACGCGCGCGCAGACGATCCCAACCTCGTAGAGGAGCACGAGCGGCCCGGCCATGAGCGTCTGGTTGAAGGCGTCGGGTGTCGGCGTGAGCACCGCACCGGCGATGAACGCGCCGAGGATCGCGTACTTCCGGTTCTTCGCGAGCGTCTTCGCGCTCACGACGCCGATGCGCGCCAGGATCGTGAGCGCGAGCGGCAGCTCGAACACGGCGCCGAAGGCCAGCGTGAACTTCAGCAGGAAGTCGGTGAGGTTCTGGAGCGTGATCATCGGCTGGAGGCCCGGACGCGCATAGCTCAGCAGGAACTGGAGCGCGTAGGGCGTCACGACGAAGAGCGAGAACGCCCCGCCGCCGATAAAGAGGAGCGACCCGATGATCACGAAGGGCAGCGCGTACTTCCTCTCGTGCGCGTGCAGCCCGGGCGCGATGAACGCCCAGACCTGCCAGAGGATGGCGGGCGCCGAGATGAACACGCCGACGATGAGCCCCACCTTCATCTGGACCCACAACGCCTCCGCCGGCGACGTGAAGACGAGCGAGTAATTGAGCGACGTCACGGGGCGCGCCAGCCAGTCGACGATCTGCTGGCTGAAGTACAGCCCGGGTACGCTGCCGGCGAGGAGCGCGTAAAGGCTCCGCACGATGCGGACGCGCAGCTCGCCCAGGTGCTCCATGAACGACATCTTGTCGTCAACGCCCCTGGCCATGCCTCGCTACCAGCTCGCGATGAAGTGACGCAGGGCACCGACGCCACGCCCGGGCCGAAATCCCTCACGGATCGCCGCGGTGACGTAGGCCTTCGCCTCGCGGGCGGCGTCGGCGAGCGGTTGCCGGCGCGCGAGCCCGGCCGCAATCGCGGCCGAGAAGGTGCAGCCGGTGCCATGGGTGCTCGTGGAGTCGAGGCGCGGGGCGGTGAAGCGCGTGAGCTCGCGGCCGTTCCAGAGGATGTCCGTCGCCGTATCGGGGAGGTGCCCGCCCTTGACGAGCACGTAGCGGGGGCCGAGGGCCAGGATGCGCAGCGCCGCCGCCTCCATGTCGGCCTCGGTCGCGACGGGCATGTCCGCGAGCACGCTGGCCTCGTGAAGGTTCGGCGTGACCACGGTGGCAAGCGGCAGCATCTCCTTGACGAGCGCCGCGCGCGCGTCCGGTTCGAGCAGCGGATCGCCGGACTTGGCGATCATCACCGGGTCGAGCACGATCTGGTGCTGCCCGTACGCCCTGAGGCGCCTCGCGACCTCGGCGATGATCGGCGCCGTCGAGAGCATGCCGATCTTCACCGCGTCGGCGCCGAAGTCCGAGAGCACCGAGTGGATCTGCGTCCCGATGAACTCCGGCGGCAGGTTGAAAACGCCCTGGACCCCGACGGAATTCTGCGCGGTCACGGCGGTGATCACGCTCATCCCGAAGACGCGGAACGCCGAGAAGGTCTTGAGGTCCGCCTGGATGCCTGCGCCGCCGCCGGAGTCCGAGCCGGCGATGGTCAACGCCTTGGGAACAACCATAGACCCACGCAGTATACGTCGCACGGAAGGGACGCTCAAACGCCCGCCGGGAGCACGAGCACGAACTCGCCGCGGACGGGGGAGCGCTTGAGCCGCTCGATGTGCGCCGACGGCGTGGCGCGCACGACCTCCTCGAACCGCTTCGTCAGCTCGCGCGCGACAACGATCTCGACGCCGCCATAGACCTGGCCGATCGCCTCGAGCGCGGCCACGATGCGGTGGGGCGACTCGTAGAGCACGACCGTCAGCTCGAGCGCGCGGAGCGCCCTCAGGTGGTTCAGGCGCCGGCCGGGTTTGACCGGCAGGAAGCCGTCGAACACGAACCGGTCTCCAGGGATTCCCGCGGCCGACAACGCGGCGACGCCGGCCGACGGCCCCGGCACCGGCACCACCGGAATCCCCTGCGCGCGCGCCGCGCGGACGAGCAGGAAGCCGGGGTCCGAGACGCCCGGGGTGCCCGCGTCGGTCACGAGCGCGATCGAGCGGCCGTCGGCCAGCTCGCGCAGCAGCTCCGGCCCACGCGCGAGCTTGTTGTGCTCGAAGTAGCTCACGGTCCGCTTGTGGATGTCGAAATGCGTGAGGAGCGCGCGCGTCCGGCGCGTGTCCTCGCAGGCGACCAGATCCACTTCGCGCAGGACGCGCAGCGCGCGCAGGGTGATGTCCTCGAGGTTGCCGATCGGAGTCGCGACGACGAAGAGCGTGCCGCTCAGGCTACGCCGACTGCTCTTGCGCTTCCGAGACGAGCAGGGGCCGCTCGTGGTTCAGGATAACCTCGCGCGTGATGATGCACTCCTTGAGCCCCTGGATGGACGGCAACTCGTACATGATCTCGAGCATGACCTCCTCCAGGATCGCCCGGAGTCCCCGCGCGCCGGTCCCCCGCTTGAGCGCCTCCTTCGCGATCGCCGCCACCGCGTCGTCCGTGAACTTCAGGCGGACCTTCTCGAGGTCGAAATACTTTTGGTACTGCCTGGTGATCGCGTTCTTCGGCTCCCTGAGGATGCGGATCAGCGCGGTCTCGTCGAGGTCGTGGAGCGTCGCGATGACCGGCAGCCGGCCGACGAACTCGGGGATGAGCCCGTACTTCAGGAGATCCTCGGGCTGGATCATCACGAGGAGGTCGCCCACCCGGCGCTCCTCGCGCCGCTTGATCTCCGCGCCGAAGCCCATGCCCGAGCGTCCGACGCGCGCCTCGATGATCTTGTCGAGCCCGACGAAGGCGCCGCCGCACAGAAAGAGGACGTTCGACGTGTCGACCTGGATGAACTCCTGGTGCGGATGCTTCCGCCCGCCCTGGGGCGGCACGTTGGCGACCGTGCCCTCGAGGATCTTCAGGAGCGCCTGCTGAACGCCCTCGCCCGACACGTCACGCGTGATCGACGGGTTCTCCGACTTCCGCGCGATCTTGTCGATCTCGTCGATGTAGACGATGCCGCGCTCCGCACGCTCGACGTCGTAGTCCGCCGACTGGAGCAGGCGCAGGATGATGTTCTCGACGTCCTCGCCGACGTAGCCCGCCTCCGTGAGCGTGGTGGCGTCGGCGATGGTGAAGGGCACCCGCAGCATCTTGGCGAGCGTCTGTGCGAGGAGGGTCTTGCCGGAGCCCGTGGGGCCGATCAGGAGGATGTTCGATTTCTGCAGCTCGACCTCGCCCGACTCGCCGCCCGACTCGATCCGCTTGTAGTGGTTGTGGACCGCGACGGCGAGGACTTTCTTCGCCCGCTCCTGGCCGATCACGTACTGGTCGAGGACATTCTTGATCTCAGAGGGCTTGGGAAGCGCGCGGAGCTCGCGGCTCTTCTCCTCTTCCCACTCCTCGGCGATGATGTCGTTGCAGAGCTCGATGCACTCGTCGCAGATGTAGACCGTCGGGCCCGCGATCAGCTTGCGGACGTCGTTCTGGCTCTTCCCGCAGAAGGAGCACTTCAGCGTTCCGTTGCCTTCGCGCGGTCGGGCCATCGGCTCCCTACCTCTTCCCCTGCGTCGCCAGCGCCGGCACCTCGGCCACCGCCCGCGTCGTCGGCTTGGACGAGATCACTTCGTCGACGATTTTATATTCCTTCGCCTGCTCGGCGGTCATGAAAAAGTCCCGGTCGGTGTCGCGCTGGATCTTCTCCATGGACTGGCCGGTGTGGTGCACCAGGATGCGGTTCAGCTCCTCGCGCATCCGGAGGATCTCCCGGGCCTGGATGTCGATATCGGTCGCCTGTCCCTGCACGCCGCCGAGCGGTTGGTGGATCAGGATCCGCGCGTGCGGTAGGGCGAAGCGCTTGCCCTTGGCACCGGCGCAGAGCAGGAGGGCGGCCATCGAGGCCGCCTGACCCATGCAGATCGTCGACATCGCGGGCTTGACGTATTGCATCGTGTCGTAGATCGCCATCCCCGCCGTCACCGAGCCGCCCGGTGAGTTGATGTAGAGGAAGATGTCCTTGTCCGGGTCCTCGGCCTCGAGAAAGAGCATCTGGGCGATCACGAGGTTCGCCAGATCGTCTTCGATGAAGGTCGGCAGGAAGATGATCCGCTCTTTCAACAGACGCGAGAAGATGTCGAACGCCCGCTCGCCGCGCGGCGTCTGCTCGATCACCATCGGAACGAGAGCCATCGGGTTCTCCTTGTCGCAGGCTCGCCTCGGGCGAGGCGCCCTGCGGCTCGCACTCCCTCGTCTACGCCCGGATCTTAGCGTGACCGACGAGCAGCTCGAGGGTCAGGCGGTCACGCAGCCCACGCCGCAACTCCTCGAGGTCGCCGCTCTTCTCCATCATACGCCGGACGGCCGGCAAAGGCCGCTGGCTCGCCTGGGCGATCTTCTCCAGCTCGGCGTCCACATCGACATCGGCGGGCGCGATGGACTCGCGTGCGGCGATCGCTTCCAGCAGGAGCGCACGCCGGACGCCCTTCTCGGCCCCGGGCCGGAGGTCGGTGACCAGCTTATCGTAATCCCACGGCACCCGGTCCGGGTCGAGCCCCTGCTGCCGCATGCTCGCGCGCGCGTGCTCGATCTGGTGGGCGACGTGGCGCCCGACCATCGCGTCCGGCACCGTGAAGTGGTGCTCTGCCAGGACCGCGTCGACGACTTTCTCCTGGAGCGCCCGCCGCTCGTCGTGCTCGCGCCGCGCCTCGAGCTGCTTCCGCACCTCGGCGCGGAGCCCCGCGAGGCTCGCGAACTCGCCGAGCGACTTCGCGAACTCGTCGTCCAGCGCCGGCAGCACCTTCTCCTTCACCTCGACGAGCTTGACGGTGGCGGACCCGCGCCGCCCGCGCAGCTCCTTCCGCCGGTGGTCATCGGCGAAACGGAACGGGACCTGACGCTCCTCGCCCGCCCGCATCCCCACGACCGCTTCGTCGATCTCGGGCAGCACCGTCTTGTCACCGACGATGAACTGGTAGCCCGTCTGGCTCGAGGGCTCGTGGCCCTCGAACGTGAGCCGGTAGTCGACGACCAGGAGGTCGCCGGGGCCGGCCGGGCGGTCCACCACGCGGAACTGCGCCTGCTCCTCGCGCATGCGCTCGATCGTCGCGTCGACTTCCTCGTCGACGACGGGCGTGGGCGCGTGCTGGACCTCCACGCCTCTGTACTCGCCGAGCTCGATCGCCGGCTTCACTTCGACGACGGCGACGAAGCTGAGCGGCGCGCCCTCCTCGAGCTTGACCTCCTGGAGGTCGGGCTCGTTCACGGGGTCGAGCCGTGCTTCCGAGATAGCCCGCCGGTAGATATCGGGAATGAGGTGCTCGGCGACCTCCCGCCGGACGTCGTCGGCGAAGTGCAGCTTGACGAGCGAGCGCGGCACGTAGCCCTTTCGGAAGCCCGGGAGGCGCGCCTGCTTCTGGACGCGCACGTAGGCGCGTTCCCACTCCTGCTGCACGATGTCGGCCGGGGCCTCCACCGCCAGGCGGCGCTTACAGCCTTCGATCGCCTCGACTTCGACCTTCATCGACGCTCCACGCTCAGCCACGCTCCACGTTGGTGCGAGAGGGGGGAGTCGAACCCCCAAGGGCTTGTGGCCCACTGGATCCTAAGTCCAGCGCGTCTGCCAGTTTCGCCACTCTCGCGGGAAGTGAGGGCGGGTAACCGCCCATGCAGCATACTCAGGACGCGCAGAACCCGCAAGCTGCACGCAATTTTAAAACGAAGCGCCCTGCGTGCGGGGCCACAATAGGCGCGACATGCCCGGGACTGCGCAGGCGCGATACGCAGCCCGGTTGCGGTGGCCGACCGACAGCGCGAGACTGGCCAGCGCCGTGCCCCAAGTTCCCGCTCGGAGGATGCTATGCCGACTGCGATGATCGACGGTCTGGAGGTGAGCTACGCCACGCGCGGTGCCGGGCCTGCCCTGCTCATGCTTGCGCCGGGCGGCTTCGACGCCACGATGGAGAAGTGGACCACGGCCGGAGTCTGGAAAGGGATGCGGCCTCTCGACAGCTTATCCGGCGAGTTCACGGTGATCGCCTACGACCGGCGGGAATCCGGAGCCTCTGGCGGACGGATCGAGAAGCTCTCCTGGTCGCTCTTCGCCGAGCAAGCCAAGGGGCTCCTGGATCACCTGGGAGTCACACGGGCGTTTGTGCTCGGGGGCTGCATGGGGTGCTCCGTGGCGCTGGCGTTCGCCGCCTGCTTTCCGGAGGCCACGCACGCCCTGATCCTCCACTGGCCCGTCGGGGGCTATCGGTGGAAACTGAACGGCGCGGACCGCTTCGCGCGGCATCTGCGGTTCGCCCGTGAGAACGGCCTGGCGGGAGTCGTCAAGCGGGCCCACGAGGGGAAATCGTTCTGGCAGGACCCTGAGGCGGGACCGTGGGCTTCCGCGATCGTGCGCGGCCAACGCTTCGCCGGGGAGTTCCAGAGTCAGGACGTCGATCGGTATCTCGGCATCGTCGCCGCGAGCGCGCGGGCCCTCTTCGACCGCGAGACGCCGCCGGGAGCCGAGCCCGAGGAGCTGATGGCGATGAAGGTTCCCGCGCTGATCATCCCGGGCGACGATCCGGCCCACGCGACGTCGGGAGCGCACTACTTGCGCGAGCTCCTGCCGCAGCCGGAGCTCTGGCCCGTCATGCCGCCGGAGCAGACGCCCGAACGGGTGCGCGACCGAATCCTCGAGTTCGGCCGGGCACACAAGTCAATCGGCGCCTGACCCGCCTTCGCGCGGGATCGGCTCGCTCAGGCGCACGCGACGGTATAGACGTCCTGGATCCCGGCGGGCAGCGGGTACTCGTGCCAGCTCCTGCCGCCATCCTGGGTGCCGAAGACCTGGCCACCGCGCGTCGCGCAGTAGACCTGGTCTGGATCCTTGGCGTGCAAGGCCACGGACATCATCGTACTCTGCGCTTTCACGCCGCGATCCACGCGCCGCCAGCTCTGGCCCAGGTCGTCGCTGCGGTAGAGGGAGCCGTCCTCGCTCCGCGCCGCCGGGCTGAGGCACGCGTACAGCGTGCGCGCGTCGTGCGGGGACACCCGCACGTCGCGTGCATAGGTGAGCGGCGAAAATCGCCGGATCTCCATGTCCTCCCACGTCATTCCGCGGTCGGTGCTGCGGAAGATTCCCATGCGGGCAGCCAGGAACACCGTGCCCGGCTGCGCGCTGGAGACGCACAGCGCGTGCGAGTCCATCATGCCCTCGATCTCGGTGTCGCTGACGATTCGGCTCTTGAGGTGCGGGCGCTCGGCGAGCTTGACCAGGTCGTGGCTCACGTCCTCCCAGGTCTCGCCGCCGTCCAGGCTTCTGAGGACGCCGTCGACCTCCAGCCCGGCGTAGAGCTCGTGGGGATGACTGGGATCGGCGGCCAGCCGCGTGACCCGGGTGGGGAAGCTCATCTTGACACGACCCGGCGCCCGGACCGAGCGGAGCCGTCGCCAGGTGTCGCCACCGTTGTCACTCCTGTAGACCGCGGCCGGCGCCGTGCCCGCGTAGAGCACGCTCGCGTCCCGCGGATGAAAGAGGAACGACCACACGACCATGCCCGCATCGGGTAGGCCGAGCGCCGTCCAGTGGTCACCCCCATCGACGCTGCGGTAGGGGCCGTATTGCGTCCCCGCATAGATCACCTGCGAGTCGCGCGGATGGATGGCGAGGGCGCGCACCTCGACGTCGCCGGGCAAGCCGTCGTCGAGATGCTGCCAGCCGTCGTCGTTGCTCGCCCTCCGGAGGAGCCCGCCTCGATCTGGTATCTGCTCTCCAACTGACCAGTGCGCCGCGCCGGCGTAGATTCGCGTGGCCATGCTGACCTCCTCAGGCCCTCGGTCCCGTTCCAGCCTCACACCCCGAGAGCGCGCACAGAATCTATCACTACTCTTGAGCATGCACCCGCCATCGCATAGCATCGGACCCCGGAGCTGCCTTCTCCCGAGAAAGGAGATACGCGTGATGGATTGCTG
>QHTD01000372.1 GCA_003220675.1 Candidatus Rokuibacteriota bacterium | reverse complement strand
GGCCCAACAGGTAGCCCGCCCAGGTCATGCTGGTCACCCATCCCACACCGCCGACGACATTGTAGAGGAGGAACCGGCGGTATTGCATCTCGCCGACACCGGCGACCACCGGGGCGAAGGTGCGAATGATGGGGACGAAGCGCGCGATCACGATCGTCTTGGGCCCGTGGCGCGCGTAGAAGCGACGGGTCCGCTCGACGTGGCGTGGGTTGAAGAGCAGCGACCGCTCGCGCGTAAACAGGCGCGGACCGATCCGGACGCCGATGGCGTAGCCGACACTGTCGCCCACGACGGCGGCCACGATCAGGAGCCCGTTGACCCACCAGATGTTGAGACTGCCCGCCGCAGCGACGAGCCCCGCGGTAACCAGGAGCGAATCGCCAGGCAGGAAGAAGCCGACGAGGAGCCCCGTCTCGGTGAAGACGATCCCGACCAGAACGGCGTAGCCACCCCACCGGATCAGGTCGTCCAGGGAATGGGCCCCGGTAACGACCCCGAACAGAAACTCCACGGAGCTCTTACTTGCCCCGCGCGACGGCGCCGACGCGCCGGGTCTCGGCTGGGGCGGGCGCTCCTCCCCGGATCCGCATCGCGTAGAACGACCGCCAGACGAAGACGACCGACACCGCGTAGAAGAGCGCGGCGAGGACCAGGCTCAACCCGACGCCCTGCTCGGCCGTGAGCGTCACCGCGAGCTCCACGGCCAGGAGGCCAAAGAGCGTGGTGAACTTGATGATGGGGTTCATCGCGACCGACGACGTGTCCTTGAACGGGTCGCCAACCGTGTCACCGACGACGGTCGCCGCGTGGAGGGGGGTCCCCTTCTCCTTCAGGTCCACCTCGACGACCTTCTTGGCGTTGTCCCAGGCACCGCCCGCGTTGGCCATGAACACCGCCTGGAAGAGCCCGAACAGCGCGATCGAGATCAGGTAACCGATGAAGAAGTACGGCTCGAGGAAAGCGAAGGCGAGCGTTGCGAAGAAGACCGTCAGGAAGATATTGAACATCCCCTTCTGCGCGTACTGCGTGCAGATCTCCACGACCTTCTTGCTGTCCGTGACCGACGCCTTCGTCACGCCCTCGAGCTTGATGTTCGCCTTGATGAACTCGACCGCGCGGTAGGCGCCCGTGGTCACCGCCTGGGTCGCGGCACCCGTGAACCAGTAGATCATCGCGCCGCCGGTGATGAGCCCCAGGAGGAACGGCGGGTGGAGGAGCGAAAGCTTGTCCAGGTTCTGCGTCAGGCTGTGGGTAAGCAGCATGATGATCGAGAAGATCATCGTGGTCGCGCCGACCACCGCGGTACCGATCAGGACGGGCTTCGCCGTCGCCTTGAAGGTGTTCCCGCACCCGTCGTTCTCCTCGAGCAGGTGCTTCGCGGTCTCGAAGTTTACCTCGAAGCCATGCGCCTTTCTGATCTCCTGCTTGATGCCGGGGATCTGCTCGATGACCGACAGCTCGAAGACCGACTGGGCATTGTCGGTCACCGGACCGTAGGAGTCCACCGCGATCGTCACCGGCCCCATGCCGAGGAACCCGAAGGCGACGAGGCCGAACGCGAAGACCGCCGGAGCGACCATGAGCGTGTCGAGCCCCGCCGTGCTGACCGAGTAGGCGATGCCCATCAGCACGACGACCGTCATGCCGAGCCAGTAGGCGCTGAAGTTACCCGCCACGAACCCGGAGAGGATGCCGAGCGACGCCCCGCCCTCCCGGGCGGAGGTCACGACCTCGCGCACGTGGCTCGACTCGGTGGAGGTGAACACCTTGACGAGCTCGGGGATGATCGCGCCGGCCAGGGTGCCGCACGTGATGACGGTCGATAGCTTCCACCAGAGCGAGCCGTCGCCGAGGTCGCGGACGAGCACGTAGGAGGCGAGGTACGTCAGCACCACTGAGACGATCGACGTGATCCACACCAGCGAGGTCAGCGGCGCCTCGAAGTTCATCTGCGTGGCCGCACCGTAGCGGGCGCGCGCGACGACGTCGTTGATCAGGTAGGAGGCGCCGCTGGCGACGATCATCAGCACGCGCATGACGAAGATCCAGACCAGCAGCTGCACCTGCACGGCCGGCGCTCTCACCGCCAGCAGGATGAACGAGATCAGGGCCACGCCGGTGACGCCGTAGGTCTCAAAGCCGTCCGCGCTCGGGCCGACCGAGTCGCCGGCGTTGTCACCCGTGCAGTCGGCGATGACGCCCGGATTACGCGCGTCGTCCTCCTTGATGTTGAAGACGATCTTCATGAGGTCGGACCCGATGTCCGCGATCTTCGTGAAAATGCCTCCGGCGATCCGGAGGGCGGCGGCGCCGAGCGACTCGCCGATCGCGAAGCCGATGAAGCACGGCCCTGCGTAATCCCCTGGGATGAAGAGCAGGATGCAGAGCATCAGGAACAGCTCGACGCTGATGAGCAGCATGCCGACGCTCATCCCAGCCTTGAGCGGGATCGCGTACAGGGGGAACGGCTTGCCCTCGAGGCTGGCGAACGCAGTGCGCGAGTTCGCGAACGTGTTGATCCGCATCCCGAACCAGGCCACGCCGTAGCTCCCGCCGATCCCGATGAGGCTGAAGAGCAGGATGATCAGCACCTTCACCGCCTCGAACTTCAGCAGCACGCCGAAGTAGAGGACGATGATGACCCCGATGAACGCCTCGAGGATCAGGAGGAACTTTCCCTGTGTGATCAGGTAGGTCTTGCACGTCTCGTAGATGAGCTCGGAGATCTCACGCATCGAGGCGTGGACCGGCAGGTTCTTGAGTTGGGAGAAGATGACCATCCCGAAGACGAGGCCCAGCGCGCACACCACGAGCCCCCACATGAGGAGCGCGCGGCCGCCGACCCCGCCGAACGTCACCGTCCCGAGGTCGGGCACGTTGAGGCTCGCCTCGCCCCCGCCCGCCGCCAGCGCGGGCGGGGCCGCGACGGAGACGAGCGCCAGGACGACAAGCGCCGGGAGGAGCCCAAACACGGCGCGAGGGCTCCAGCGGTCAATCCGATGCATACACTGGCTCCTTCGGTAGGACGTGAATCCACGAAACTCTACGCGACCCCTGGTGGACTGTCAACGCGAACCTCCCGCGATCGGCGACAACGCGCGCGAGTTGACAGAGTTTGTCGGCGGTCGGTACGATGCGGGACGGGGCGATGTTCCGTAAGACCTCCGGCGCGATCCTCTGCCCCTCCTGCGGCCGCTTGACCAACGCCGACGCGCCGGTGTGCCTCGTGTGCGGCCGGCGGAATCCCGGCATGTGGGGATTCGGCGGGGCGCTCGGCTTGCTCTTCCGCCGCTGGAACTTCACCAACGCGGTCACCGCGGCGTGCGTCGCGCTCTACGTGATCAGCCTGATCTTCGATCCGCTCGCCGCGCTCCGGCCACGGGGGTTCCTCGAGGTCTTTTCGCCGAGCGCCGAAGCGCTCTGGGCCTTGGGCGCCGCGGGAGCGATCCCGTGGCACTACGGGCGCTGGTGGACGCTGTTCACCGCTATCTACCTGCACGGCGGGCTTCTTCACATTCTGTTCAACGTCCTCTGGATCCGCCAGCTCAGCCCCGCCGTGGAGGAGATCTACGGCCCGGCACGACTCGTCGTCATCTTCACCGCCTCGGGCGTCGCCGGCTTCGTCGTCTCCAACTCGCTCGGCGTGCCGTTCACGATCGGCGCATCCGGCTCGATCTTCGGGCTCCTCGGCGCGATCGTCGCCTACGGCAGGAAGCGCGGGGGCGTCTTCGGGCGGATGGTCCTGCAGCAGTACGGGCAATGGGCGCTGATCCTGTTCATCATGGGCTTCTTCATGGCGGGCGTGAACAACTGGGCTCACGCCGGCGGGTTCGCGGGCGGCTTCCTCTCCGGGCTCGGGCTCTCCCTCGCCGAGCATCGCGACGAGACGGCGCTCGACAAGCTCCTCGCGGCCGTCGCGATCCTGGTGACCCTCGCCGGCTTCGCGCTCGCCCTCTGGACCGCATTCGCCGCCTGAGCGCGACAACGCCCGGGTCCGAGCGACCCGGGCGTCTGGCGGAGTATCGAGGGGGGCGAGGCGCCCCCCTCGATGTGATTTACCCCGGCAGCGACCTACTCTCCCACGCCGTTGCCAGCGGAGTACCATCGGCCCGGGAGGGCTTAACTTCCGTGTTCGGGATGGGAACGGGTGTGGCCCCTCCGGCATTGCCACCGGGAAGTCGTCCCGGCGCGCATCGCACGCCGGGCACCGAATACGGAGATCCTCGAGTGCAGCCAGACGCTGCGTCTCCCGATCAAGAAATGCATGAGAACACCGTGGTCAAGCCGCACGGGCGATTAGTACCGGTAAGCTGAACACCTCACGGTGCTTACACCTCCGGCCTATCAACCTCGTAATCTACGAGGGCCCTTCAGGGGGCTTACGCCCCGGGAGGTCTCATCTTCAGGCGGGTTTCGCGCTTAGATGCCTTCAGCGCTTATCCCTGCCGGACATAGCTACCGAGCAAT
>QHTD01000371.1 GCA_003220675.1 Candidatus Rokuibacteriota bacterium | reverse complement strand
GTCGCGATGTTTGGCAGGATACGCCAACCGCCGTCGACTCGGCGGAGTCCTTCGATCACGAAGGACCGGAGCCGCTCATCAGGGATGGTGGGATAGATGCGGCGACGAGCGGGTCGAGATCCACCCAGACAAAGGCGTTGAGCATGGCTGCGGGAATCGACGCCCGCGTGTTCGTGATGAAGCGCGCCGCCGCGAGCGCACCCGCAGAGTGGGCGAGGATGGCGTATGGGCTGTGCACCAGACTCGCGACGACCTGCGCAAGATCGGCAGCGTGGTGCTCGGGATTGTATGCCGGCGGCGACACGTGTTCACTATCGCCGTGGCCGCGGAGGTCGAGGAGCACGCAGCGAAACTCGCGAAGCTCCCTCCGCGGATTCGAGGGTGGTCGGCTCGAGATTCTCTCTCCAACATTTTCTAGAAGTACCAGCCGCCGGCCTGCCTGTTCGCCGATTCCTCGACGAGTGTCAGCAAGTGTCGCATTTCGCATCGGCCGTGACGCATTTTGCATCGATTTAAGACGCCGCCCGCGGCGGTGGGGCGCGTCCGTCTCTACTTTCGGTCCGGCGACCTTGCCTTTTGCCACACGGGGTTTTGGACAGCCGTCGCAGGCGGTCGAGCGTGCGACTCTGCCTGGCATCCGATTTGCTGTTCTGGCCCGCCGCACTCAAGTCGCGAACGGAAGGAGCTTGAATGACCGCATGTAGACGCGGTGCGTACCGCGCTCCAATCCAACACGTGAAGGTATCCCAACCGAAGGAGTAACCGATGGACGATCGACTCCAGCGCGTGCGCGAGCAGATCGACCGAGAGGTTTCTCGACGTCATGCCAACCGCGTCCTCCACGGGCACCCGTCGCCCCTGTTCTGGCTCGATCAGGACATTCCCGTCGGGACGGTCATGGAGCACCGACGTACCACACGTCTTGTCTTTCCGACCCGGCTGAGCCTGTACGTCGCGACTCCTTACTGTCTTCCGACCAAGCCTGATCGATGCGGCTTCTGCCTCTTCCCGAGCGAGATCTACCGGAACCAGGAGCAGCTCGACGTGTACCTTCGCTATCTCGGCCGCGAAGGCGAGATGTACAGCCGCTTCTTCGAGGAAGACCGACCGACCAGCGTGTATTTCGGCGGAGGGACTTCGAACCTCTACAAGGCCAGACAATACGATCAGTTGCTCGCGATCGTTCGCCGGATGTTCCCGAGACTCCCGCCCGGGACGGAGATAACTCTCGAAGGAGTTCCCCAGCTCTTCACGAAAGAAAAGCTCGTCGCGATGAGGAACGCTGGAATCACTCGGATCAGCATCGGCGCCCAGCAGCTCGCCGACGAGATGATCAAGATGAGCGGGCGAAAGCAGAAGGGCTCCCAGGTGCTCCAAGCGATAGCCTGGTGCCACGAACTCGGGTTAGGGAGCAGCGTCGACCTTATCTTTGGCTGGCCACGCCAGACCGTCGAAGGAATGCTCAAGGACCTCGACACTGTCGTGCAGGCCGGCGTCGGCCACATCACCCACTATGAGCTGAACGTGGCCGGCCGGACGGACTTCGCCCGGAACCGCCGGCCGGAGCTCCCATCGACCGACCAGAACGTCAGAATGTACCGCGCGTCCGCGGAATTCCTCCGCAACCACGGGTACGCACAGGTGACGACGTTCGACTGGGAGAAGACGGAGGCCGACACACTTCGTTACGAGGACCACTGGTACAGGCGTTTCGCGCATGGTGACGGGGCGGCAATCGTCGCCACCGAGACCTGGGCCTGGGGCTTCGCCGGCGTCTCTGTCTTCCCGGGGACTCCTGGTCTACCCGGGTGGAGCTACATGAATTGCAGGCGCGTCGAAGAGTACTTCGCCCGCATCGACCAGGGGCGGTTTCCCGTCGAGCGCGGCTTCCACTACACGGAAAAAGACCTGCGCCTCATGATCCTCTTCCAGATGCTCCAGTGCCTCCGTGTTGACCTGCAGCTCTACGAGAAGCTCTTCGGTGTGAACCTCGTCGATGAGTACCGCGACATCTGGCCGGCGCTTCAGGAGCGGGGATGGGTGGAGGGCTCGGAGCGCCAGCTCACCCTCGTCGGTGACGGCGTGTTCTATACACCATTGATTCAGGGCCTGCTCGCCGCCGAGCGGCTGGAAGAGCTGCGGAAGGTCAAGTTCTCGAACCGGGCGAACATCGAGGCTGAATCGGATCGGACTCAGGAGGTAGCCTAGATGGCAGTCGAACAGGGAGCGCTGGGGTCGGAGACACGTGTACGCGAAAGAGGGCGCATGAAACCAGCCGGCATTCAGGTCAGGACGGATGACGGAGTGGAGCTGGCGCTTCACCGGGTTTCCGGGGCGGTTTGGCAGGGGTGTCCCGTCTTACTGACGCATGGCACCTTCTCGAACGGGCAGGTGTGCGCGGGGCTGGCCGGATTCCTCGCCGACCACGGGTTCGATTGCTGGGTGCTGGAGCTGCGAGGTCACGGCCAGAGCGAACGAGGCCACGTCAACGCAGACTTCGAGCGGTTCGCCATGTTCGACGTCCCGGCCGGCTTTCAGGCGGTCCTTCGGGCCACGGGAAAGGAGCAAGTCTTCCTCGTGGCCCACAGCGGCGGCGGCCTCGTGTTCGTGATGTACCTGGCGCGAAATCCGGAGGCCAGGGAACGGGTGCGCGGACTGGTCACGCTGGCGAGCCAGGCGACCGAAGCGGGCGCGACGCTACGAGGACGGGCGAACGCGACACGGATCATGCTGATCAACAACCT
>QHTD01000370.1 GCA_003220675.1 Candidatus Rokuibacteriota bacterium | reverse complement strand
CGTCGTCCCGGGCGGCTACCGGGTCACCGGCCGCCAGGGCTTCAGCACGGGTTGCCGGCATGCCGCGTGGGTGGCCGCGCACGCGCAGGTCGTCGAGAACGGCCACCTTAGACTGGAGGCGGACGGACAACCGGAGCGGCGCTACTTCTTCGTCCCCGTCGCCGAAGCCGAGCTTCCCGACACCTGGCACGTGCGCGGCATGCGCGGCACCGGGACTCACCACTTCGCCGTGAACGACGTCTTCGTGCCCGCGGAGCGCACCGTCCTGTCCGCCACGGCCCAACTGCTGGAGACCAGGCCGCTCTACCGGATCCCCCGGACACTGCTGTTCGCCTCGGGCGATGCCGCGGTTGCCCTGGGACTGGCTCGCTCCTGCCTGGAAGCGTTCTCGGAGCTCGCCGGCGCCAAGACCCCGCGGGCGATGACCGGGCTGCTACGCGATCAGCCGATGGTCCAGGCGGACATCGGCCACGCCGAAGCCCACCTCCGCGCCGGCCGGGCGCTCCTGACCGAGACGGTCCGCGAGGTCTGGGCCGACGTGAGCGCCACGAACGCGATCAGCCTGGACCAGCGCGCGGCCCTGCGTCTGGCCACGACGCACGCGATTCGGCTGGCGGTCCAGGTCGTCGACACTGCCTACAACGCCGCCGGCGCGACCGCGGTCTTCGAGAGTCATCTACTCCAGCGCCATTTCCAGGACATTCACGTGATCAGTCAGCACCTTCAGGGGCGCCTCTCGCACTACGAGCTGGTCGGGCGACACTGGCTAGGACTTCCGGTCGACGAGACGCGACTCTAGCAAGTATAATCCCGGGCCACAGGGTCACTCCGAGGAGGATGTCATGAAAGATGGCCTCCGGTTCGTCGACTCCGACATGCACGTCATGGAACCTCCGGACCTCTTCGAGCGCTATCTGGACCCGACGTTCAAGGACCGCATCAGCGTGCCGGTGGGAGTCGACGGCCGCCCGTGTCGCGGCCCGGCCGGCTTGATCCTCATCGACGGGTTGCCCACCTCGGACGCCGACCTGCAGCAATACCGGAAGCGGCGCCGCCCGGGCCCGACGCAGAGCACTCAGCCCCTCTCGGGATCGCGGATCGCCGACACCGGCCGGCTGGACTTCGCCGTCGAGCGCGACTACAACGCCGAAGCCCAGGTCATGGGCATGGCGATGGAGGGCGTCGACATCGCGGTGCTCTATCCCACCACCGGCCTCTCCCTCATCGCTCGCGACCACCTCGATCCTCAGCTCTCCCTGGCCCTCTGCCAGGCGTACAACAACTGGATCCACGACTTCTGCCAGTACAGCCCCGAGCGCTTGAAGTTCGTGGCGATGCTGCCCGTGCACGACGTCCACCTGGCCTGCCGGGAGCTCGTGAGGTGCGTCAGGGAGCTCGGCGCCGTCGGGTCCTTCATTCGGCCGAATCTGGTGAACGGCCACTACTGGCACTCGAACTACTGGGACCCTCTCTACAGTGCGCACCAGGAGCTCGACGTGACCTGGGGATTCCACGAGGGCGTGAGCGCCTTGTACTCCCGCATGATCGAGCTGTACGGCGAGAACCGGTTCTATCGCCACGTGGCCGCCCACTGGATCGAGATGCAGCAAGCGCTGGTCGCGATGATCATCGGCGGCGTGTTCGAGTTCCACCCGAAGCTCCGGGTGGGATTCCTCGAAGCCCAGAACTCCTGGGCGCCCGGCCTCCTGTCGCGCATCGAGTGGGACTATCCCCAGTACCGCGACTCCCACGCTCCCTATCTCTCTCTCACCCCGAGGGAGTACTTCCGGCGCAACTGCTGGGCCGCGGTCGAGGGCAGCGAGCCCGAGATCGAGGCGACGGCCGGGCTGATCGGCGCCGATCGGATGTGCGTCTCGACGGACTACCCGCACTTCGACTCGAACTTCCCCCACGTGGCGGAGAACTTGGTGAAAAATGTCCCACGCGGGATCGCCGCGCAGATCCTCTTGGGGGGTGCGCATCTCTACGGCTTCACGGAGGCCGACTTCAAGAAGGCCGACGCCGCCGCGGCAGCGTAGGGAACGCCCGCGATGGCACGGCTCACACCCATCACCGGAAAAGACCAGGTGGCCCCGAAGGACCGTGCGATCGTCGACGCCATCGTTGCGAGCCGGGGCGCGCTGCAAGGGCCATTCACGATGTTCCTCCACTGCCCGGAGCTGGCCGGCCGCGTCGCCCACCTGGGGGCCTTCATCCGGTTCGAAGGCTCGCTCGACAAGCGCGTGCGGGTGCTGGCCGCCATGACCGTGGCCCGCGAGCTCGACGCGGTGTACATATGGGGAGCACAGATCGACGGAGGTCGGCGGCTGGGGATGCCGGAGTCCACGATCGCGGCCATCCGCGAACAGCATGACCGCGGCCTCCCGCCGGAGGACGCCCAGATCGTGGATTTCACCCGACAGCTCATCCGGAATCACCGGGTCGACGATGCCACGGTGAAGGCGCTGCGGGCGCGGTTCGGCAGCGAGGGACTGATTCAGCTGACCGGCACGATCGGCTACTACAGCATGTTGGCGATGACGGTGAACGCCTGTGAGCTGGAGGCCGGACCCGGGGCGGAAGTCCTGCCATGACGACCCAGGCGCCCGAACCGCGGATGGAGCTGGAGCAGAACCTCCACATGTACCGCCAGATGGCGAAGATTCGCGCCTTCGAGGAGCAGGTGCACGAGCTCTACAAGAGCGCGAAGATGCCGGGTCTGGCCCACCTCTACGTCGGCCAGGAGGCCGTGGCGGTCGGCGTCTGCGAGGCCCTACGCCGCGACGACTTCATCACGAGCACGCATCGCGGTCACGGCCACTGCTTGGCCAAGGGGGCGTCGGTCAACCGGATGTTCGCGGAGCTCCTCGGCAAGGAGCCGGGCTACTGCCGCGGCAAGGGCGGCTCGATGCACATCGCCGATCCCGAGACGGGCAACCTCGGCGCCAACGCCATCGTCGGGACGGGCAACCTCGGCGCCAACGCCATCGTCGG
>QHTD01000109.1 GCA_003220675.1 Candidatus Rokuibacteriota bacterium | reverse complement strand
GGTTCTCGCGGAGCTTCTTGAAGGTCTGCTCGAACGGCGGCAGCGTCTTGCGCGCCCGGGTGAGGGGCGTGGTGCGGGCCAGCACGTAGTTCTTCACGTACGGGTGGTTGATGCCGCGCTTCTTGATCTTCGCCACGACCTCGCCCAGCGCCGCGTCGGCCTCGCGGACGAGTCCGGCGCGCTCCCGGCGCTCCTCGAGCCCCTTCGACAGCGTGAGCCTCAGGAACTTGTCCACGCGTCGCAGGATCGGCGCGAACGCCCCGCCCGCGAACCGCTTGTTCTCCTCGTAGAGGAGGCCGAGCGTGATGAAGTGGGCGGACTCGAACTGGGGCTGCCAGCGCTCCTCGGTGCTCGAGGGCTCGTCCTTCGCGAGCGCCCGGTACATGCGGATGACCTCGAGCGATTTCTCCTTGAGGTTGTGCGCCTTCTCGACGTTGAGGGGGAGGACCTCGAAGACCATCGCGGGCTCGACGACGAGGATCGCCGGCACGGAGTCGGCCCGGAGCTTGTCGAGCACCGCGCGACGGTGGTTCCCGTTGGGCGTCCAGTACACGCCGGGCTTCGGCGAGATCACCACGATCGGGTCCACGAAGCGGTCGAGCCGCTTGATCGACTCGGTCAGACGCTTGACGTGGGTCGGCGAGAGGTCGCGCTGATAGGGGCTAGCCTCCACGCGCTCTCGGGGCAGGAGGCAGAAGATCTGCCAGTGATCGCCGACCGGCTCCTGGTAGATCGCGAGCGTCGTGCCGCCGTCGCGCTCGACCTGCGTCGCGAGCGCCCGGGCCTGGGCGGACGGCTCCCCGCCCATCTATCTGACCCCACTCGCGAGGCGCGCCGGCCTCACGAACCTCGCGACCACGTCTCGGAGCGAGCCGTAGATGCCCGAGGGCAGGAAGATGATGAACAGGATCAGGAGCAGTCCGTAGATCGTCTCGGCCATGCCGATGAACCTGAGCCCGAAGACGACGCGGAGGTACTCACCGAGCGCGATCGTCAGCGCCGTCCCCACGGTCGGGCCGAGCAGCGAGTACATCCCGCCGAGGACGACCGCGAACACGATGCGGAGCGAGACACCGATCCCGGCGAGCGTGTCCGGGTTCACATACGAGATGTACTGGGCGTATGCCACGCCGCCGACCGCCGTGAGGCCCGCCGAGAGCATCGTGATCCCCATCTTGAACCGTGTCACGTGGATGCCGACGGACGCTGCGGCGGTCTCGTCCTCGCCGATCGCCTCCATCGCCGCGCGCGCCATCGACCGGTCCACACGGTACCAGATCCAGAGCCCGGCGAGCCAGAGGACGAGCGAGGCGTAGTAGAAGACGCGCTTGTCGGCGAACTGCATGGCGAGGAGACTGTCGCCGGTCGCGGGCTTGAGCGAGAGGCCGAGGGACCCGCCGGTCCAGTTCCGCTCGGCGATGATCAGCAGCCGCACGACTTCGCCGACGGCGAGCGTGACGAGGGCGAAGTAGTGGCCGACGACCTGGAAGCGCGAGCAGGGATAGGCGACGACCAGCGCCACGACGACCGTGAGCGCCGCGGCGGCCACGCCGCCGATCCATGGCGTGAGGCTGTAGAAGTTCCAGAGGAGCGTCACGGTATACGCGCCGAGCCCGAGGAACGCGCCGTGGCCCAGGGAGACGAGGCCGAAACGGCCCATCACCGACCACGCCCCACCGATGAAGGACCAGATGAGGATCTGGATCAGGACGTGGAGGATGTACTGCCGCATGCCGCCCATCGGCAGGAACGGCCCGAGCGCCAGGAGGGCGAGGAGCGCCGCGCCGGCGACCCGCCCGGGCCTCATCCGCGCCTCGCCAGGATGCCGCCCGGCCGGGCGAACATCATCACGATGAAGACGACGAAGGCGATCACGTAGCCCATCTCGGTCGAGATCACGACGCCGCCGATCGAGATGATCTCGCTCATGACGAACGAAGCGACGAAGGCGCCGACCATGTTCCCGAGGCCGCCGAGCACACAGATCATGAAGGTGAGCGGCCCGAACGCGGCGCCGAAGAACGGATGCACCGAGTACTGGATGATGAGCAGCGCCCCGGCGAGCCCCGCCATCGCGCCGCCGACGGCCGAGGTGACGAAGTAGACACGCTGCGGGTCGGCACCCATCAGCGCCATCGCCTCGCGATCCTGGGAGACGGCGCGGATCGCAGTGCCGATGTAGGTCCGGCGCAGGAAGACCCAGAGGCCGAGCATCGCGACGAGCGAGATCGCGAACGCGATCAGGCGCGTGAAGGAGAGGAACATGCCGCCGACCTCGAGGATCGGGAGTGCCAGGCGGACGGTCTTGTGGTCTGTCGTCCAGAGGAACGTCGCGAACGACTGGAGGAAGAAGAGGAGCCCGCCCGTCGCCAGGAGCTGGTTGACCGGTGCCTTCCCGAGGATCGGCGTGATGATGAGGAGGTGCACGCCGAGTCCGAGCAACGCCCCCAGCGCCACCGACAGCGCGCCGGCGAGCCAGAGGGGCCAGCCGTAGACCATCACGAGGAAGTAGACGAGGTACATGCAGACCATGACGAGGTCGACGTAGGCGATCCAGACGATGTCGACGACGCCGAAGATGAGGTTCAGGCCGAGCGCCAGGAGCGCGAGGACGCCGCCCAGGAGGACGCCGTTCACCGCCGCTTCGAGGAGGAAGATCGGGTCGATCACAGCCCCACGTATGCCTTCCGCACGAAGTCCTGCTCGGACAGCTCGGCGGCGCGCCCTTCCATCCTGATCCGCCCGACCTCGAGCAGGTACGCGCGGTCGACGAGCTTCAGCACCTGGCGGACGTTCTGCTCGACCACGAGGATCGTGTAGCCCTCCTCGCGCACGCGGCGGATGAGGTCGAAGAGGCGGAGTACCATCACGGGTGCCAACCCCATCGAGGGCTCGTCGAGCAGGATCAGCTTGGGCCGCGACATCAGCGCGCGGCCGATCGCGAGCATCTGCTGCTCGCCGCCGGAGAGGCTGCCGGCGCGCTGCTTCTGGCGCTCCCGGAGGACGGGGAACAGGTCGTACACGCGCACGAGCGACTCGGCGAACCCCTTGCGTGCACTCGGCTGAAAGGCGCCCATCTTGAGGTTGTCCGCCACGGTGAGCAGCGGGAAGATGCGGCGGCCCTCCGGAACGTGGGCGATGCCGTGGCTCACGATCTCGTGCGCCCTCCGTCCGGCCAGCGAGTCGCTCTCGAAGACGAGCTCGCCCGTGCGCGCGGCGACGAGCCCCGAGATCACGCGCATGAGCGTGGTCTTGCCGCTTCCGTTCGGCCCCACCACGGCGACGGCCTCGCCCGCCTCGACCCGGAGCGTGATGTCCCAGAGAGCGGTGAAGTGACCGTAGCCCGCCGTGACCCGCCGGAGCTCGAGCATGCTCACGCGACGACTCTCATGCGAGCACGATCTTCTCGCCGAGGTAGGCCTCGACCACGCGCGGATCTTCCGCGATCTCGCGCGGTGTCCCCTCGGCAATCTTCTCGCCGTGGTCGAGCACCACGACGCGGTCCACGACGCGCATGAGCGTCGCCATGATGTGCTCGACCCAGACGATCGTGATGCCGAGCTCGCCCCTGATCCGCTTGAGCATCTCGGCGGCGGTGGCCATCTCCGCGGAGTCGAGGCCGCCGAGGCTCTCGTCGGCCAGTAAGAGCCTCGGGCCCGTGGCGAGCGCCCGCGCCAGCTCGAGCTTCTTGAGCCCGCCCGCGCCCAGCAGCGTCGTGGAGGCCAGGCCGTCGGCGGGTAAGCCGACCAGCGCCAGGATCTCGTGCGCTCGCCGGCGCGCCGCTGCCTCGTCGTCCCGGCGCGCCGAGCCGAAGTGGGCGGCGACGGCGACGTTCTCGAGGATCGTGAGCTTGCGGAACGGCCGTGGGATCTGGAACGTCCGCGCGATCCCACGGTGGCAGATCGCGTCGGGCGTGAGGCCGGCGATCTCCTCGCCGCGGAGCCTGATGGAACCCGCCGTGAGCGGGAGCGCCCCCGAGATGCAGTTGAAGGCGGTGGTCTTTCCCGAGCCGTTCGGCCCGATGAGCCCGAGGATCTCGCCCGCTCTGACCTCGAAGGAGACCGCGTTCAGCGCGGTGAATCCGCCGAAGCGCTTCGTCAGCCCGTTAACCGAGAGAATTATCGGGCAGCAAACGGCGAGGACGCCGGGAGCGGCAGGACCGGCTGGGCGGTCGCCACGGTCTGCGGATAGACCAGCTCGAACTTTCCCTCGATGATCTGGAAGACGGCGGGGAACGCCCGCTGGTTCTGGCCCGCGAACCGGTGTCCGGGCGGGTAGAACTTCACGCCGTAGCCCTGCATCGTGCCGCCATCGGGGATGTCGGTCTCGCGCGCCGCCGCGGCCAGCGCGTCGGGGCCGAAGCCGCCGTGCTTCTGGATGGCGCGCGGCAGTACGTCATTGAACAGGATCCACAGGTTGTTGAAGCCCATCGAGACGTGTGGCGCGATCGCGGCTGTCGCGACGTTGGGATCGTACTGGGTCTTGTAGCGCTTCACCATCTCGGCGGTGAGCTCGCCGATGCCGGGCTTGAGCTTCTTCGGATCGAGGAGCTGGGAGGCGATGGGATCGAGCGTGTGGAAGAACTCGACGTCCTTACCGAAGGCCTCCTTCAGCTTGTCGAGCTGGCTGTGGCCGGCGCCGTGGCCGATGTAGGCCCTGAGGCGGAGCCCCTGCTCCTTGGCTTGGCGCAGAAAGAGCGAGATGTCGGGGTTGTATCCGGTGTGGTAGAGGACGTCGGGACGGACTGAGCGGAGCTTCGTGACGAGCGACGAGAGGTCGGGCGCGTTGATCGAGTATCCTTCCTTCAGCACCACGTTCAACCCCAGGTCCTTTGCCTTCAGCTCGTTGCCGAGCGCGACGTCGGTGCCGTACGCGCCGTCCTCGTAGATGATCGCCAGCCGGAGGTCCTTGGGCGCCTTCTTGAGCTTCTGCTGGGCATAGTCGGCGATGTACTGCACCGACAGCTCGCCGAACTGCAAGCCGGTCGGCTGCGCGCGGAACGTGTACTGGAGGTTGCGCCCATCGAAGACCTTCGACGAGATCGCCGTGGTGATCCACAGGAACTTCTTCTGCTTGTCGACCTTCTCGGCGAGCGGCACCGCGTGGGCGCTCGAGTAGACGCCCGCGAGGATGTCGACCTGCTCGACGTTGAGCAGGCGTTCGGCCTCGTTGATCGCGACCTCGGCCTTCGACTGGCTGTCACCGTCGACCTGGACGATCCTGTACTTGCCGAGGACGCCGCCGCGCTCGTTGACGTAGTCGATGATCATCTTGGCGCCGCGCCAGCAGTTGAGGGACCCGGCGGCCGAGAACGGGCCCGTGTGATCGTAGAGGACGCCGATCTTGATCGTCTGCGCCTGGGCGTCGACGCGTGACGCCGCCACCGCCACGACGGCCACGGCGCCGACGAGCCCCAGCGCCAGCACGATCCGGAGCGTTCTCATGTCGCGGTACCTCCTCGGGGCGAAAAGTGGCCGTAACGTTAACACGTCTTGCGGAAGAGGACCATCCATTCCTGGCCCTGACGCCGCTGCACCGAGTGCAACGGCACCCCGGCGCGCTCGATCCTGAACGGCCCCGCGAAGAGGCGCCGCACCTCGCTCCGGGCCATCGGGAACGGTGGGCCGCCGCCGCCCCGCCGAATCGGATAGAAGCACGCGAGGAGCCAGCCGCCGGGTCTGACGATCACGGCCATCGTTCGGACGTACTCGGCGCGGCGCGCGGGGTCGATCGCACAGAAGCACGTGTACTCCCACACGCCGTCGAACGCGTTGGCGTAGTCGCGGCCGAGAGTGAAGATGTCACGCTGCTCGAACTCCGCCGCGACGCGGTCCGCCTTCGCCCGGGCCTGCGCCGCGGCGATCGCCGCCGGCGAGAAGTCGAAGCCCACGGCCCGATAGCCGCGACGAGCCAGGTACCGTACGTCGTGGCCGCGCCCGCACCCGGGGACCGCGACGCGGCCCGGCGGCAGCGGCGTGGACTCCATGAACTCCACGAGCGTCGGCGCGGGCTGGCCGAGCTCCCAGCCATCGCCGCCGCGGGCGTAGAGATCGGTCCAGAACTCGGCGGTGCTCACGCCGGCCAATGCAGCCCCTCGAAGTCGTCGATGACTGAGGCGGCACCGGCGGCGCGCAGCTCGTCCTCGGGGTGCGCCGTGGCGACGCCGATCACGCGCATGCCCGCGCGCCGCGCAGCCTGGACGCCGACGACCGCGTCCTCGAACACGAGGCACTGCACGCTCGGCACGCCGATGGAGTCGGCGGCGAGCAGGTACACCTCGGGGTCGGGCTTGCCGAAACGCACGTCCTCTGCGGTCACGACCGCGTCGAACCGATCGCGGAGCCCCAAGCGGCCGAGGAGCCGGTGGACGTCGACGCGCGAGGCGGAGGTGGCCACCGCGCGCGGGATGCCCGCCGCGGCGACCTCGTCGACGAACGCGATGACGCCGGGGACGGCGGGCAGCCCGTGGCGCGCGAGCTGCTGGTAGAGGTCGTGCTTCCGGTCGGCGAGCCGCATGGCCTCGGACGACGACAGCGGATGCCCGAGAAGGAGCGGCACCGCCTCGTTCCCGGGACGGCCGATCGTGAGCCGCCAGTAGTCGGGCTGCGCGGGGGCGACGCCGAGCTCGTCGAGCAGCGCGCGCCACGCCTCGCGGTGGTGGGCGCCCGAGTCGATCAGCACGCCGTCCATGTCGAAGATCACCCCGCGCGTCGTGTGCACGGCCAGTCAGCTCGCGAGACCCTCGGACGGCCTCCTAGCGCAGACGGTAGAGCGGCGCGAGGGCCCGGAAGGTCTCGAGCGCAGCGGCGCGATATGCCGCCTCGGTCCACCGCGCGGCCTCGTCGGCAGGGGTCGCGCGCCCGATGACGAGCTGCCCGTCGCGCGTCCGCGTGAGCTCGTCGGCGAGCTCGCTGATCCCCTCCGGCGTGAGGTCGGCG
Organism: Candidatus Rokuibacteriota bacterium; assembly: GCA_003220675.1. Taxonomy (GTDB): domain Bacteria; phylum Methylomirabilota; class Methylomirabilia; order Rokubacteriales; family CSP1-6; genus 20CM-2-70-11. Next base: position 3,220 of record QHTD01000109.1, on the reverse strand, counting down.
AGCGGCGCCGCCAGCTCCTCGTCGTGCTCGTTCTTGAACCACGCGAGGCTCTTCACGCGGCGCAGGACCGGGGCGATTTTCGGCGCATTCTTCTTCCAGGCAGCTGCCCAGCGCTTCTTGTCGGCGTGCTCGGGACCGACTTCGAAGAGGAACCGGACGCAGTGGCGCGAGACCGCGACCTTGAAGTGGCAGTGCTTCTTGTAGCCGCGCGCGTCCGGGCTGAACGCGACCCACGTGTCGTCGGGCGGGTTCACGGTGCGACGCGCGTGCCTGGCGACGTGCGCGAACACTTCGCCTCCGAGCGAGCGGCTCAGCGCCGGCGCGAGGCTCTTGCCGAGCGCCTCGAGCTTGGGGCGGACGCGGCTCCGGATCTCGGCCATGCGGGGCTGGAAACCCTTCGCGTCGAAAACCTTGAAATCGCCCGTGACGAAGGCTGAAGACGGCATCGGCGTTCTCCTCGGTCAGGTTAGAAATCGTCGAGCGGGAAGATCGGGCGGTCCGGCGCGTCCACCTCGATGATCGCGTCCACGGCAAACATCGCGACAAAGAACCGCACAGAGCCTCCTTGCGAGCGGGAGTTACTATAAGGGTTCAGGTCGCGCCTGTAAACGGACACGAAAGGAGATCGTATGTTCCATAACCTCCGCGAGGGCGGCATCGTCCGACAGCTCGCGCCCGGCATCACGGCACGGATCTTCCCCGGCGTCAACGCCATGCTGTCGGTCGTGACGCTCGAGCCGCACTCGGTGTCGCCGGTGCACTCGCATCCGAACGAGCAGTGGGGCGTGTGCCTCGAGGGCGAGTGGATCCGGATCCAGGACGGCGTCGAGCATCACGTGAAGGCGGGCGACTTCTGGCAGACGCCGCCCCACGTGCCCCACGGCGGCCGGACGCTCGACCGCCGCTGCATCGTCCTCGACATCTTCGCCCCGCCGCGCGAGGAGTACCGTCAGCCGGGCCAAGGGCTCGGCGCCGCGTCCGCCTCCCAGGCAGGCGCGTGATCCGTGTTCTCGAGCTGCTCACCACGACCGCGCCCGGCGGTGGGCCGCGTCAGGTGTATGACCTCGCGCGCTGCCTCCCACGGAGCGAGTTCGAAGTCGCCGTGGCGGGGCCGCGCGACGGCCCCTTCTTCGACCGGTTTCGCGCCCTCGGCCTCACCGTCGCGGAGGTCCCGACGGGCCGGCTCGGTCCGCGCCCGCTGCTCGCGACCGTCCGCCTGATCCGGCGCCTCGGGATCGAGGTCGTCCACACTCACGGCAAAGGCGCGGGGCTCCACGGGCGCCTGGCCGCGCGCTGGACCGGCGCGGCCGCCGTCCACACGTTCCACGGCATCCACTACGAGAGCTACCGGCGCCCGCTCCAGCCACTCTACCTCGGCCTCGAGCGGCGCCTCGCGTGCTGGACCCACACGGTGATCCACGTTTCTCCGACGCAGGAGGCGGAGGCGCGGCGGCTCGGACTCGCCGCGCCGGACCGGCTCGCGACCGTGATCAACGGCGTGGACCTCGACGAGCAGGACCGGCGCGTGACGGCCTCGCCGCTCGCGCGCGCGCGTCTGGGCCTGGGGCCCGACGTCGCCGTTCTGGGCTCGGTCGCGCGATTCGATCCCGTCAAGGGGCTCGACGCGCTCGTGGGCGCTCTCCAGTTCCTCAACCGCCCCGGCGTCGCGCTCCTCCTGGTGGGCGACGGGCCCGAGGCGGAGCGCCTCCGTCGGCAGGTCGCGGCGGCGGGGCTCGGCGAGCGCGTGGTCTTTGCCGGCTGGCTCGACGATCCGGCGCGTGTCCACCCGGCCCTCGACCTCTACGTGGCCGCGTCGCTCAAGGAAGGGCTGCCTCTCGCAGTCCTCGAGGCGATGGGCGCCGGGCTCGCCGTCGTCGCGACCGACGTGCCGGGCCACCGCGACGTCGTCAAGGACGGCGAGACGGGCCTCCTCGTGGCGCCCGGCGACGAGCGGGCGCTCGCCGCCGCGATCGGAGCCCTGCTCGACGATCCGGAGCGACGCCGCCGCATGGGACGGGCCGGGCGTGCGCGGGTCGGGCGCGATTTCGCCATCCGGCCGATGATCGAGAAGACGGCCGAGATCTATCGGGCGGCCGCGGCGTCGCACCGCTAGAGAGGTGCGACGGACTGATCGGCTCCGAGCGCTTGCGGCCCACGACCCTTCATACCCGATGAGAACGAGGAGCGAAAGAGCGACGGCTGGCAAATGCTACAATCGCCGCGTGGCGGACCTCTTTCTCGTGACGGGCGGCGCAGGCTTCATCGGCTCCCACCTGGTCGAGCGGCTCCTCACGGCCGGCGCGCGCGTCCGCGTGCTGGACAACTTCTCGACGGGCACGCGCGCCAACCTGCCCTTCGCCCGTGAATTCAGAGGGCGGCTCGAGGTGATCCGCGGCGACATCCGGCACCGCGGCGTCGTCGAGCGCACCGCGCGCGGCGTCCGCGTCGTCTTTCACCAGGCCGCGATGCGGTCGGTGCCCCGGTCGGTGAAGGACCCCCTCGGCGCCAACGAGAACAACGTGACCGGGACGCTCAACGTGCTCGAGGCGGCGCGCCGCGCGCGCGTCGCCCGGGGCGTGTACGCGTCGTCGTCGTCAGTGTACGGTGACCGGCCCGACCTGCCCAAGCGCGAGGAGCAGCCGCCGGCGCCGATCTCACCGTACGCGGTGTCGAAGGTGGCGGGCGAGCAGTACGCGGCCGTGTGGACGCGTCTCTTCGGCGTCGAGACGGTGGGGCTCCGCTACTTCAACGTCTTCGGCCCGCGTCAGGACCCGAAGTCCGAGTACGCCGCGGTGGTCCCGCGGTTCATCCTCTGGGGCCTTCGCGGGAAGCCCCTCGAAGTCCACGGCGACGGCGCCCAGTCGCGCGACTTCACATATATCGACAACGTCGTCGAGGCTAACCTGCTCGCCGCGCGCACTGCGGGCGTCGGCGGCGAGGTGTTCAACGTCGGCTGCGGCGACCGGGTGAGCCTGCTCGAGATGATCGCGAAGCTCGAGGCGATCCTGGGACGGCGCCTGTCGTGCAAGCACGTTCCGCCGCGCCCGGGCGACGTGCCCCACACCCTCGCGGACGTGTCGAAGGGCAAGCGGCTGCTCGGCTACTCGCCGCTCGTCCCGTTCGATGAGGGGCTCCGGCGGACGGTCGAGTATTTCAGGACGGTCACACGCTAACGGTCACACGGTAGAGCAAGGGAGGATTCCCGGATGCGCCTCGTGAG
>QHTD01000369.1 GCA_003220675.1 Candidatus Rokuibacteriota bacterium | reverse complement strand
GGATCGCGAAGAGCGTGAACATGCCCGGGACCTTGGGACCGGCCAGGAGACGTTCCAAGCCGAGGATGACCGCGAAGCCGAGGCCCAGGATGGACACGAGGATCCCGGTGAGGCTGACGACCTGGATCGGGAGCAACGAGAATCCCGTCAGGAGATCGAAGTTCAGTCTGAGCAGGCGGAGGAGACCGTAGCGGGAGCTGCCATGCTGGCGCGGGCCGTGGTCGACCGGCACCTCGGCGACCGACGTCGCGAAGGTGTTGGCGAGCGCCGGGATGAAATGCGACCCGCCGTCGCAAGCCAGCATCCGGTCCACGACCGAGCGCCGATAAGCCCGGAGCATGCACCCGTAGTCGCGCATCCGAACGCCGACGACGGCCGAGGTCACACGGTTCACGACCCACGAGGCGAGACGACGGAACAACGGATCGCGGCGGCTCACCCGCCGCCCGCCGACCACGTCAACCCCGTCGGTGAGCGCCGCCAGGAGGCGCGGGATCTCCTCGGGCGGGTTCTGGAGGTCGGCGTCGAGCGTGACGATGACGTCGCCCCGCGCCCGCTCCATCCCGGCGGACACCGCCGCGTGTTGGCCGTAGTTCCGGTTGAACCGGATCACCCGCACCGCGCGGTCCTGGGTGTGGAGCGCGCGCAGGATGTCCGTCGAGCCGTCACGGCTGCCGTCGTCCACGAAGATGATCTCGTGCGACTGCCCGAGCTGCTTGAGCGTCTGGGTCAGGCGATCGTGGAGGTCGCCGAGGCTCTTCGCCTCGTTGAAGACCGGAATGACGACCGAGATCGCGGCGCGCTCCTCGGCGCTCATCGCTCGACTTCTCGCACGAGCAGGCAGTCGTTGTGGCCGCCGAAGCCGAAGGAGTTGGAGATGGCCGCCCGGATGCGGGTCGTCAGCGGAGCGTTCGGCACGTAGTTCAGGTCGCACTCGGGGTCGGCCACGCGGTAGTTGATCGTCGGCGGGGCGATCTGGTCGCGGACGGCGAGGACCGTCGTTGCCAGTTCGATCGCGCCGGCGGCCGAGATCGTGTGACCGATCATCGACTTGGTCGAGCTGACCAGGAGCCGCGCCGCGTGCGGCCCGAAGACGGCCTTGATCGCCGCGGTCTCGACGCGGTCGTTCATCGGCGTGGACGTGCCGTGCGCGTTGACGTAGTCCAGGTCCTCCGGCCCGAGGCTCGCGTCGCCGAGCGCGGCGCGGATCGCCCTGATCGCCCCGCGGCCGTCCGGCGCCTCGTCGGTGATGCGGTACGCGTCGCACGTCGTTCCGTAGCCCGCGACCTCGGCGAGGAGCTGCACGCCGCGCTGCCGCGCGTGCTCCGCCTCCTCGAGGACGAGGAAGCCGGCGCCCTCCCCCATCACGAACCCGTCGCGGCGCGCGTCGAACGGCCGGCTGGCCGTCTCGGGCGACGCGTTCTGCCGGGACATGACGCCCAGCAAACAGAAGAGCTGGACCTCCATGGGCGAGACGATGCACTCGGCGCCGCCCGCGAGCGCCAGGTCGATCGTGCCGCGACGGATCGCGCGGTAGGCCTCCCCGATCGCCTGGGCCGACGAGGTGCACGCGGTCTGGATCGTCGCCGTCGGGGGTGCGCGAACTCTCTGACGAATCCCGACGGCGTCACCCGCCCGTCCTCAGATCGGCTCGCGTACGCGATCGCGCCCAGCTCGCGCAGATCGTGGCGCTCGCCGCTCGTGCCGACGAACACCCCGGCCCGCGGCGAAGCCAGGACCTCGCGCGCGCCAGCGGTGGCAACGGCGCCGTGGGCCGCCCGGGCGCCCACGACCGTCCCGCGCGGCTCCGATGCGTTCAGCTCAGCCTCGGCGCGGAACTCCTCGATCAGCGCGGGATCCGCCAGGGAGGCGGCGATCTGGGTCGGGAGCCCCTCGGGATCGAAGTGGCTGATCCGCCGCACTCCCGACGTCCCGGCGAGCGCGGCCTTCCAGAACGAGTCGAGATCGAAACCGATCGGCGTGACCACGCCGAGCCCGGTCACGACGATGCGCCGGCGGCGATCGCCGGCGCTATGCGAGGAGCGAGTAGCCACCATCGACCGCTAGAACCTGGCCTTGAATGAACTGCGCAGCCGGGCTCGCCAGGAAGAACACTACGTCGGCGATCGCCTCGGGGGTCACGAGCGTATTGCCCGGCGTCCGCGCCCGGATCGCCTCGAGCGCCTGCTGGCCGTCAGGGATCATGTGCCAGACGTCGGTCGCCACGGCGCCGCCCGAGACCGCGTTCACGGTGATCCCCTTCGCCCCGAATTCGACGGCGAGATACCGGCTGAGCGCCTCGAGCGCCGCCTTCGAGACGCCGACCGCCGCGTAGCCGGGGATCACGCGCTGGCTCCCGAGGCTCGACAGCGCGATGATCCGCCCGCCGGCCGTCATGAGCCGCGCCGCGTCCTGGCTCAACAGGAGGAGCGGGCGCGCATTGGTCGAGAGGACCCAGTCCCACTGCTTCGCCGACAACTCGAGCCCCTCTTTGAGCACGCCCGAGGCGGCGTTGCTGACGAGAACGTCGAGCTGACCGGCAACGCGGCCCACCTCGGCGATCAAGCGCTTGATCTCCGCGGGCTCCTTCAGGTCCGCCTGAACGAGGTGAGCCGAGCCGCCGCGCAGCTCGATGTCGCGCGCCGTCTTCTCCGCCGCCTCACGGTTGACGAAGAAGTTCACGAAGACGCGCGCGCCGGCCTCGGCGAAACGGAGCGCGATGGCGCGCCCGATCCCTCGGCCGCCCCCCGTCACCAGAACTTCTCGCCGCGGCGCGGAAGCGCTCAGAGGGTGATCCCCCTCGCGGCGAGGTCGAGCGGCAACGGCTGGAGCTCCCGCGCGAGCGCGCTGAGCCGCGCTGCCCTGGCGGCAAGGTCGGTTCCTGGACGCGCCTCGTCCAGCGCGTACTCGAGCGTCCCCGTCGCGACCCGGCGGCCGTCGACATCTGCCGTCGCCGCCAGCGCCCAGGTGTCTCCGGACGAGCGCAGCTCAGCGCGGAGCCTGAGCTGGTCGCCCGGACGCACGAAGTGGCGGAACGAGACGCGCGCGAGCCGCGTCAAGCGGCCCATCTTCGTCCAGTCGTGACTCATCCCGATGAGGAGCTCC
>QHTD01000368.1 GCA_003220675.1 Candidatus Rokuibacteriota bacterium | reverse complement strand
TTCTTCCTCTTCGGGTTGACCGCGGAGCAGGTCGCCGGCAGCCGAGGCTGGTACAACCCGCGCTGGCACTACGACCACCAGCCGGAGACGCGCGCGGCGCTGGACCTGATCTTCTCCGACCACTTCAGCCGCAACGAGCCGGGCATCTTCGCGCCGCTGCGCGACACCCTGCTCACTCGCGGCGACTACTATATGCACCTCGCGGACCTCGTGTCCTATCTGGAAGCCGACGAGAGGCTCTGCGCGCTGTACGTGGACCGGGACGCGTGGGCGCGCACGGCCATCCTGAACGTGGCCAGCTCCGGAAAGTTCTCGAGCGATCGCACCATCGCCGAGTACGCGGCTGACATCTGGCACGCCACGCCGTGCCCGGTGGCGTGATGGAGCCCGCGATGATCCACGACATGAAGGAGGCGGCCTCGATTTCGCCGCTGGCCGGCAAGCCGGCCCCGAAGTCCCTGTTGGTCGACCTGGTCCGGCTCGAGCGAGAGTACTACGAGCGGAAGCCCGATGTGGGCGACCCGACGCAGCTCGTCAGCTTTGGCACGAGCGGCCATCGTGGCTCACCCTTCCGCGGCTCGTTCACCGAGGCCCACATCACGGCGATCACGCAGGCTATCTGCGACTATCGCCGCGGTCAGAGGATCGACGGCCCGCTCTACATGGGCAAGGACACGCACGCCCTGTCCGAGCCAGCCCAGCGCACCGCCCTCGAAGTGCTGGCGGCGAACAGCGTCGAGACCATCATCCAGCGCGACGCCGGCGTCACGCCGACGCCCGTCATCTCGTGGGCCATCCTCACGTACAACCGCGGCCGCCAAGCGCACCTCGCGGACGGGATCGTGGTCACGCCCTCGCACAACCCGCCGGAGGACGCAGGCTTCAAGTACAACCCGCCCAACGGCGGACCGGCCGACATCGACGTGACCGAGTGGGTTCAGAACCGGGCCAACGAGCTGCTGCGGGCCGGCAGCGCCGGCGTCAAGCGGGTGCCGTTCGCGACCGCCATCAAGGCGGGGAGCACACACCAGGATGACTTCGTCCTGCCGTACGTCCAGGATCTGAGGAACGTCGTGGACATGGACGCCATCCGGGGCGCCGGCCTCGCGCTGGGCGTGGATCCCCTCGGCGGAGCGGCGAGGCCATACTGGGAGCCCATCAATTCTGTCTACAAGACGAACATCACCGTCGTCAATCCGGTGATCGACCCCACATTCTCGTTCATGACGGTGGATCACGACGGCAAGATCCGCATGGACCCCTCGAGCCCGTACGCCATGGCGCGGCTCGTCGAGCTGAAAGATCGGTTCCGCGTCGCTTTCGCCAACGATCCGGACTCGGATCGGCACGGCATCGTGACGCGCTCCGCGGGGCTGATGAACCCCAACCACTACCTGGCGGTGGCCATCCGCTACTTGCTTACCCATCGCCCCCACTGGCCGGCGCACGCCGCCGTCGGCAAGACGCTGGTCAGCAGCAGCCTCATCGATCGCGTGGTCGAGAAGCTCGGCCGCCGGCTCTCCGAGGTGCCCGTGGGCTTCAAGTGGTTCGTGCCTGGCCTGTTCGACGGCTCGTGCTGCTTCGGCGGTGAGGAGAGCGCCGGGGCCAGCTTCCTGCGGCACGACGGCACCGTGTGGACGACCGACAAGGACGGCCCGATCATGGATCTGCTGGCGGCCGAGATCACGGCCCGCACCGGCAAGGACCCCGGCGAGCACTACCGGGAGCTCGTGGCGGAGTTCGGCGCGTCCTATTACACGCGTATCGACGCGCCGGCCACGCCCGAGCAGAAGGCACGCCTGCAGAAGCTGTCGGCCGAGGCCATCAAGGAAGAGACGCTCGCCGGCGAGCCGATCACCGCCAAGCTGACCCGTGCCCCCGGCAACAACGCGGCGATCGACGGGTTGAAGATCGTGACGGCGAGCGGGTGGTTCGCGGCTCGGCCGTCGGGCACGGAGAGCATCTACAAGATCTACGCGGAGAGCTTCAGGGGCGCGACGCACCTGGACGCGCTCGTGAGCGAGGCCCAGGAGCTCGTCACCACCGCGCTCGGCGGCCGCCCATGAGCCCGCCTCTGTTCCCGGCAGAGTACCGAGCGTCCGGCGTCCTGCTGCACGTCACGTCCCTACCCTCGCCGTACGGGATCGGCGATGTGGGCCCGGCCGCCGTGGCGTGGGTCGACCGGCTTCACGAGGCGAGTCAATGCTGGTGGCAGGCGCTGCCGTTGGGTCCCACCGGCTATGGCGATTCGCCGTACCAATCCCTGTCGTCGTTTGCCGGCAACCCGCTCTTGATCAGCCCCGACTGGCTGATCGAGGACGGACTGTTGCGGGCGCGGGATTGCGCAGGCTGGTCGTTTTCGGCCACGGCGGTCGATTTCGACGCCGTCAAGCGGTTCAAGCGTTCGTTGCTCGATGCGGCATGGAAAAACCTCAGCACCGGCACCCGCCCGGATTTGCGCCTAGCCTTCGAACACTTTGGCGAGGAACAGGCCCACTGGCTGGATGACTACGCACTGTTCCGAGCACTGAAGGCGAGATACAGCGGTGCCTCGTATCTAGAGTGGCCGGAAGAGCTGGTCCGCCGCACGCCGGCCGCGCTCGATCAGGCGCGGCGAGATCTAGCGAGCGAGGTCCAGCAGGTTCGATTTGCTCAGTTCCTGTTGTCCCGTCAGGGGGCGCGCCTGAAGGCCCACGCGCGTGCGAAAGGCGTGCGCTTGATCGGCGACCTGCCCTTCTTCGTCTCGCCGGACTCGAGCGACGTGTGGGCCTACCCGGAGCTGTTCCTGCTCGACGCCCAGCGCCGGCCGCGCGTCGTCGCCGGTGTGCCGCCGGACTACTTCAGCTCGCAGGGACAGCGCTGGGGCAATCCGATCTATGACTGGAACGCGCTTGCCGCGCGCGGCTACCGCTGGTGCATCGACCGCCTGCGCGCCTTGCTGGCTCACGTCGACGCGATCCGTCTGGATCACTTCCGAGGATTCGCGGCGGCGTGGCACATACCGGCCGGGGCGCCGACGGCGCAGTCCGGCCAGTGGGTGCCTGGCCCGGGCGCCGACTTCTTCAGCGTGGTACAGAAAACATTGGGCGCGCTGCCGTTCCTCGCCGAGGACCTGGGGATCATCACGCCGGACGTGGGCGAGCTCCGGGACGCGTTTCACGTCCCCGGGACGCGCGTGTTGCAGTTCGCCTTCGACGGCCATTCCGACAACCCGTATCTGCCCGACAACTACGTCCCGAACACGGTCGTCTACACGGGCACTCACGACAATCCGACGACGCGTGGGTGGTATGAGGACCTGTCCGACGCCGAGCGGCGCAACCTGTGGCGGTACGTGAAGCGCACGGGAGGCACCAGCGCGGACGCCGCCCCCGCCTTGTTGCGTCTGGCGTGGTCGTCGGTGGCTGCGCTCGCGATCGCCCCGTTGCAGGACGTTCTCAACCTGGGCAAGGAGGCGCGGATGAACCAGCCCGGAAGCGCGGAGGGTAACTGGCGCTGGCGTTGCACCGAAACCATTCTGTCGGCGTCAGCCTTCGAGTCACTGCGAGACTTGACCAACGCCTCGGGCCGATCGGGTGGTCTGGAGACGCCGCGGACCGACGCTTCGATGGCGGCCGCATCATGATCCCGGCTCCCATCGTCTTCCTGGTCGACGTCGACAACACGCTGCTGGACAATGATCGCATTCAGGACGACCTCAAGCGCCATCTCGAGCGTGAGTTCGGCGCCGCGTGTCGTGACCGGTACTGGACGATCCTCGAGGCGCTGTTCGTCGAGCTCGGGTATCCCGATTATCTCGGCGCACTGCAGCGCTACCGGGCCGAGCACCCTCAGGACATCCACCTCGTGTCGATGTCGTCGTACCTGGTCG
>QHTD01000062.1 GCA_003220675.1 Candidatus Rokuibacteriota bacterium | reverse complement strand
GCGGCAGGACTTGAACCTGCACGTCCTCGCGGACAAAGGCTTTTAAGACCTTCGCGTCTTCCCGTTCCGCCACGCCCCCGTGCAGCGCGTTCACGATTTTGGCTTACGCTGATCTCGCTCCAGATGCAATGCCCCGAAATGTGGAGAGCACTGGAAATGATTGGAGGCGGCGAGCGGATTCGAACCGCTGAATAGAGGTTTTGCAGACCTCCGCCTTGGCCACTTGGCTACGCCGCCCCGACGTCAGCGCGGGGAAAAGACACTAAATGATGGAGCGGGAAACGGGATTCGAACCCGCGACCCCGACCTTGGCAAGGTCGTGCTCTACCACTGAGCTATTCCCGCGTGAGCTATTCCCGCGCCACAGCGCCACATGGTATCACGGATCAACTCTGGTCAGCCCGCAGGGCCTCGGCGGCGTCCTCGGGAGGCATCGGGTTGATGAAGAACCCGCTTCCCCATTCGAACCCCGCCACGCTGGTGAGCTTCGGGATGACCTCGAGGTGCCAGTGGAAGGACTCGAGCTCGCTGTCGCGGAGCGGCGCCGTGTGGAGCATAAAGTTGAACGGGGGATCGCCCAGCACGCGGTTCATCCGCCGCAAGAAGTCACCGAGAAGTCCGGCGAGCCCCCGCAGCTCGTCCGCGCCGGATTCCTCGAAGGCGGCCCGGTGGACCGCCGGCAGGATCCATGTCTCGAACGGGAAGCGAGGCGCGAACGGCGCCAGCGCGACGAAGCCGCCGGCTTCGACGATCGCCCGCCGGCCGCCGCGCCGCTCCTGGCGCAGGATGTCGCACCACACGCAGCGCTCCTTCAGCTCGTAGTAGCGGGCCGCGCCCGCCAGCTCCTCGGCGACCATGACGGGAATGATCGGCGTCGCGATCAGCTGCGAATGGGGGTGCCCGAGCGAGGCGCCGGCGGCCTCGCCGTGGTTCTTGAACACCAGGACGTACTCGAGGCGTGGGTCCTTCTTGAGGTCGAGCATGCGTTCGCGGAACGCGAGGAGCACGTCCGCCACGGCGTCGACGGGGAGCGTCGCGAGCGAGGCCGAATGGACCGGCGTCTCGATCACGACCTCGTGGGCGCCTACACCGTTCATCCGGTCGAAGAGCCCCTCGCCCGCCGGCTCGAGCTCCCCTTCGATCCAGAGCACGGGGAACTTGTTGGGCAAGACCCGGTACGACCAGCCGGGCCCGTTCGGGCGGCTCTCCTCGCTCCGACCAGCGAGGATCTCGCGCGGGGTCTTGTCCTCGTGGCCTTCGCAGAAGACGCACTCGGTCCCGACCGGCTGCACCCGCTGGGCGACGAAATCCGAAGGCCGCCTCGCGCGCTCGGTGGCGATGATCACCCAGCGGCCGACGACCGGGTCCTTCCTGAGCTCGGGCTTCGTTACCGCTCCTCCTCGCGCCGCAGGGGACGCTCGAGGAGCGAGGCGAGCGCGTCGGTCGGTGCCTTGCCGTCGAAGAGTACCGCGCCGACCTCCTGGCAGATGGGCATGCTGACGCCGTGGCGACGCGCGAGCGCGAGCGCCGAGGTGACCGTCCGCACCCCCTCGGCGACCATGCGAGTCCGGTCCTCAACCGCGGCGACCGTCTCGCCCTTTGTGAGTGCGATGCCGAGCTGGCGGTTGCGCGAGAGACTCCCGGTGCACGTGAGGACGAGGTCGCCCAAGCCCGCGAGCCCCGCGAGGGTCGCGGGCATCGCGCCGAGCGCCACGGCGAGCCGCGTCATCTCGGCGAGCCCCCGCGTGATGAGCGCAGCGCGCGCGTTCTCGCCGAGACCGAGCCCGTCGACGAGGCCGGTCGCGATCGCCATCACGTTCTTCAGCGCCCCGCCCGCCTCGACGCCCACGACGTCGCGGTTCGCATAGAGTCGGAACTCGCGCGCACCGAGCCTCTTCTGGAGCTCGCCGGCGAGCGCGTCGTCGCGCGACGCGATCACCGCCGCCGTGGGCCGGCCGAGCGCCACCTCGCGCGCGAAGGTCGGCCCGGAGAGCGCCGCCACGCGGGCGTGCGGGAACTGCTCGCCGACGACCTCGCTCATGCGCAGGTGGCGCTCGGGGTCGAAGCCCTTGGTGGCTGTGACGATCGGCACCGCGTCGGAGAGCGGGCCCACGCTCTTGAGCGTCGCGGCGAAGAACTCGCTCGGCACGGCCACGACGACGAGCGACGCTCCCCTCACCGCCTCGGCGACCTCCGTTGTCGCGTCGACACCGGACGGGATCTCGAGATCGGGCAGATACCAGGGGCTCCGCCGCCGCGTCCGGATCCCCTCCACGACCTCGGGCTCGCGCGCCCACAGACGCACGGCACCCGCGCTGCGCGCCAGATGGATCGCGAGCGCCGTGCCCCAACTTCCCCCGCCGACGATAGCGATCATCGGCTCGGTTCCTCCCGCGTCCTCACGTGCGGCGCGGCGTTCCCGCCGAGCTTACGCTCGCTCCCCGCGAGGAGGCGCGTGATGTTCTCCTGGTGGCGCGTGATGATGAGAACCGCGACCATGACCGCGGCAAGGGTGAAAAGGCGCGGCTGTCCGAGCAGCAGCGCGCCGAGGGGCACGCACGCCGCGCCGACGATGCACCCGAGCGACACATAGCGCGTTGTCAGGACGACTGCCAGCCACGCGGGGATGGCGGGGAGCACCGCCAGCGGCATGAGGTTCAACAGCGCGCCGAGGCCCGTGGCCACGCCCTTGCCGCCGCGGAAGCCGAGGAAGACCGACCAGCAGTTGCCGACCACCGCGGCGACCGCGCAGAGCGCCTTGGGGGCGAGCGCGCCCCCCGCGAGCCACGCGGCCGCCCACACGGCGCCGTAGCCCTTGGCGATGTCGCCGGCGAGTGTGGCGAGCGCCGCGACCCGGCCGGCCGCGCGCAGGACGTTGGTCGCGCCGATGTTGCCGCTGCCGTGGCCGCGGATGTCGCCGATGCCGAACGCCCGCGCCACGAGGAAGCCGACCGGCACCGCTCCGATCACGTAGGCGGCGGCGATCGCGAGGGCGCCGCTCACGACCAGCGTTCTTCGCCCGGCACGATCGCGCGGTAGTCGGCCTTCCGGAAGAACCGGTAGAAGTAGTCCACTGCCGAGCCGACGGTCAGGCCGAGGGCCACCCAGAGGACGGTGGCCGCGGCGATGTGGAAGCCCGGCGGATCGAACCCCTTTTCGACGATCAGCATCGTGATCGCCACGTACTGGCTCACCGTCTTCCACTTCGCGAGCCGCGACGCGGGCACGATGACCCCGACGGAGGCCGCCACCGCGCGGAGTCCCGTCACCGCGAGCTCGCGTCCGACGATCACGACGACGACCCAGGCGTCGATCTTGTCGATCGCCAGCAGCGAGACGAGCGCGGCCGCGACGAGCAGCTTGTCGGCGATCGGGTCCAGGAGCGTGCCGAGCGTCGTGACCTGATTGCGCCGGCGCGCCACCGCCCCGTCGGCCCAGTCCGTGATCGACGCCAGGACGAAGATGGCCACGGCGATCAGCGCGTGGACGCGCGAGGAGGAGATCAAGAAGACGATCAGCAGCGGCACCGCGACGATGCGCGTGAGGGTGAGTCCGATGGGTAGGTTCACGTGACGACTCCGTCCACGCGACTCCGCCATTATCCGCACCCCGGAACGACCTTGTCAACGCTCGGCAGGTAGACCGGGACGAGCGAGGTCGTGTCCAGGCGAAGGCACGCGGTGACGTCGGCGCCGCGTCCGGCGGCGACGAGTCGCCGCGCCCAGGGCGAGTGCTGTCGGAGGCGCGTCACGTCGCCGGCGTAGCGCCGGCCGACGGCGAGCGCCGCGAGGGCCGCCGGGCTTGGCACGACGCTGGGGACGCCGGCGCGCACGCGCTCGACGAGAAGCCCGGCGCACACGTGGTCCTCGAGCGAGCGGCCGCCCCGCTCGCCCGCACACACGACGACAACGTCCAGCCCGTGCCCGGCCGCCCAGCGTGCGGCGGCGCTCACGTTGACGAGGGCCGCCACGCCGACCGCCCGGGCCTGGCGCGCGGCGAGCAGCGCCCGCGTGCCGTTGCTCGTCGTGAGGTAGACGGCCCGGCCGCGAACGCGCTCGATCGCGAACTCGACCGGCGAGTTGCCGAGGTCGAGCCCGGGAATCGGCTCGCCGCGTCGCTCACCGGCCGCGACCGCGGCGTCGGCGCCCTCCGTCGCGGCCAGGCGCCGGGCCTCGGCGGGGTCAGCGACCGGCGTGATGGAGGCGCAGCCGTGGGCGAGCGCGGTGATCATCGTGGTGGAGGCGCGAAGCACGTCGACGACGAGCGCGGTCGAGCCATCGAGCTGCCCGGGCACCACCGCGTCGGCGGCAAGCACGACGTCGATGCGCACGGTCTAGTGACTCGAAGGGGGCCTCGACGGCCCCCGCCGAGCCACCCCCAGGATCCGATTGCGCCGGCGGAGCCGGCGGTCGAACGCAGTCACTCTGGACGCCTCCTAGGAGCCGGCGCGATCGCGGAGGGCGCGGATCTTGAGACGGAGCGCGTTCAGGCTGATGAACCCCTCGGCGTCCCCCTGACGGTACACGGTATCGGCCTCGAACGTAGCGAAATCGGTCCGGTACAGGGACCGCGGAGAGCGCCGGCCGACGACGGTGACGTTGCCCTTGTAGAGCTTGAGGCGGACCGTGCCGGTGACATCGCGCGCGCACTCATCCAAAAAGGTCTGCAGCGTCTGGCGCTCGGGCGAGAACCAGAAGCCGTAGTAGATCATCTCGGCGTACCGTGGCACGAGCGAGTCGCGCAGGTGGAGCACCTCGCGGTCGAGTGTGAGCGACTCGAGCGCCCGGCGCGCGGCGTGCAGGATCGTGCCGCCCGGCGTCTCGTACACGCCGCGCGACTTCATCCCGACGAATCGGTTCTCGACGATGTCCGCACGGCCGATGCCGTGCTCGCCGCCCAGCCGGTTGAGCCGAGTCAGGAGCGGGACGGGCAGGAGCCGCTCGCCGTCGATCGCGACCGGGTCGCCACGCTCGAACTCGAGCTCCACGTGCACTGGCACGTCGGGCGCCCCCTCGGGGTCGTTGGTGAGCAGGAACATCTTCGCCGGCGGCTCCCGCCACGGATCCTCCAGCACCCCGCCCTCGTAGGAGATGTGGAAGAGGTTACGGTCGACGCTGTACGGGCGCTCGGCCGTCACGGGCACCGCGATGTCGTGTCGCTTCGCGAACTCGATGAGCGCGGTGCGGGAGCCGAGCTCCCACTCGCGCCACGGCGCGATCACACGCAGGTGGGGCGCCAGCGCGGCGTAGGTCAGCTCGAAACGCACCTGGTCGTTGCCCTTCCCCGTGGCGCCGTGGGCGACGGCGTCCGCCCCCTCCTTCGCCGCGATCTCTACCTGGGCACGCGCGATGAGCGGACGCGCGATCGAGGTGCCGAGGAGGTACGCGCCCTCGTACACGGCATTGCCGCGGAGCATCGGGAAAATGAAGTCGCGGACGAACTCCTCGCGCAGGTCCACGATGTGCACGGACGACGCGCCGGTCCGGCGCGCCTTCTCGCGGATCGACACGAGCTCCTCCCCCTGGCCGAGGTCGGCGCAGAAGGCGACGACCTCGCAGCGGTAGCGCTCGATCAGCCAACGCAGGATGACCGAGGTGTCGAGCCCCCCCGAGTACGCGAGGACGATGCGCTTGGGGCTAGACATCGTCGATCGAGCCTCCCAGCAGCGTCAGGATGACCGCCTTCTGGGCGTGGAGCCGGTTCTCCGCCTGGTCGAGGGCGATCGAGTGCGGGCCGTCGAGCACCGCGTCGGTGATCTCCTCGCCCCGATGGGCGGGCAGGCAGTGCATGACCAGCACCGAGGGCTTCGCGAAGCCCACGATCGTCTCGTTGACCTGGTAGCGGCTGAACGCCTCCTGACGCCGCACCCGCTCCGCCTCCTGTCCCATGCTCGTCCACACGTCGGTGTAGATCACGTCGGCCCCTACCGCGGCCTTCCGCGCGTCCTCGGTGACCTCGACCCGGCCGCCGAGCCGGCGCGCCGCGTCCAGGACCCGCGGGGCCGGCTCGTAGCCGGGCGGGCACGCGACGACGGTCGAGGCGCCGAGCAACGCGCCCAGGAGGATCACGGAGTGGCACACGTTGTTACCGTCGCCGATCCACGCGAGCCGCATCGCGCCGATGTCGACGCCCCGCTCCCACAGCGTGAAGAAGTCGGCGAGCGCCTGACACGGGTGCTCGGAGTCGGAGAGCCCGTTGATCACGGGGACGGTCGCGTGGCGGGCGAGCGTCTCGATCGTCGCGTGCGCGTAGACGCGCGCGGCGATGCCGTCCACCCAGCGCGCGAGGTTCCGCGCCACGTCCGCAACCGACTCGCGCGTGCCCAGGCCGATCTCCGCGCCCGAGAGGTAGACGGCGCGCCCGCCGAGCTGGACGATCCCGACCTCGAAGGTGACGCGGGTCCGGAGGGACGGCTTCTCGAAGATCAGCGCCATCGTGCGGCCGGCGAGCGGCGTGCCGCGCCGTCCCGCCTTCCAGCGCTGCTTGAGGTCCGCGGCGAGCTGGAATACCTGGAGCGCCGCATCGCGCGTCAGGTCCGCCGACGAGAGAAAGTGGCGCATCATGCCTTGGGCCGGAGCGCCGTGTCGACGATCTCGAGCGCCCGGTCGCAGTGGTCCTCCTCGATGATCAGGGGTGGGACCAGACGCAGCACGTTCTCGCCCGCCGACAGGACGAGGAGCCCGGCGTTCCGACAGGCGTCGAGGATGGGGCTGACGGGACGGTCGAGCTCGACGCCGATGAGCAGGCCCCGCCCCCGGACCTCGCGGATCCCGACCGGCCCCTGCGCCAACCGCCTCAGACCGTCCATGAGGCGCCGTCCCATCCGCGCCGCGCGCTCGGGGATCTTCTCACCGAGCACCGTCTGGAGCGTCGCCAGCGCAACGGAGGTCACGAACGGCGTCCCGCCGAACGTCGAGCCGTGCGTGCCCGGCCCCAGCGCGCGCGCAACCTCCTCGCGCGTCAGCATGGCCCCGATCGGCACGCCGTTGGCGAGCGCCTTGGCGAGGGTCATGACGTCGGGCTCGATCCCCGAGTGCTCGTACGCCCAGAGCGTGCCCGTGCGGCCGACGCCGGTCTGGACCTCGTCGAGGATCAGGAGGGCGCCCGACGCGTCGCAGAGCTTGCGCAGCCCGGGCAGATAGTCGTCGTCGGGGACGATCACGCCCCCTTCCCCCTGGATCGGCTCGACGATGAGCGCCGCCGTCCGGCTGTCGATCGCGCGCTCCATCGCCCGGAGATCGTTGTAGGGCACGTGCTTGAAGCCGGGCACGAGCGGCTCGAAGCCGTGCTGGTATTTCTCCTGGCCAGTAGCCGTCACGGTGGCGAACGTCCGGCCGTGGAAGGCGTTGCGCGTGGCGATCACCTCGTAGCGGTCCGAGGCGTACCGCTCCTTGGCGTACTTGCGCACGAGCTTGAGCGCGGCCTCGTTCGCCTCCGCCCCGGAGTTGCAGAAGAAGACCCGGTCGGCAAAGGAGTGGTCGCAGAGGAGCTTCGCCAGGTGGATCTGGGGCGCCGTGTGGTAGAGGTTCGACACGTGCAGCAGCGTCGCCGCCGCCTCGCGGATCGCGCCGGTCACGCGCGGGTGGCAGTGGCCGAGCGAGGCGACCGCGATCCCCGCGCCGAAGTCGAGGTACTCCTTGCCGTCGGAGTCCCAGACGCGGACGCCGTCACCGCGGACGAGGCAGATCGGAGCCCGCGCGTAGTTCGGGGTGTGGTACTTCGCCGCCCACTCCAGCAGCTGTTTGGTGTCCATGACGTGCACCCTTCCCTAGAGGACGATCTCGGTCCCGATGCCCTCGCGCGTGAACAGCTCCAGCAGAATCGCATGCGGGACCCGGCCGTCGAGGATGTGGGCTTTCGAGGTTCCGCCCTCGAGCGCCCGCAGCGCCGACTCGATCTTCGGGACCATCCCGCCCTCGATCACCCCGGCCGACATGAGCCGCTCCGCCTCTTTGCGGCTCAGCGTGCTGATCAGGTGCTTCTCGCCGTCGAGAATCCCCTGGACATCCGTGAGGTGGACGAGCTTCTCGGCGCCCAGCGCCGCGGCGATCTCGCCGGCGACCAGGTCGGCGTTGATGTTGTAGGTCTCGCCGCCCGCGCCGACGCCGACCGGCGCGATGACCGGGATGAAGCCGGCGTCCTCCAGGAGCCGGATCGGCTCGGTGTTCACCTCCTCGACCTCGCCGACGAGGCCGATATCCACCTCTTCGCCGTTCGCGAGCCGGTGCAGCCGCCGGCGCGCGCGGAGCAGCCCCGCGTCCTTCCCGGAGAGCCCGACCGCCTTGCCGCCGTGGTGGTTGATCAGACCCACGATCGCCTTGTTGATCTTGCCCACCAGGACCATCTCTACGATCTCGACGGTCTCCTCGTCGGTCACGCGCATGCCTCCCACGAAGTGAGGCTCCATGTCGAGGCGCTTCATGAAGGCGCCGATCTGCGGGCCGCCGCCGTGGACGATGACCGGCTTGATGCCCACGAAACGGAGCAGGATCACGTCGAGCGCGAACGGCTCCTTGAGGTCCGCGCGCTCCATCGCGGCCCCGCCGTACTTGATGACGACCGTCTTGCCGCGGAACTCCCGGATGTACGGGAGCGCCTCGAGGAGCACCTCCGCCCTTCGCGGGTCCGTCATCCCCTCGCCTCGCCTGCTCCGCGCATCGCCATCACAAAATGTACCTCGACAGGTCCTGGTCGCTGGTGATGTCGCTGAGGCGTCCCCACACGTAGCCGGCGTCGATGGTCAGCTCCTTGCCCGGCATCTCCGGGGCGTTGAACGAGATCTCCTCCAGCAGCCGCTCCATGATCGTGTAGAGCCGCCGCGCCCCGATGTTCTCCGTGCTCGTGTTCACCTTCATCGCAATGTCCGCGATCGCCTCCACCGCGTCCGGCGCGAACTTGAGAGCCACCTGCTCCGTCCGCAGCAGCTCCGTGTACTGCTTGAGCAACGCGTTCTGCGGTTCCGTCAGGATGCGGACGAAATCCTCGCGCGTCAAGGGGTCGAGCTCGACGCGGATCGGGAAGCGCCCCTGGAGCTCGGGGATGAGGTCCGAGGGCTTCGCGATGTGAAAGGCGCCGGCCGCGATGAACAGGACGTGGTCGGTGCGCACGATCCCGTACTTGGTCGTGACGGCCGAGCCCTCCACGATCGGCAGCAGGTCCCGCTGGACGCCCTCGCGGGAGACGTCGGGCCCGTGGCCCGCCTCGCGCCCGGCGATCTTGTCGAGCTCGTCGAGGAAGATGATCCCCGCGTTCTCGGCCCGCCGGATCGCCTGCGCCACGACCTCCTCCATGTCGACGAGCTTCTGCGCCTCCTCCTGAACGAGGAGCCGCCGCGCCTCGGCGATCCGCACCCGGCGCCGCTTGGTCCGCGTCGGCATGAGATTCGACAGCATGTCCTTCAGGTGGATCCCCATCTCCTCCATGCCCTGACCGGAGAGCACTTCGATCATCGGCATCGCCTGCTGCTGCGTCTCGAGCTCGACCATCCGGTCGTCGAGCCGGCCGGCTCGCAGCTGGACCCGGAGCTTGTCCATCGTGGTCTCGCGCGAGGCATCCGGCGTGACCTCCTCGAGCGAGCCCGACGAGAAGGGCTCGTGCGTCCGCCTCGGCAGCAGGAGGTCGAGAAGCCGCTCCTCGGCGAGCTGCTCCGCCCGCTCCTGCACGCGCGCCATCATCTCGGCCTTGACCATGTTCACCGAGAGCTCGGTGAGGTCGCGGACCATCGATTCCACGTCGCGGCCCACGTAGCCGACCTCGGTGTACTTGGAGGCCTCGACCTTCAAGAAGGGCGCCTGGGCGAGCTTCGCGAGCCTGCGGGCGACCTCGGTCTTCCCGACGCCGGTCGGGCCGATCATGATGATGTTCTTCGGCGCCACCTCGTCGCGCAGCTCGGGCGGCAGGTTCTGCCGCCGCCAGCGGTTGCGCAACGCGATGGCCACGGCGCGCTTGGCCCGCTCCTGGCCGACGATGTAGCGGTCGAGCTCGGCGACGATCTGCGCCGGGGTGAGCGTCAGGTCCTGATTCACAGGACTTCCACGCTGATGTGGTCGTTGGTGAAGACGCAGATCGAGGCGGCGACGCGCATCGCCTCGGTCACGATGCCCTTGGCGTCGAGGTCCGAGTGCGCGACCAGCGCGCGGGCCGCCGCGAGCGCGTACGCCCCGCCCGAGCCGATGCCGATGAGGCCGTCGTCGGGCTCGATGACGTCGCCGTTGCCCGAGATGATGAACGAGTGCTCGCGGTCGGCGACCGCGAGGAGCGCCTCGAGCCGCCGGAGGACGCGGTCGGTGCGCCAGTCCTTGGCGACTTCCACCGCGGCGCGCGCGAGGTTGCCCCGGTGCTCGTCGAGCCGGCTCTCGAAGCGTGAGAAGAGCGTGAACGCGTCGGCCGCGGTGCCGGCGAAGCCGGCCAGGATGCGGTCGTGGTAGAGCTTCCGCACCTTCTTGGCGCCCGCCTTCACGATGGTGTTCCCGATCGAGACCTGGCCGTCACCGGCGACGGCCACCTGGTCGCGGTGGCGGACGGCGACGACGGTCGTCGCCTCGAAGGGGCCGGAGATCACGCGGAGGCGCCGCGCGCCCGCGGGTGGGCGGCGTCGTAGACGCGCATGAGCTGGTCGGCGCCGACGTGGGTGTAGCGCTGGGTCGTGCTGAGCCGGCTGTGGCCGAGGAGCTCCTGGATGACCCGGAGGTCGGCGCCCGCGTCGAGCAGGTGCGTCGCGAACGTGTGGCGGAGCGTGTGCGGGCTCACCCGACGCGCGATGCCCGCTGCCACGGCGCTCTTCCGCACGATCGCGTGGACCGCCCGGGCGGAGAGCCGGCCGCCGCGCTGGTTCGCGAAGAGCGTCCCGCGCCGCTCGGCGCGCCGTCCGAGGTAGGCGTCGAGCGCGCGCGCCGCCCGGTCCCCGAAGGGAACGATCCGCTCCTTCCGCCCTTTGCCCAGCACGCGCACGGTCTGCCCGGCCCGGTCCACGTCATCCATGTCCAGGCCGGTCAGCTCCGACACGCGCAGCCCCGTCGCGTACAGGAGCTCGAGGATCGCCACGTCCCGCTCGCGCGCGGCGCCGCCGACCGCCTTGCCGTCCACCAGCACCTGCGCCTCATCGATCGGCAGGAACGACACGAGCTTGCGTCCGAGGCGCGGGCCGCGAATCTCGCGGGCCACGTTGCGGGCGAGCACCCGCCGGCGAACGAGGAAGCGGAACCAGCTCCGCAGCGCGGCGAGCTTCCGGGCGACCGACGACGCGTCGAGGCCGCGGGAGTGCAGGTGCGCCAGGTAGGCGCGCACCATGCGCCCGTCGACCTGCTTGAGTGGCTTCTCGGGCCCGACGAACGTTCGGAACTCGCACAGGTCGCTCCGGTAGCTCCGCAGCGTGTGGGGCGACGCGGCCTTCTCCAGCGACAGGTACGTCAAGAATGCCGATAGCGGGTCGCTCATGCGACCGAGATCTCGACCTCCCGCTCGAAGTCGCACCCCTCGCGCACGCACCGCCGGAGCACGCGGCCGCGCGCGGCGCGCTCGGTCGTAAACGGGGCGCCACACTTCGGGCACGGCTCCAGGACGGGCCGCTGCCAGACGACGAACCTACAGGTCGGGTAGGCCGAGCAGCCGAAGAACACGCGGCCCCGCCGCGAGCGGCGCTCGGTGAGCTGCCCCGTGCACCCCGGCTGAGGGCACGCGATGCCGAGCGTCACGGGCTTCGTGGTCTTGCACTCCGGGTAACCCGAGCACGCGATGAACTTCCCGAAGCGCCCGTGCTTGATGACCATCGGCTTGCCGCACGCCGGGCAGAGCTCGTCGGTGGGCTGGTCCTCTGCGCGCCCGTTCCCCGGCAAGTTCCGTTTGTACTTGCACTCGGGATAGGCCGAGCAGGCGATGAATTTCCCGTACCGGCTCCACCGCTCGACCAGCCCCTTGCCGCACTCGGGGCACTGCTCCCCGGTCGGGGCGCCGACCTTGACGTTACGCCCCTCTTTGCTCGCCTTCTTGAGGTCCTTCTCGAACCGCGCATAAAACTCCTGAACCGTATCGACCCACTTCCGATCTCCCTCCTCGATCTTGTCGAGCGAGTCCTCCATCTGCGCGGTGAACTCGACATCCATGATCTCTGGGAAGAAGGGCTTCAGGAAGTTGGTCACCTCGATGCCCAGCTCGGTCGGGACGAGCGCCTTCCGCTCGCGACGCACGTAGCCGCGCTCATTGATGATCGTGCCGAGGATCGACGCGTACGTGGACGGGCGGCCGATGCCGAGCTCCTCGAGAGTCTTGATCAGCGAGGCCTCGGTGTAGTGCGGCGGCGGCTGCGTGAAGTGCTGTCTGGGATCGAGCGCGAGGAGCCGCAACACCTCGCCCTCCTCGAGCTGCGGGACAGCGCTCTCGGGGTCGTCCTCCACGGGCCGTGGCTCGTCCTCGCGGCTCTCCTCGTAGACGGCCGTGAACCCCTTGAACCTGAGCGTCGCGCCCTGGGCGCGGAAGAGACACCGGCCGGCCTCGATATCTGCCGTCACGGTGTCGTAGACCGCCGGCATCATCTGGCTCGCCAGGAAGCGCTCCCAGACGAGCCGATAGAGGGCGAGCTGGTCCTTCGTGAGGAACCGCGCCACGCTCCTCGGCTCCAGGCGGACCTCGGAGGGTCGGATCGCCTCGTGCGCCTCCTGGGCGCTCCCGCGCGAGCGGTATGCGGGCGGCGCGTCGGGCACGTAATCGAGTCCGAGCCGAGCCGTGATCCACTCCCGCGCCTCCGCCTGCGCTTCGCGCGCCACGCGGACCGAGTCGGTGCGCATATAGGTGATGAGGCCCTTCGCGCCCTCGGCTCCGAGGTCGATCCCCTCGTAGAGCTGTTGGGCGACCGCCATCGTCTTCTTCGCGGTGAAGCCGAGCTTCCGGCCCGCCTCCTGTTGCAGGGTCGAGGTGATGAACGGCGGCACCGGGTTCCGGCGGCGCTCGCCGCGCGTGACCGACTTGACGAGGAACCGGGCGTCCTGGAGCGACGCCATGAGCGCGCGCGTCGCGTCCCCGTCCGCCAACGACACCTTCTCGCCGTCGACCTCCTTCAGCGTCGCGACGAACTCGGGCGGGAGCTTGGCGGCGAGCCGCGCGTGGAGCGACCAGTACTCGACCGGGACGAACGCCTGGATCTCGCGCTCGCGGTCCACGATCAACCGGACGGCCACCGACTGCACCCGCCCGGCCGAGAGCCCGCGCTGGACCTTGTCCCAGAGGAGCGGGGAGAGCTTGTAGCCGACGAGACGGTCGAGCACGCGGCGCGCCTGCTGCGCGTCGACCTTCTTGAGGTCGATGCGCCCGGGCTTGGCGAACGCGCCCCGCACCGCGCGCTCGGTGATCTCGTTGAACGAGACGCGATAGACGTTGTTCTTGCCGACGTCGAGCTCCTGGGCCAGGTGCCAGCCGATCGCCTCGCCCTCGCGGTCGGGATCCGTGGCGACGTAGAGGGTGTCGGCGTTCGCGGCCGCCTTCTTCAGCTCGTCGAGGACCTTCTTCTTCCCGGGCGAGACGACGTACTTCGGCTTGAACCCTTTCTTGGGATCGACGCCGAGCTGGGACTTCGGCAGATCGCGCACATGGCCCATCGACGCCTTGACGACGAAGCTCGAGTCCAGATACTTCTGGATCGTCTTCACCTTCGTGGGCGATTCCACTACGACCAGCGATCGCTTCGCCACTACGTTCTCCTTGCGCGTGCGCCGACCGAGACCCATCGCTGTCCCGTAAGCTGCCGGGCCCACCCGCCCAGCTCGAGCGCGACGAGCGTCGCCGCGACGCGCGAGGGCTCGAACCCGCCGCGCGCGATCAACTGCTCGATGTGTTGCGGCTCATCCGGCGTCAACATTGCTAGCACTCGGCCCTCGTCGCTCTGCCCGTCCGGCCGCGGAGATCCCTGCGTCGTCGGCGACGACGACGCGCGAATCATGCGACGCCACGGTTCCGGCAATTCTGACACGACGTCCTGCCAACAAGTAATCAGTTTAGCACCGTCCTGGATGAGCCGGTTCGTTCCGGCGCTCGTCGCGGAAGTAATTCTGCCTGGAACGGCGAATACTTCGCGCCCGAGGTCGCCGGCGAAACCCGCCGTGATCAGGGCGCCGCTCCGCTCGGCCGCTTCGACCACGACGACGCCGAGGCTGAGCCCGGCGAGCGTGCGATTGCGCGCCGGGAAGTGGCCGGCGAGCGCCGGCGCGCCGCGCGCGAACTGCGACACGAGCGCCCCCTGCGCCTCGATCGTGCGTGCGAGCGCGCGGTTCTCCGGTGGGTACACGACATCGATGCCGCACCCGAGAACGGCGAGCGTGCGTCCGCCCGCGTCGAGCGCGCCCCGGTGCGCCGCCGCGTCGATGCCGCGCGCGAGGCCGCTCACGATCGTCACGCCGCGCGCCCCGAGCTCGCCGGCCAGTCGCTCGGCGACTTCGACGCCGTACGGCGTGGCGTCGCGCGCGCCGACGATCGCGAGCGCGAGCGCATCGTCCACGGTGACCGCGCCGCGCACGTAGAGCGTCGGCGGCGACGGGATCGCGCCGAGCAACGCGGGATAGTTCGGGTCTCCTGGATAGAGCTCGTCCATGGATCAGCGCGACGCAGCGGAGGCTCAGTATATCGGACGGGCCCGCCCGGTCAAAGACTCCAGGCGGATACAGTCGCGCGAGGCGCTAGCGCTGGGCCGCGGCGTCCGTGCGAAGGAGTGACGCGGCCATCCTCGCCGGCTCCGAGCCCGGGTAGTCCCGCACCACGCGCTGCCACATCTGGCGCGCCCGGTTCCGATCGCGCAGGCTCAGGTGACACAGGCCGATCTTGACGAGCGCCTCGGGCATCTTCAGGCCGCCGTGATCGAGGACCTTCTGGAACTCGACCAGCGCCTGGGGGTAGTCATGCTGCACGTAGTACGCCTCGCCGATCCAGTACTGTGCGTTCCCGGCGAGCGGGTGTTTCGGGTAGCGGGCCAGAAAGTCGAGGAGATCGAGGACCGCCTGGCCGTGCTCATTCGCGCGGAAGCTCGCCATCGCCGCGGCGTACGCCCGCTCGGGGGCTACTGCCCGCGGTTCGTGCGGCTCACGTGCGGGCCGCTCGACCGGCGGGGCTGACTGGGCGGCCGCCGGCCGCCCGGGCGGTGGGGCGACGGGCGGCGCCGGCGGCGGCGTCGCGAGCGTCTGGACACGCGCACGGGTCTCGCGCACGGCCTCCTCGGCCGCCCCGGTGCGCGTGCCGAGTCTCGCGGCCTCGTCGGCGGTCTCGCGCACCCTGCCGGCCAGTTCACGGGTGCGCGCGTCGAGCGCCCTCAGCTCGGCCGTGGCGTGGGCGATGTCCTGTATCGCGGTCTCCTGCGCGGCACGCGTGTAGGCGAGCTCGGAGCGGAGCTGGGCGAGGTCGGCACGGAGCCGCGTCACCGCGCCCCTGGTTGCGCAGCCGGTCGCGACGACGACCATGGCGGCCAGGATGGCGAGGGCGCGAGTCATCCGCGCCGACCGTAGCACGCGGACGAAAACGAAGTCAATTTCTGGGCGCGCGAGGTACCGGCGCGCCGGGTACCGGCGCGCGGAGGAGGATGACCTCCACCCGCTCGCCCACCGGCACAATCGTGTCCGGCGCCACCACCGCGAGGCCGTCGGCACGCACCATGGAGCTGAGGATGCCCGAGCCCTGATCGCCGGTGAGCCGCGCGCCATACTCCCTGCCGTCCCGCGCGAGCGTCACCCGCAGGTAGCCACGCCGGCCGCCGGGGTTCCGGACCGGCTCGAGCACCCGCGCCCAGACGCGGGGCCGGTCGACGGCGAGGCACCCTGCCATCTTTCGCAGCGCCGGACGCACGAAGAGCTCGAAGGTCACCATCGCCGACACCGGGTTGCCCGGCAGCCCGAAGACGGGCCGGTCCTCCAGCGAGCCGAACGTGATGGGCTTGCCGGGACGCATCGAGACTTTCCACAGGTGGAGCTCGGCTCCGCACTGGACGAGCGCTTCCCTGACGAGGTCGAGCTCGCCCACCGACACGCCGGCCGAGGACACGAGCACGTCGGCCGACGCCGCCCAGCGGATCCGTTCGACGATCGCCTCGAGCCGGTCCGGCACGACGCCGAGGCTCACCGGCTCGGCGCCCGCCTCGACCACCTGCGCCATCAGCGAGTAGGTGTTCGTGTTCGGGATCTGGCCCGGCCCGGGCTCGGTGCCGAGGTCCGCGAGCTCGTTGCCCGTGGAGAGAACGGCGACCCGTGGCCGGCGGTGGACGCGCACGCGGGCGTAGCCGAGCGCTGCCAGCACGCCGATCTCGGCCGGAGAGATCGTCTGGCCCGCGCCAATGACGACGTCGCCCGCGCGGATGTCCTCGCCCGCCGGCCGTACGAACGCGCCAGGCTCCACGCGCTTTCCGACCGTGACGCGCTCACCGTCACCGGTGACGTCCTCCTGCGGCACGACGGCGTCCGCCCCGTCGGGCAGCGGCGCACCCGTGAAGATCCGCATCGCCTCACCTGCCTGCAGCGGCCGCGCGGGCAAGGACCCGGCGATGATCCGGCCGACGACCGCCAGCTCCGCGCTACCCGCGCGCGTGTCCGCCGCGCGGATCGCGTAACCATCCATCGACGAGTTGGGCCATGGCGGGAGCTCACGGCGCGAGACGACGGGCTCGGCGAGAACGCGTCCGAGCGTCGCCGCAAGCTCCACCAGCTCCGTTCCCAGCGGGGCGATGCGTGAAAGAATCGCTTCAAGCGCCTCTTCGACGCTCAGCACATCGCTACTGTACTACAGGCCCGAGGTTCGACGGCGCGAGGGCGGGAGTGCCGTCCGAGACCCGTAGCTTCTGCGGTCAGACTCGGCCAAGCGTGAACCACGTAGCCGCCGACGAGAAGAGCTAGCGTGGTCGAGGAGGGCGCTCCCGCCCTCGCGCCGTCGGATCGCGTAGCGGGAGAGCTAGTGACCGGTGTGAGGGAGGTTGATGACGGGCTTGAACTGGCTGAAGAACCAGCGCCGGCAAAGCACGAAAAGCCCGAGGAACCCGGCCGTGATCGCGAGGTCGCGGGCGCCGAACGGGAGGCGGGCGCTCGGCGACACCGATGGGAACACGACCAGGACGCGCTCGAAGAAGATCGCCACGAGGCCGAACAGCGAGGCCACGACGAGCGGCGTGTGCCGCTGGGGCGGCCGGCCCGTGAGGCGCTTACACAGGTACACGAACGGGATCAGCCAGCCGACGACCAGCACGAACCACGCGAGCGTGAGCCACGGCTGGGTGAAGAAGCGCGTCGCGAAGAAGCGGGTCTCGATGGGGACGTTTCCGTACCAGATCACGAGGTACTGGGACCAGAAGAAGTACATCCACATGATCGACATCGCGAACTGGAGCTTCGCGACATCCTGCACGGCCGCGGGCGGGATCGAGGCTTGCCCGCTCGCGTTCGCGCGTATCGTGAGGAGCGACAGGAGGCAGAACCCGATGTAGAGGGTGGTGACCACGAAGTACCCGCCGAAGAGGCCACTGTACCACTTGGGGTCGAGCGACATCACGAGGTCGAAGCCCCACAGCGAGACGCCGATCACCCAGAGGACAAGGAGGACGACCGCGAGGCGGTTCCGCCGGGCGTGCTCTCGTTCGTCGTCGGGCGGCACCGCATCGCGTACGAGCGCCGTCACGAGTGCCAGCGCCGCGATAAAGAGCGCTGCCGCGCCGGCGAGCGTCCGCAGCCAAAAGAAGGGCACGTTCAGCCACGCCTGCTTCGCGACCACCGGCGTCGTCACCCACGGGTAGAGCGTCGTCTGGCCCGCGAAGAGCACGAGGAACAGGACGAAGGCTGCCGGCAGGAAGCCCGCCGTCGTCAGCGCGATCCGCCGGACGCTCGGCGACCACCGCGCCTGGGTGAGCTGCATCATGGCGGCGATGGCGGGACCGGTCACGGCGAGCCCCGACCAGAACACCAGGTTCACCAGGTAGATCGACCACACCGCCCGGGCATCAGCCGAGCGCGCGCCCGTGAGAAAGGCGACGGCTCCGGCCGCCGTGACGAGACCCCAGAAGACGGTCATTTCTGCGCGAGGGTCCGGAGGTAGTTGACGATGTGCCACGCCTCTTCGGAGGAGAGCGCCTCACCGTACGACGGCATCACGGCGCCGCCGGCGACGATGTAGCTGTGCCAGTACCCGTCGGTCCGCTGCTTCTGGAGCTGGGCGTTGGTCAGGTCGGGCGTGGGGATGAACTTCGTCGCCACGGGGCCCGTCACGCCGCCCTTGGCCTCCGGGCCGTGGCACGGCACGCAGAAGATCTGGAAGTCCTGACGCCCGCTCGCGACGGACGCCTCGGACACCTTGATCGGGTTCGGCTGCTTGGCCGCGCGGTCGCGTGCTTCCTTCGGAAGGACCAGGTCGCCCCCGCGCGGCACCACGCCCGCCGGCATCTTGAACACGCGCTCGCCGGGCACGATCTTGGCGGTCTTGGTCATGTTGTCGCTCCAGCGGACGACGACGGCCGCGCCCATGAGCCCGCCGCTGGCGGCGACGATCAACAGCGTGAGGATGAAGACGTACTTCATGCGCGCACGTCCTCGGCGCCCGCCTCGCGGAGGATTTCCCGCACCGACGTGGAGCGCTCTGGCGCGCAGTGGACGGCGATGCCGAAGCGATCGTTCGTGAAGCGCGGGTCGAAGCCCCGGCTCGGACGGAACCGGGGCAGGCGGCCCAGCACCACCATGCCGATCACGGTCGCGATCCCGCCGAAGAGGACCATCAGCTCGAACGCGATGATGAAAAACGGCGGCAACGACGCTCCGACGATGCCCTCGGGGGCGAGTTGAAGATACTTGCCCCCGGTGACGAGCCCCCACACGAGCGAGGTCCAGATGGTCAGCAGGAAGGCCGAGACGATCCCGGTGAGCCCGCCGAGCAGCGTGAAGAGACGGACCCGGCTGAGGGGACGGTCACGCTCGAGGACCTCCTCGATCTCGTGCACCGGGACGGGCGTGTAGACGGTGACGTCGTGGTAGCCCTTCGCCCAGAGCTCCTCGAGCGCGCGTACCGTCGTGTCCACGTGGGCGAAGACGCCCACGAGCGTCTCAGTGGTGGCTGCCATGGGCCTTGTCCTTCATGGGCGGCGGCAGCGTCTCCTTGACCTCGACGACCGAGAGCGACGGCATCACCCGGATGAACCCGAGAAACAGGAGGAAGAACCAGGCGAAGCTGCCGATGACGATCATCGTGTCGGTCGGGCTCGGGTAGAAGATGCCCCACGTGTACGGGTAGAAGTCGTGCCCGAGGGACGGGACGATGATGTTGAAGCGCTCGAACCACATGCCGATCAAGACGAGGATGGACACGACGTAGAGCACGACCGGGCTCGTGCGCGCCGCCTTCCAGAAGAGGATCAGCGGCGAGACGCAGTTGCAGAAGTACATCAGCCAGAGAGCCCACGCGTAGGTCTTCGTCACCTTCCAGAAGAGCGAGGCCTTGTCGATGTCGTCGCCGCTGTAGAGCGTGGTGAAGATCTCGCACAGGTAGAAGTACGTCAGCACCAGACCCGTCACCAGGATGAGCTTCCCCATCGCGTCCAGGTGCTTCTCCTGGATGTAGGTGTGGAGCCCGAAGAAGTGGCGCATGGGCAGGACGAGGATCAGCACCATCGCGAAGCCCGAGAAGATGGCGCCGTCCACGAAGAACGGCGCGAAGAGGGTCGAGTGCCAGCCCGGAACGAGCGCCATCGCGAAGTCCCACGACACCACGCTGTGGACCGACAGGACGAGCGGCGTCGCGAGCGAGGCCAGCAGGCCGTAGGCGCGCCGGTAGTGGCGCCACTGCGAGTCGGCGCCCTCCCAGCCGAGCGCGAGCATCGCGTAGATCCGCCGCCGCCAGCCGCTCGACACGTCGCGCAGCGCCGCGATGTCGGGGACCAGCCCGACGATGAAGAACACCGTGCTGATCGAGAGGTAGGTCGAGATCGCGAACACGTCCCAGACGAGCGGCGACCGGAAGTTCGGCCACAGGTCCCGCTGGTTCGGGTACGGCAGCAGGTAGTAGGCGAACCACATGCGCCCGGCGTGGATCAGCGGGAAGAGCCCCGCCGTCATCACGGCGAAGATCGTCATCGCCTCCGCCGCGCGGTAGATCGACGTCCGCCAGCGCGCTCGAAAGAGGTAGAGGATCGCGGAGATCAGTGTGCCCGCGTGGCCGATGCCGATCCAGAACACGAAGCTCGTGATGTACATCGCCCACATCTGGGGCACGCGCTTGCCGGCCATCCCCATGCCCCACCAGATCTGGCCGGTCCAGGCGACGATCCCGGCCGTGAGGATCAGGGCGACGACGCTCATCCAGCCGAAGTAGAGGTTGCCCGGCGGGGCGAGCGTGCGGGCGACGTCGCGGGTGACGTCGGCGAACGTGGGGGAGGTGGCGTGGCTGTCGCTCATCGGCTCACGCGTGCTCCCGGACGACCTTCTTCAGGTAGGTGACGGAGGGCCGCGTCCCGATCTCCTCCAGGACGTGATAGGCGCGCGACGAGTGGGCGAACCTCACCATGGCGCTCTGCGCATCCTTGAGATTGCCGAAGGTGATCGCTCGCGTGGGGCACGTCTGCTGGCAGGCGGTCAGGATGTCGCCGTCCCTCACGGCGCGCTTCGCGTCACGCGCGTGGTCCTTGCCCGCGATGATGCGCTGAATGCACATCGTGCACTTCTCCATGACCCCGAGCTGGCGGACCGTCACATCGGGGTTCAGCTGCACGTCGAGCGGCGCGGGGAACTCGTACTGGAACCAGTTGAAGCGGCGCACGTGGTAGGGACAATTGTTGCCGCAGTAGCGCGTGCCCACGCAGCGGTTGTAGACCTGCCCGTTCAGGCCTTCCTCGGTCCGGTACGCGGCGAAGACGGGGCAGACCGGCTCGCACGGCGCGACCTCACAGTGCTGGCAGAGCATCGGCAGGAAGAGGTTCGTGGGGTGGCCCGGGTTCCCTTCGGCCCAGCGCTCGATGCGGATCCACTGGAGTTGCCGTCCGTACGCCGCCTGGGCGCGCCCGACGATGGGCACGTTGTTCTCCGCCTGGCACGCGACCACGCACGCCTGGCAGCCGACGCACGCGTCCACGTCGATCGCCATGCCCCAGCGGTACCCCGGGTACTTCTGGTCCGGGTACATGCTGAAGTACTCCTCGTGCTCCGGCTTGCCCCGGAGCGCCTGCTCGCGCGCGGCGCCCAGATCCACGTGCTGCGCGAGCTCGCGACCCTGCTGGTCGTGAGTCGCCTGGAGGATGGCGAGCGGGCGCCGGGCGCCCGTCTTGGCGAGCCTCACACGGACCCCGAGGTACGCGGGGCCGCCGGACGCGCTCTCGGCGGCCGCCCCGAGCAGCGCCACCGGGTTGCGCGAGCCCGCGGGCGCCGTCACGTAGCGCGGCGTGTGATAGGGCGCGTAGCGATGGCCGATCGGCACGGCGACCGCCCGTGGATGGAGCGTCGGCGAGACGTACGCGGGAAGCTCGATCGAGCCGTAGGGTGACGTGAGCCTGACGACGTCGCCCTGGGCGATTCCGAGCTTCGCCGCCGTCTCCACCGCGATCTCGACCCACGGATCCCACACGGCCTGCGTCATCGTGTCCGGCGTTTCCTGCAGCCACGCGCGACTCGCGCCGCGCCCGTCGTAGAACCTGAACGACGGATACGCGAGGAGCGTGAGCCCATCCGCGTCGCCCTCGAGCGTCGGGGGCGCGGCGTCGACCGGCGCCACGCGCGCGTTCACGGCGACCGGCGCGGTCTCCTTCCAGACACCGCCCAGGCGGAGCGCCGCCGCCCACTCGTCCTTGACGACGGGCGCCCACGCGACCTTCAAGTATTGCTCGAG
Organism: Candidatus Rokuibacteriota bacterium; assembly: GCA_003220675.1. Lineage (GTDB taxonomy): Bacteria > Methylomirabilota > Methylomirabilia > Rokubacteriales > CSP1-6 > 20CM-2-70-11. Next base: position 7,337 of record QHTD01000062.1, on the reverse strand, counting down.
GGTCGCCCAGGGCAGGGGCCCCTTCCCCTCTTCGCTTCCAAGCACGGCGCGGCCCATCGCGAGGACCGTGTCCCCGATCGGCCGCGAGTCGCGCACGGGCGCCGTCGTCGGCTGCATGAGGCCGACGACGCCCTCGCGCGGCGCGTAGTCGCCCCACGATTCCAGCCAGTGCGTGTCGGGCAGCACGACGTGGGCGAGCGCCGTCGTCTCGTCGGGCTGATTCGCGAAGCTCACGACGAGCCCCACCTTCTTCAACGCGTCGGTGAACCGAAGCCCGCCCGGGAGCGTGTACGCAGGGTTGACGCCGCTGCCCAGCAGCAGCACTTCGATCTCCCCCCGGACCATGGCCTGTATGAGCCGAGCCACCTCCGCGTACGGCGTGACCTTGCCGAACCCGGAGTCGGGGCCGAAGCGCACGGTCTTGCCGACGTTGCCGGCCGCCAGGTTCAGCAGGTTGATCGCGACGAGGGTCGGCGTCGCGTTCGTGCCGGTCACGGCCATCCCGCCGCCGACCGCCAGACCGGGCTTACCGTGCGCGAAGACCTCGGCGACGTGCCTGATCGTCTCGACGGGGACGTCGCTGTCGGCCGCGGCCTTCTTGACGTTGATCCCGGTGACCACCTCGGCGAAGCGCCGGTCGGCGAGCCCCGCGTCGACCATCACCCTGAGGATCGCGAGCGCCAGCAGCCCCTCGGTCCCGGGAGCGTTTCGCACCCACGCGTCGGCATTCGACGCGGTCAGCGACTGCCGCGGCTCGATGTGAATGAAGGTGCCGGCGCGCCCGTCGCGGAACGCGTGCATCCGTGCGAAGGCGCGCGCGTAGCTCACGTTCGACAGCCACGTCTCGAGGAAGTCGGCGCCGAAGGAGAGCACGACCTGCGCGTCCTCGAAGGCGTAGTGCGGGATCGCGTCACGCCCGAACGTGGCCCGATTGGCCGCGCGAGTCGCCTCGTACCCGAAGGGCTCGAAGGTCACGCGCGGGCGCGTGCCGAGGACCTGCGTCCACTTGTCGAGGAGCGCGCCCAGGCTCGAGGTCTCGAGCTGGGTCACGAGCGCGATCGCCTGGCCCTTGCCCGCGCTCCGGAGCGCGGCGATCTTGTCCGCGACGACCTTCTGCGCTGCGTCCCAGGACGCGGGCGTGAGCGTGGCTCCGTCGCGGAGGAGCGGGCCGGCGAACCGGTCCGGATGATAAAGCCCCTGCAGCGCCGCCTGGCCGCGCGCGCACAGGGCCCCCTGGCTGACCGGGTGGTCGGGGTTCCCCTCGAGCTTCACGACGCGGCCCTCGCGGTTCTTCGCGATCACGCCGCAGCCGGCGGGGCACTCGCGACACACGGTTGCGAACCATGCGGCGACGCCCGGCACGAGCTGTTCGTTCGGCACCACCAGCGGCAGGATATTCTCCGCCGTTCGCTGGCAGCCGGTGACGGCGGCGGTGGCGCCGCTTGCCGTGACGACCCGAAAGAAGTCCCGCCGGTTCATCTCTCGAGGGCTCGAGCTCGCGTCGCACCGGGAGTGGCGCGTGACAGACACGTGGGGCTCCGTCGGGGCTGGCTCAGTGGTGGCACGTGACGCAGTCGAGCGGCGCGTGCGCACCCGCCGTCGCGTTCTGCCGCCGGTGGCAGTCGAGGCACCAGCCCATCGTGAGCGGCGGCGGCGCTGGCCGGAGCCCGACGAGAGTCAGCAGGTCGTTCGTCAGGCGCGGGCCGGTCTCCGCGCCGAACGTCATCATCGTCTCGACGGGTCCGTGGCACGTCTGGCACGTCACGCTCGCGCGGATGTGAGCCTTGTGCGGGAAGTAGGTGAACTCCGGCAGCTTGTTCACGCGCACCCACGGGATCGGCTCGCCCCGCGCGTAGTAGTCCGCGACTTTCTTCACTTCCGGCAACGCTGCGCCCGCGATCCTGTGGCAGCCCATGCAGCGCTGGACCGACGGCAGGCCCGCGTATTCCGAGCGTCGCGCGTCGCTGTGGCAGTACTGGCAGTCGATCTTGTACGTCTGGACGTGCACGCTGTGGGGAAACCTGATCGGCTGAATCGAGGGCTTTGCGCCGGCCGGCTGGCGGCTCCACGACGAGACCGCCAGGAAGACCAGAATGGCGAGGAGCACGAGCCCCAGTGCTCCCACGCCCGCCTTTGCGCCCATCGGCAGTCGATCGCCCTCCGGGGGATTGAGTGACGCCTGTGAAGGCTACACTCGCCCCGCGACCGCGTCAATGCTTTCCAGGCGCTCAGCGCGAAAGCGACGCGAGGGCATCGGCGGCCGCCCGGGCCGCGTGCTCGAGGTCGGCCTCGGTGTGGGCGAGCGAGACGAACGCGGCCTCGAACTGCGAGGGCGCCAGGAACACACCGCGCTCGCGCATCCCGTGGAAGTAGCGGGCGTAGCGCGCGGTGTCGGCGCGCTTCGCCGACGTATAGTCGGTGACGGGACCGTCGCAGAAGAACGCCGTGAGCATCGAGCCGACACGGTTGACCGTGAGCGCGACACCCGCCTTCCGGGCGCCCTCCGTGAGCCCGCGCTCGAGCATCGCGCCGCGCGCCTCGAGCGTTGCATAGACGTCGTGCCTGCCGAGCTCGCGGAGGGTGGCCAGGCCGGCAGCGACGGCGAGCGGGTTCCCCGACAGTGTGCCCGCCTGGTAGACCGGGCCGAGCGGCGCCACCTGGCTCATGAGCTGCCGCGCGCCCCCGTAGGCGCCGACGGGGAGCCCGCCGCCGATGATCTTGCCGAGGCACGTGAGATCGGGACGGACGCCGTAGAGGGCCTGGGCCCCACCGTACGCCACGCGGAACCCCGTGATGACCTCGTCGAAGATCAGGAGCGCACCGTGCGCGCGCGTGATCTCACGGAGCCCTTCGAGGAAGCCCGGAAGCGGCGCGACGACGCCCATGTTACCCGCGACTGGCTCGACGATGACCGCGGCGATCTCGTCGCCGCGCGCGCGGAAGAGCGCCCGGAGCGCGTCGAGGTCGTTGAACGGCGCGCTCAGGGTGAGCGCAGCCAGCGGCGCGGGGACGCCGCCCGAGTCCGGGATCGAGAAGGTCGCCCCGCCCGATCCGGCCTTCACCAGCAGGCTGTCGGCGTGGCCGTGGTAGCAGCCGTCGAACTTGACCAGGAGCGGACGGCCCGTCGCGCCGCGGGCCACGCGAATCGCGCTCATCGCGGCCTCCGTCCCCGAGCTGACCAGACGGACGAGCTCGATGGACGGATAGGCCGCGGTGATCGCCTCCGCCATCTCGACCTCGAGCGGCGTCGGCGCCCCGTAGCTCGTGCCACGGCGCGCGGCCTCACTGATCGCCTCGACCACCGCCGTCGGCGCGTGTCCCAGGATGAGCGGTCCCCACGAGCCGAGGAAGTCCAGGTACGAGCGCCCGTCCACGTCCCAGATCCGCGCCCCCTCGCCCCGCGCGACGAAGAACGGTTCGCCACCGACGCCCCGGAAGGCGCGCACCGGGCTATTCACACCCCCGGGGATGAGCCGGGTCGCCGTCTCGAACAGCCGCTTCGAATCGCTCATGGCTCAGACTCTTCCGGAACCGCCAGCCGGCGCACGGTGCACTTCGACGAAGTCACCGGTCGCGTCAGCCCATCGGAATGCGGCACACTCGGCTGCGCATCCCTTCCGCACGGAAAGGACGACATACGTGATGCCGGGCCAGACCGGCTCTCTCGTTGGCGGCGGCGCGGCCTGATCTTTGTCTGTCGGTGAAAAGTATGCGTCCGTGTCCGGATGCGAGTGGTAGATCACCGAGAGCTCGAACCCTTTATCCATCAAGTCGTACATCTTTCGCTGGTCGGCGCCATCGACATAGTACGCGCGCGTCGCATCGCGAGGGAACTTCGCGGGGTCTCGCCGGTGCATCTCATCCTGCGAGTTACGAAAGCGCATCAATCGCCGTTCCACGCCGTTTGTCAACACCACCCCGCAACACTCGCGAGGATAGTCGGCCTCCGCGTGCTCGCGGATGGCGGAGATTTCTTCGGCGGTGAGAATCATCCGCCGCCCGCCAGGGCGGGGATGATCGCCACCTCGTCGCCGTCCTTGAGCGGCGTGGAGAGCCCGTCGAGCGATTCGATCGCCTCGCTGTTCACGTAGATGTTGACGTGATGGTGCAGCTCGCCGCCCTCGTTGCGCACGAGCCCCTTGAGGCCCGCGAAGGTACCCTCGAGCTCGTCGAGGAGCGCTCCGACGCTCTTCGCCGACGCCTGGAGGCGGTCCCGGTTGTTCGTCGCCCGCCGAAACGGCGTCGGGATGTACACCGTCACCGCCATGCCGTCCTCCTGAGACCTCGCACTACCCCTGACTCAAGTATCGCTCGCCGGTGTCGGGGAGCACGGTCACGACGAGCTGCTCGGGATTGAGCTCGGCCGCCACGGCGCACGCGGCGAACGCCGCGGCGCCGGCGGAGATGCCCACCAGCAGGCCCTCCTCGCGCGCGAGCCGCCGCGACCACGCGATCGCGTCCTCATCGCGCACCAGGATGATCCGGTCCACGACGCTCCGGTTCAGGACGCCGGGCACGAAGGACGCGCCGATCCCCTGGATCGCGTGGGGCCGCGCCTTGCCGCCCGAGAGGACCGGCGACTTCGCCGGCTCGACGGCGATCACGCGGACGCCCGGGAGCTTCTGCTTGAGCACCTCGCCCACGCCGGTCACCGTGCCGCCGGTGCCGACGCCCGCGACGAATGCGTCGAGGCGCCCGGCGACGGCGTCCAGAATCTCCAGCGCCGTGGTCCGCCGGTGAGCCTCGGGGTTCGCCGGGTTCTCGAACTGCTGGGGCATGACGTAGTCCGGGTGCTCGCGGCAGAGCTCCTGGGCCGCGTACACCGCGCCCGTCATCCCCTCGATCGCGGGCGTCAGGTGGATCTCGGCGCCGAACCGCGCCAGGAGCCGCTGGCGTTCCACGCTCATGTCGTCGGGCATCGTGAGAATGAGCCGGTAGCCCTTCACCGCGGCGGCCATCGCGAGCCCGATGCCCGTGTTGCCGCTGGTCGGCTCCACGATCGTCGAGCCCAGCTTGAGGCGGCCCTGCTCCTCCGCGGCCTCGAGCATCGCCACGGCGATCCGGTCCTTGACGCTCCCACCGGGGTTCACCGACTCGAGCTTGGCGACGACGCCCGCGCCGCCCGGCCTCGGGAGCCGGTTCAGGCGCACCATCGGCGTGTGCCCGATCAGCTCGAGCACCGACGACGCGATCTTCGGCCGGGGCGTCATATGTGGTACATCGCGCGTACCGCGCTGCGGCGCGCGAGCGCACGGGCCGCGAGGTCGCCGAAGGTCACCCGATCGACGACCGCCGATACCGCTTTCCCGATCTCCTCCCAGAGCTCGCCGAGCTCGTGCGTCTCGTCGCCGTTCCGCCGCCCGGGCCCACGGCGCGCCTCGACCGGCGCGGGCGACCCTTCGACGGCGCGCAACACGTCCCCCACGCTGATCTCCTCGGGCAATCGCATCAGATGATAGCCACCCGAGGCGCCCCGCTTCGAGCCGAGCAAGCCCGCGCGCTTCAAGGCCAGCAGGACGTGCTCCAGGTAGCGCTGCGGGATCGCGTGCCGGGCGGCGATGTCCTGGATCGGCACGAGCCCATCCCCGCCGCGGAGCGCCAGATCCAGCACCGCCTTGATCGCATACTCGCCCTTCGCCGAGATCCGCATCCGTCAGCACACCCTCGTCGTGTTCGGCCGGCGGCCGGCCTCATCGCGCACTGCCACGCTCCAGGAGGCGCGCCGCCTCGCGCGCGAAGTAGGTGATCACCACATCGGCGCCCGCCCGCCGGATCGCGACGAGGGCCTCCAGCATGGCGCGCTCCTCGTCGAGCCAGCCCAGGCGGCCCGCGGCCCGGATCATCGCGTACTCGCCGGAGACCGAGTAGGCGGCCAGCGGCACGCCAAACTCCGCCTTCGCGCGCGACACGATGTCGAGGTACGGCAGCGCCGGCTTGACCATCACGATGTCCGCGCCCTCGTCGAGGTCGAGCGCGATCTCACGCATCGCCTCGAGCGCGTTGGCGGGGTCCAGCTGGTATGAACGCCGGTCGCCGAACTGCGGCGCCGACTCGGCCGCCTCCCGGAAGGGCCCGTAGAAGCTCGAGGCGTACTTCGCCGAGTACGCCATGATCGGCGTGTCGGTGAAGCTCGCCTCGTCGAGGGCCTCGCGGATCGCGCCCACGCGGCCGTCCATCATGTCCGACGGCGCCACCATGTCGGCGCCCGCCTCGGCGTGCGAGACCGCGACGCGCGCGAGCAGCTCGAGGGTCGGATCGTTGCGGACGCTGCCGCCCTCGACGATGCCGCAGTGACCGTGACTCGTGTACTGGCAGAGGCACACGTCGGTGACGACCAGGAGGTCGGGCACGACGTCCTTCACGGCGCGGACCGCCTGCTGGACGATGCCGTCCTCGGCGTACGCCTCGGAGCCGCGCGGGTCCTTCTCCGCCGGCACCCCGAAGAGGAGCACCGCGGGGATGCCCATTCCCGCCGCGTCCTTGACCTCCTTGACCAGCTCGTCGATCGACATGCGGAATTGCCCCGGCATCGACGCGATCGGCTCGCGGACACCGCGCCCATGGAGCGCGAACAGCGGGTAGACCAGGTCGTCGACGGCCAGCGCCGTCTCGCGGACCAGCGCGCGCAGCAGCGGTTTCTCGCGCAGACGCCTCGGACGGAACATCGCATGCGCCATCACACACTCCTTCTGCCCCGGGGTCCGGAGCGTCTCGGGACCCGGGAAAAGTAGTCGGCCAGCGCCCGCGCGAGCGCCGGAATCGTATACTCGCTCGGCATGACGTCGGTGGGGAGCCCGTACTCCGCTGCGGTCGCCGCGGTGATCGGGCCGATCGAGGCGATGGTGACCCGGCCGCGCCATGCGCGGCGCTCCTCCTCGCTGAACAGCTCGGCAAAGTTGCGCGCCGTGGACGAGCTGGTAAACGTCACGGCGTCGATCGCGCCCGCGGCGAGGGCCCCGCGCAGGCGGCTCGCGCCGTTCTCGACACGCCGGGTCTGATAGGCCGGCACCTCCGTCACCGACGCGCCGAGCCGTCGGAGCTCGACCACCAGCACGTCGCGCGTCTCTTTCGCGCGCGGCAGCAGCACCCGGTTGCCCGGGCCGATCGCGGGCCGGAGCCGCTCCACGAGCGCTTCGGCGCGATACTCGTCGGGCACCGCCTCCACGCGTACGCCGTGCTCGGCGAGCGCCTCGGCCGTCGCCGGGCCGATTGCGGCGACGCGCTTGCGCGCGACGGCGGCCCACCCGACCCCGCGCGCCGAGAGCCGTCGATCCACCATCACGACACCGTTCACGCTCGTGAAGATCATCCACGTGAACGTGTCGAGCGCGTCGAGC
>QHTD01000108.1 GCA_003220675.1 Candidatus Rokuibacteriota bacterium | reverse complement strand
ATCGGGCAGGCCGGGCGCCATCAGCACGTCGGCGCCGGCCTTTTCGAACGCCTGCAGGCGCTTGATCGTGTCGTCCAGGTTCGGATTGCCGCGCAGGAAGTTCTCCGCCCGCGCCGTCAAGGTGAACGGGAAGGCGAGCGCGCGCGCCGCCTGCGCGGCCGCCGCCACGCGCTCGGTCGCGTGGCTCTCGTCGTAGAGCGGCCTGTCCTTGTCGCCCGTCGCGTCCTCGATCGAGCCGCCGACCAGCCCCACCCCGGCGGCGAGGCGGATGGTGTCCGCCGCCGCCTCGGGCGCGTCACCGAAGCCCTTCTCGAGATCGGCCGAGACCGGCAGCTCGGTCGCGGCCACGATGGCGCGGGCGTGCGCCAGCGCCTCGTCTCGCGTCACCTTGCCGTCGCGGCGGCCGAGGACGCCGGCGGAGGCGCCGCTCGACGTGGCGAGCGCCTGGAAGCCGAGCGCGGCGAGGATGCGCGCCGATCCGGCGTCCCAGGGGTTCGGGATCACGAACGCGCCCGGCGCCTGGTGCAACGCGCGGAAGCGAAAGGCCTTGTCATTCTGGCTGACCGTCATCGGGTTCCTCCGTGTTGTAATCCCGCGCAGTATACTGCCGGTTGACCCGACCGGGGAGAGTGAGCCATGGCCGAACGCGCGCTGAGCGGCATCCGGATCCTCGACCTCACCCAGTTCGAAGCCGGCACGACCTGCACCCAGTTCCTCGGGTGGCTCGGAGCCGACGTCATCAAGATCGAGCCGCCGGGCGGCGAGCAGTCGCGGCGCAACCGGCCGGAGGTGCCGGGCCTCGACGCGATGTTCTTCCTCGTCTTCAATGCCAACAAGCGCAGCGTGACGATCGATCTGAAGAATCCCGGTGGCCGCGCGTTGTTCCTCCGGATGGTCGAGCGAGCGGACGTCGTCGTGGAGAATTTCGCGCCCGGCCTGATGGAAAAGCTGGGCCTCGACTACGAGCGGCTCCGCGCGACGAATCCGCGCCTCATCGTCGCCCGCATCAAGGGCTTCGGGCTCTCCGGCCCGTACCACGAGTACAAGAGCTTCGACATGATCGCTCAGGCGACGGGTGGCGTGATGAGCGTAACCGGCTTCGCCGACCGCGAGCCCGTCCGCTGCGGCGCGGCCATCGGCGACACCGGAACGGGCGTTCACACCGCCGCCGCCATCCTGGCCGCTTACATCCAGCGCCAGCGCACCGGCCAGGGCCAGCTCGTCGAGGTGGCGATGCAGGAGGTCGTGGCCAATTTCCTCCGGGGCCGCTACGCCGATCACTACCGCGACGGCAAGCCGAGCGGGCGCCGAGGCAACGAGCTGGTGGGCGGCGTGCCCGGCGGCGCCTACCCGTGCGCGCCGGGCGGACCCAACGACTATGCCTACATCTACGTGCAGCCGATGAGTGAGGAGATGTGGCGCGAGTTCGCGACCGCCATCGGTCGTGGGGACCTGCTCGCGGACGCCCGCTGCAAGGACGCGAAGGCGCGCTGGGAGCACCGCGACGCGCTGAACGAGCTCATCAGGGCGTGGACGCGCGTGCGCACGAAGCACGAGGTGATGGCGGTGCTGGGGAAGGCGGGCGTGCCCTGCGGCGCTGTGCTCGACACCGGCGAGGTGCTGGACGACCCGCACCTCAACGCCCGCGGCCAGGTCCATACGATCGAGCACGCGACGCGCGGCCGCTTCCGTCTGCCCGGCTGCCCCGTGCGCCTGTCGGCGTCCGAGGCGCCGACGACACCCGCGCCGCTGGCCGGGGAGCACACGGCGCAAGTGCTGGCCGAGGTGCTGGGCCTCTCGGCGGACGAGGTGTCGAAGCTTCGAGTAGAGGGCGTGCTGGGCTGAAAACGGACCTGCTTCTGATCCCAATGAGCGCCCGCTGGGCGGACATGCGCGCCGCCGCGCTTGCGGCGGAGGACGCCGGCTTCGACGGGCTGTGGACCTGGGATCACCTGCGGGATCCGGACGCCGACTCCGGCCCCGGCGTGCCGGAGGCGTGGACGGTGCTGACGGCCCTGGCCGAAGCGACTCGACGAGTCTCCCTCGGGCCGCTCGTGCTCAACGTGGCCAATCGCCAGCCGGGACTCCTGGCCAACATGGCGGCGACGCTTCAGGCGGTCTCGGGCGGTCGATTGCTCCTCGGGCTCGGCGCCGGCGGCAACCGCCGCACTCCGTACGCCGTCGAGCAGGCCGTGCTGGGGCAGGCGGTCGAGCGCGACGAGGCGCGCGCCCGGCGCGTCGTCGAAGCGATCGAGGTGATCCGGCGGCTCTGGTCGGGCGAGTCGGGATTCCTCCGGCCCGAGCCTCCACCGCCGATCATCGTGGGCGGCTTCGGTCCCCGCATGGCCGTCATCGCCGGCCGGCACGGGGACGGGCTCAACACGCAGGCGTTCCATCCGCAGCTCAGTGAGCTCATGCGGCGCGCGCGCGACGAACACACGGCGTCGGGGCGCGACGCGTCCCGGTTCGTCGTGACGGTGTTCGCGGGGATGGAGGAGCGCTGGCTCCGGGCGGACTCGCAGGCGCGGCAGTCGCTCGAGCGCGCCGGCGTCCATCGGCTGATCCTGCTCGTCCCGCCGCCATTCGATGCCCGCGAGATCCGGCAGGCGGGACGGCTCCTCAGCGCACGAGATTGACCTACACCGGCAGATCGCGGTAGGGATTTTCCCGTCGTCACTCCACGCCCGCGAGCTGGAGCTCGGGGGCGCGGTGACAGCCGACGAAATGGGCGGGAGAGATCTCTCGCCATGCCGGCGCCTGGGTCCGGCACACCTCGACCGCGAACGCGCAGCGAGGGTGGAAATAGCAGCCGCTGGGGGGAGAGGCGGGATTCGCCACCTCGCCTTGAAGCACGATGCGCCGCGAGCGTGTGCGTGGATCCGGTTCCGGAGCGGCGGACAGGAGCGCCGCCGTGTAGGGGTGCTTGGGAGCCGTGAAGAGCTCTTCGGTCTCCGCCAGCTCCACGATGCGCCCGACGTACATCACGGCCACGCGGTTGCTGATGTGTCGCACGACACTCAGGTCGTGCGCCACGAAGAGATAGGTCAGCTGAAACTCGGCCTGCAGGTCGGACAGGAGGTTCAGGATCTGGGCTTGCACCGAGACGTCCAGGGCCGAGACCGGCTCGTCGGCGACCACCAGGCGAGGATGCAGGGCCAGGGCGCGGGCGATGCCGATGCGCTGTCGCTCGCCCCCGCTGAAGGCATGCGGGAATCGCCGCATGTACTCGGGGCGAAGCCCGACGCGGCGCAGGAGCTCCGCCACGCGCTCTTCACGGTCTCGCCGGCGCCTCATGCCGTGGACCAGCAACGGTTCTCCGACGAGATCGAGCAGCGTCATGCGGGGATTGAGCGAGGTGAACGGATCCTGGAAGATCATCTGCATCTCTCGACGCAGCGCCCGCAGCTCCGACGGGCGTAACCCGCCCATCTCGACCACCGAACCTCCCGCGAGCCGCATGAAGATCTCGCCCTCGGTCGGCTCGATGGCCCGCAGAATACAGCGTGCGGTGGTGGTCTTCCCGCAGCCGCTCTCCCCGACCAGGCCCAGTGTTTCCCCTTCGTCGATATGAAAGTCGATCCCGTCGACCGCGCGGACGTAGCCGACCGTCCGCTTCAAGAAGCCCTTCCGGATCGGAAAGAGCTTCCGCAACCCCGCGACCCGTAACAAGGGCTGTCGGGGGATCATTCGTAGAGAAAGCAGCTCACGGTGTGCTGATCTCCCACTGGCCGTAAGCTCGGCGCTCGTCGGTCACACGTCCCTGCCATGAAGTCCGCGCAGCGAGGGTGGAAGGGGCACCCGGATGGTCGGTCATAGGGGTGCGGGACCGCGCCCACGATCGGGGTCAGTCGGGCGCGCGAGCGGGCTCGCATGCGGGGGATGGAGCGCAGGAGAGCCCGGGTATATGGGTGCTGCGGGGCATGGAAAATCGCGTCGACGGGCGCTTGCTCGACCACGCGGCCCAGGTACATCACCGCCACGTCGGTGGCCATCTCGGCGACCACGCCCAGGTCGTGGGTGATGAGCATGATCGCCATCCCGTCTTCCCGCTGGAGCTGGCGCATCAGCTCGAGGATCTGCGTCTGGGTGGTCACGTCGAGCGCGGTCGTGGGCTCGTCGGCGATCAATAACGTTGGATGGCACGAGAGAGCCATCGCGATCATGGCCCGCTGACGCAGGCCGCCGCTCAGTTGACTGGCGAGCTGGTCCACCCGCGCTTCCGGCGATGACACCCCGACTCGCTGCAGCATCTCGATCGTCTTGTCGCGCGCGTCCCGCCGACTGACCTGCTGGTGGAGCAGGATCGCCTCGATGATCTGATTGCCGACGCTGTGGACGGGACTGAACGAGGACATCGGCTCCTGGAAGATGAGCGCGATCTCCGCCCCGCGGATCGCGCGCATCTCCGGGCCGTTCGGCTCGAGCTTCGTCAGGTCCACCGTCTGACCGGCGCCGCCATTCGTCGTCGGCCGACGAAAGTGGATCTCGCCGTCCACGATCCGCCCGGGCCGGTCGACGATCCTCAAGATCGATCGGGCCGTGACGCTCTTGCCGCAGCCGCTCTCGCCGACGATGCCGAGGGTCGCCCCCGGATACAGGTCGAAGGTGACCCCGTCCACCGCCTTCACCGTGCCCTCGTCCTGGGGAAAATACGTCTTCAGATTCCGAACGGACAAGAGCGTCTGCGTCGCGGTCCTAACGTCCATAGGGATCGGCGGCGTCCCGCAGTCCATCGCCCAGGAAGTTGAAGGCCATGACGACGATGATCACGGGCACGGCCGGGATCATCAGCCACGGGGTGATGGCCACCGTCTGGACGTTCTGGGCCTGCTGCAGCAGGACGCCCCAGCTGATCGCGGGCGGGCGCAGGCCCAGGCCCAGGAAGCTCAGCGCGGTCTCGCTGATGATCATCGCGGGCAGGGCGAGCGTGGTCGCCGCGATGATGTGGCTCATGAACGACGGCACCATGTGCACGAAGATGGTCCGCATCTGGGTACACCCGACCAGCCGGGCGGAGACGACGAAATCCTCCTCACGCAGGGCCAGGAAACGCCCGCGAACGACGCGCGCCAGCTCCGTCCAGCCCAGGAGCGAGATGATGACCGTGATGGCGAAGTAGATCTGCAAGATGGACCAGTCTCGGGGGAGGGCCGCGGCCAGCCCCATCCAGAGCGGAATCGTCGGGATCGAGCGGAGGATCTCGATGACCCGCTGGATCACCGTATCGGCGATCCCGCCGTAGAATCCCGAGAACCCGCCTAGCACGACGCCAAGGAAGAGGCTCAGCGTCACGCCGCACAGCCCGATCGTGAGCGAGATGCGCGTGCCGTACATGAGCCGCGACCACATGTCGCGTCCCTGGACGTCCGTGCCCAGCAGAAAGATCGTCTTCTCCGCGTCGAGGCCTCCGTCGACGCCGATCAGATGACGCGTCATCGGGATCACGCCGAGGAATCGATACTCGAACCCCTGGGCGAAGAGCCGGATCGGGATCTTCATGGTGGGGTCGGCTCGATACACGCGCTTGAAGGTCTCGGGGTCGCGGGCGCCCTTGACGGCGTAGACATGGGGGCGGAATCGCCCGCCGTCGAACCAGTGGACGGGCTGCGGGGGCATCAGCGAGCGCTGCGCCTCGGAGGCGTTGGGGTCGGCGTACGCGAGGAAGTCCGCGCCCAGGACGACCAGATAGAAGCCGGCGACGACGATGCCGCTGGCGACAGCGACGCGGTGCTTGTGGAACCGCCACCACATGAGCTGCCACTGCGAGGCCACGAAGATGCGCTGGTCCTCCGCGGCGGCGACGGTGCTCGGCCCGATCGCTACCTCGGGCGTGGCCATCAGGTGTCCTCGAGCCGGATGCGCGGGTCGACCCACACGAGGAGAATGTCGGAGATCAGCGTGCCGATCACCGTCATCACCCCCAGCAGGAGCACGATCGTCCCCGCCAGGAACATGTCCTGCGCGATGAGGGCTTTCAGCAGGAGCGGCCCGACAGTCGGCAATCCCAGGACGATTGACACGATGATGCTCCCCGACACGATGTAGGGCAGGGTGTAGCCGATCGTGCTCGCAAACGGGTTGAGGGCGAGCCGCACCGGGTATTTCAAGATCACCCGGGCCTCGGACAGGCCCTTCGAGCGTGCCGTGACGACGTACGGCTTGCGCAGCTCGTCGAGGAGATTCGCCCGCATGATGCGGATCTGCTGCGCGGTGCCCGCCAATCCCAAGATCAGCGCGGGGATCGGCAGATGTTTGAACAGGTCCCAGACTTTCGCCTGGCTCCAAGGAGCGTCCTGCAACTCCGGGGTGAACAGTCCGCCGATGTGGGCGTTGAAGAGCGTGAACCCTAGATAGAGGATCACGAGGGCGAGGAGGAAGTTCGGCACGGCGAGCCCGATGAAGCCGATGAACGTCGCGACGTAGTCCCCCACCGAGTACTGGCGGACCGCGGAGTAGATGCCGATGGGCAGCGCCAGTACCCAGGTCAGAAGCAGCGCCGCCACCGAGACCACGACCGTCAGCCACAGCCGATCGCCGATCACCTCGGTGACGGGCCGGCGCCACTCCATGGAGAAGCCGAAATCGCCCTGGACGACCAGCTCCATCCACTTGAGGTACTGCACGTAGATCGGCTGGCCCAGGCCGTACTGGATCCGGAGGTTCTGCGCCTCCTCGTCGCTGACCACGCTGCCCATGGACGCCATCTGGGCGATGTAGGAGGTGACGTAGTCCCCCGGCGGCAGCTGGATGATCGCGAACGCCAGGGCGGAGATCGCCCAGACCGTGAACACCGCGAGGAGGGCGCGACGTCCGATGTACGCCAGCAACGCCGCGCCCTCTCTCTCTGTCTACTTCCAGTAGAACGTGATCGGCCGCGAGATTCCCGGCGTCTTGCCGTCCGGACTGTTGTACTGGCGCGAGGGGATGTTGCCCATGGTCGTCTTCACCACGCGCACACCCATGGAAGCCGGGCCCATGCCGATCACGCCGATGATGTAGACCTCCTCGGCGGCGATCTTCCAGACCTCCTTGCCGAGCTGGATCCGCTCCTTCTCGGGCACGCCGAAGGCCCTCTTCCACTTGTCCATCAGCTCGCGCATCTTCGGCTCGGGCTCCTTGCCCTGCGCGCCGGCGGAGTGGAACCACTTGACGTACAGCGGCCCCGACGAGGCGACGGCGGCGAGCTCGAAGGGGAACACGTGGAGCGGGAACGTGAAGAGGTGCTCGCTGCCGTCGTTGTTCCAGGCGCCGAGCTGCTGCTCGTTGGCGGCCGTGCGCTTGAGCGCGAGGCTGCGCTCGACCTCCTGCACGACGAGGTCGATGCCGATCTTCTTCCACTGCTCGCGGATCATCTCGGAGATCTGCGTGTACTGGACGAACTGGCCGCCGAGCGTCATGATCTCGATGCGCAGCCGGCCCTTCCCGTCCGCGCGCAGCCGGTAGCCCTGCGCGTCCTTCTTGCTGAGCCCGATCTTGTCGAGCATCTCGTTGGCCTTCGTCACGTCGAGGGTGGCCCACATCTTCCGGTACTGCGGGCCTGGGTTGTACTTGTTGTTGTCGGCGGGCACCACGGAGCTGGGCGTGCCCGTGCCGAGCCAGAAGGTCTCGTTGATCTGGTCGCGGTCGATGCCGAGCGCGAGCGCGCGCCGGAAGTCGGCGGTGTTGAACCACTTCGCGATCTCCGGGTCGGCGTCGTAGTTCAGGTTGAACTTGATGATCATGTCGCCGCCGTAGTCGCCGGGATCGAGGTAGACCTTGTAGCCGCCCCGGGCCTGGTTCTCGATGAACACGGGCAGCTTGCCGAGGTCGATGTGCCGCTGCTGGAAGTCGTACTCGCCCGCGATCGCGCGCAGGTTCAGCACCTCCAGATTTTCGGCGAGCGTCAGCACCACGCGGTCGATGTAGGGCAGCTGGTTACCCGCCGTGTCCACGAAGACGCTGTAGGGGTTGCGCTCGAGCGTCCACGTCGGCGTGTTGATCGGCGTCACCGTCTTCCACGCCGAGAGAACGGGTAGCTCGGGGTTGAGCGCCCAGTCATTCTTGAACAGGAACATCCGCACCCAGGAATCGAACTTCTCGTCCTTGACCTTCTTGTCTAGCTCGGCCTGCCCCACGTACTTGGGATGGAACTGCTTCAGGTAGTGGGCGGGCGCGAAGCCGCCCAGGGCGCGGTACCCGAACATTTGGCCGGCGAGGTCGGTGGAGCCGGCCAGCACGTCGGGCAGCATGAAGTACGGCTCCGGGAACTTGAACCTCACCGTGTGGGTGTCGACCTTCTGGATCTCGCCCTGCTTGCCGTTGATCGCCATGGCCGCCGACGGCGTGGGCACGAGGTCCTTGTTGCGATAGACGTCCTCGAACCAGAACACGAAGTCGTCGGCGGTGAATGGCTTGCCGTCGCTCCACTTCATGCCGCGGCGCAGGTGCAGGAGCCACGTGCGCCCGCCGTCCTGCATCTCGAGGCCCCGGGCGAGGTTCGGCATGGCCTTGTCGCCCGTGTAGTCCCAGAACATCAGGTGGTCCGGCCCCGAGCAGCACCGGAAGCCGTTCCAGAAGTCGGCCGGCCCCGTGAAGCCGCCGCGCCACGTGCCGCCGTACCTACCGATCTCGTGGAGCGGCTTGATGACCAGAGGGTCCTGCCCGATGCGCTCGGCCACCGGCGGGAGCTTGCCCGCTTTGACCAGCTCCGCCAGCTGCGGCGCCTCCGTGAACGTCTTGGGAAACTTCGCGGGGTCGGTGACGACCTCGGGACCCTCCAGCTTCCCGATCAAGCTCTTGCCCGTGTTCGCCGCGAGCGCCCCGGCGGCGACGACGGCGCTGACCGCCCCTGCCACGAGCGCGAGCGTGAGTCGGGATCGAAGCGTGCAAATCCGACGCGTGCGCCAA
>QHTD01000107.1 GCA_003220675.1 Candidatus Rokuibacteriota bacterium | reverse complement strand
CCGTGACGCACGGGTTGGTCGCCTCGACCATGCCGATCTCCGGCGTCGGGTTGGCGGGGCTCGCGTTGATCCGGTCGATGAAGACCATCCCAGGATCGCCGGTGCGCCAGGCGGCGCGCACGATGCGGTCGAAGACCTCCTTCGCCGAGAGGCGCCCCGTCACCTGGCCCGTATGCGGGTTCACCAGGTCGTACTCGGCGCCCGCCACGAGCGCGTCCATGAACTTGTCGGTCGCGGCGACAGAAATGTTGAAGTTGGTGATCCCGCCGTCGAGCTTGCACTCGATGAACTCGAGGATGTCCGGGTGGTCGACGCGGAGGATCCCCATGTTAGCTCCGCGACGGGTTCCGCCTTGTTTCACAGCCTCGGTGGCACTGTTGAAGACCCGGAGGAACGAGATCGGTCCGGAGGCGCGCCCGCCGGTAGACGCGACGATGTCGTCCTTTGGGCGGAGACGTGAGAACGCGAACCCGGTTCCCCCACCGCTGTTTTTCGAGACGAACCCGTGCGCAAGATAGGCGTGCTTGTGAGGCACGGTGAGGTCAAAAACACGACGGACTCCTGCGTCGCGAACGCTGCTCACACGAACGAAGATGAATTCGTCAGCGAGTAGTTCGGCGAAAAACGGAGGACACGGCTCGCCACTGGCCATCGCCGCTGCGATGCGCTGCCGGGTCAGCTCTCGGGGATCCTTCACCCGGTTCAGCAAGTCGTCGAAGCGCTTCTTCGCCGCGCGACGGCCTCCGGCGGGCAACGCGTCGTACCAGGCGCGCAAGCGCGCCCGCTGGTTGGGAATTGTCTCCCCTCTCACGAAGATCTTGTCCTCGTCGACGGCGGCGAGGCGTTCAGCCTTGCGCCCGCCGATGAAGCCGATTTTCGTGCGGAAGGCCCGGAATCCAGCTTTGGTGCAAACGGAGAGTTGATAGCTCTCGTAGCCCGATGCCCAGACGTCCTTGCGCAGTTGGGTGGGGATGCCCAGGGCCAGCATCATGACCTGGACCTCTTCGGCCAGCCTCGGCGAAATCGTTGCCAGCGTCAGGTGGCCAGTTTGCCGGATGCAGCCGTCGGCGGTGAAGAGCCCGCGGACGAATGCGGCGGCGACCTCCTCAGTGCTTCCAAGGATGATCTCCGGAACGCGGGCCTCCCGGGCCGACGCCTTAGTGACGCCGAGAGACCTGAACCACTCCTTGATCTGCCGGCTCAGGAGGGCGACCTCCACTGCCCGCGCGTCACGGTAGGCGCTGATCGTGGGGGTCTTCCCGAACAGCCGATGGCTCACCGTCTTGATCCGTTCCACCACCTCCGGGCAGTCGCTACCGACCGTGAAGCGAATGCCATCACGATGGTTCGATCCGTCTCCGATGTAGAGCCCGATCAGCTCGGCGAGCTCCGGTGTGAGCTCTCGGGGTAGGCGGTATTTCTTGGCGACGAAGCTCGTACGGTTCCTTCCCGGCTTTGCGCTCAAGGTGAACTCGGGGAGCTTCGTGTCGCCGCCGAGCCAGAACCCGGGTTTCATCACGAGCCAATCACCTGCCCGGAGATCGCCGATCTTTCGCCAACAGTACGACCCATCCTTGGCCACGACGATGAGCCGGTGCTCGCGCGTTCCCACGATCTTGTGACCACGGTGCGTTTGGACCTCGACGACCCGCTGCTCGCCGTTGTCGTGCAACTCACTGACGTAGAACGGTCCTTCATCGGTCATTACTTGTGCGCCGGGCGCGATCTCGCTTAGCTGGCGGAGCCCGGCACTCATCACGAGCGTGTCTCCGACGAGGCATTTATGGATGATCGCCGCGGCCTTCACCGAGTCGAAGATCTCTTCCATCGAGTCGCCGACCGGCAGGACGTAACAGGCCGAGTACTGCAGGCCGTTACCCTTCCCGGCGTTCATCAGGGTCGGCGAGTTCGGCAGGAAGCCGCCGTCGACCATCACCTCGTAGAAGGCGGTCGCGATCTCCCGGACCGCCGCCTGGCTACGCCCGTACCGGGCCTCGCCCGCGGCAATGGACAGCGCGACCCGCCAGCACATCTCCTCCGGCGTCTCGACCACCTCGCCGCCGTCGCGCGCGAGGTAGCGCTCCCGGAGGACGCGCAGTGCGGGTTCGGTCCACTTGCCAACTTTCGCGGGGCGGGTTTCAGCCAGCATGCGGGTTCTCCTTCAGGTCAGCCACCTAGGGTCTAAATCGGGCTCGAAATCAAAGGGAGCCTGTCATGACCAAAGGCCTGCGACCTCCTATATATTGTGGTAACGGGCACTCTAACACACAGGATCTAGAGGGCGTCAAGAGAAAAGGTATCCACAGGTCACCCACTGCCTGTCCACAACCGTCGTGATATTCTCAGGAGCCGTATGAGGGTGCTCCGTCTTCTCATCGTCCCTCTCCCGCTTCTTCTTTTCCTTCCCTCGACCACCGAGCGCGCCCTTGCGCAGATAGCGCCCGTGCCAGCCACGGGGCGGGCCCCGATCGCCGGGCGCGTCCTGACGCTCGACGAGTGCGTCTCCGTCGCGCTCGAGGCCCAGCCGACTATCCAGGCGACTCTGTACGATTATGCTGCGGCGCGTTACCGCGTAACCCAGGCGCTCGCGCCGCTCCTGCCCCAGGTTTCGGGTTTGGTGACGGCGACGAAGAGCGAGAGTTCCGCTGTCTCCACGTTTGCGCCTACGGGCCGGCTCACCCAGAGCCAGACGTTCAAGGGATTTTCGGAAACCTTCATCGCGCAGGTGGTGCTCTCCCAGCTCCTCTTCGACTTCGGCAAGAACCTGGCGGCCACGGAGGCTGCGCGGAAGCTCGCCGAGGTCGCAGTGGAGGATGTCGAGCTCCAGCGGCAGCTCATCTCACTCGCCGTGAAGGAGGCGTACACGAACATCTTGTTCGCCCAGCGCCTGATCCGCGTGCAGCAGCAGGCGGTTCAGCGCGCGGAGCTGAACCTTCGGTCGGCGAAGGGCTTCTTCGACGTCGGCACTCGGCCCAAGTCCGACGTCGCGCGCGCCGAGGTTGACGTGGCGAACGCGCGCGTGGATCTGATCCGCGCGCGGAACGCGCTGCGGACGGCGCGGGTCGCGCTCAACACCGCGATGGCCATCGACGTGGACACGCCCACGGCGGTCCAGGACAACCTGGTCTTCGAGCCCGTCAACCTCGATCGCGGCCGGCTTCGCACCGAGGCCATCAAGCAGCGGCCCGAGTACCACCAGGTCAAGCTTCGTGTCAGCGCGGCCGAGGCCACCGAGCGCCAGACCTTCCGGAACTTCTTCCCCGACATCAGCGGCACCGGCTCGTACGGCGGCAGCCAGCTCGGCGGCAACCAGCCCCAGCTCAACGAGAACTGGACGCTTGGGCTGACCCTCTCCTGGTCGCTCTTCGACGGCGGCAATCGGCTCGCGAAGTACCAGGAGGCCAAGGCCAGCCTCGAGGCGGCGAAGCAGCGGGTGAAGTCCACGGAGCTCGACATCATTCAGAATGTCGAGCAGGCCGAGATCGCGGTCGAGGAGACCCAGGAGCGGATCCAGGCCGCGCAGGCCCTCGTCGCCTCCGCACAGGAAAACTTCCGCCTCGCCCAGGGGCGGTTCGACGCCGGGGTGGGGACGATCCTCGAGCTCACCGACGCCCAGCTGGCGCTCACGCAAGCCCAGAACACCGAGACCCAAGCGCTCGCGGACTTCCGCATCGCGCTCTACCGCCTCGACCGCGCGGTCGGGCGGCGGTGAATCAGGGTTCAGTGAATTAGAGTTCAGTGAAACAGAGCGGCGCTGAATCGGAGTTCAGATTCCGTAACTAGCAACAGACTGCGCGTCCTCCTCCGCTGACCTCGGGCCTCCATCTCGCCGCCAGCCCTCTGGCGGCCACGCCATGGTCCCGACACCGTAGCTCTAGCCGCCGCACCAGACTCTCGGCGCCCGATCCCTCCCTCGTCCGGGCGGGCCGTCGTGCACCTTGACCCACCGCGGCCGGCGGTTTCACTTGCCCGCACGGCCACTTGGCTCAGCGTGCCGAAGGCTTCTCCGTTCGCAAATGTTAAGACCTTGGCCCCGACGTGCAGCCCACCGCCTGCCCGGGCACGCGCCTTGCTCGCGATGACGCGGTGGCCCTCGGGCCGTTTCACTCGGGCCACGGGGTGCGTCATCGTTGATTCGTCACTGGATCGTCTGCTGGTATCCTGCAACCGCGCCGAACCTAGCGTTCCTCGGGCTCGGCCGGTCGAGCGTTTTCACAGGGCGGTCGTCCGTCCGCGAAGACGTGCCTTCGCCTGACAGGGAACTTCTGTTTGCCTATAATGATTCCTTCCGAGGAGGTGGCGATGCCTGACCTCCCCCGGACCTGTTGAAGCACGCCGCGTTGAACCCCTTAGTGTCGGGTTCGCTGCGTGCCTCCGCGCCGGTACGATTTGCCGGTCGCCTGCGGTCGCCACGCCCCCGGGGCCACTGAGCTTCGAGTGCCACGTCCTATGGATCTCTTTCCGTTCATAGGTCCTGAGCATCCCTTCTATACCCATATCGAACGCATCAGGGCCGAGGTGAGCCGCAACCTCCTAGGCGGAGAGACACTGCGTCCGGACTCGACGACGCAGATTCTCACGCTGATGCGGGGCCCGCTTCAATTCGACGCGCGGTACGATCGTGCTGCCAGGCTTCCTTGAAGATAGCCTATTTGTGTCCTGACCTCGGCATCCCGATCCTTGGCCGCAAGGGCGCATCCGTGCACGTGCGTGGGCTCGTTGCCGCCTTTCGGCAAGCGGGACACTCCGTGGTCCTAGTGGCCCCAATTCTCAAAGGGTCTCCGTGGGAGGAACCGGCCACTGTCGACGCCCAACTCGTACACGTGCCTCTCGGCGAGGATGCCGATAACGCGTCTCTCGCACTGAAGGCACTCAATGTCACGCTGGGCCTGCAGACCTCCCTGCCGGGTGAGCTTCGCCGTATCCTCTACAACCAAGATCTAACAAAGCAGCTCATGCGCCGGTTCGAAAATTACCACCCAGATCTCATTTACGAGCGGGCGTCGCTCTACGCGACTGCTGGCGTCACGGTCGCCCGGGAATTGAACGTGCCCCTGCTCGTAGAGTTGAACGCGCCTCTCGCCCTGGAGCAGTCCACCTATCGGGGCACCGGGCTCGGTGAGCTCGCGGCGCAGGCGGAGCGCTGGATGCTCACCCGCGCCGACGCGGTGCTTACCGTCTCTTCCCCGCTACGGGATTACGCGGTGTCTCTTGGAGTCGAACCCGGTCGGGTGCACGTAGTACCCAATGGGGTGGACCCGACTCTATTCCGGCCTGGCCCGCCTAATCCGACAGTCCGAGCGCGCTGGGGTCTCGGCGACGGGCCGGTTGTGGGGTTCGTCGGCGGGCTCCGACCATGGCACGGGGTTGATGCGCTGCCTGGCCTCCTTTCTCGACTGATCGAACGACACGCGACGCTGCATCTCCTGGTCGCGGGCGACGGTCCCCAGCGTGGCGAGCTCGAACGGGACCTGCGAGAACGAGGGATCGGGCGGCGCGCCGTGTTCACGGGGTCGGTGCCCCACGAGGACGTTGCGGACCTGATCCGCCAGTTAGACGTGGCGCTCGCCCCCTACCCACAACTCGAGCACGCATTCTATTTCTCGCCCCTGAAACTGTTCGAATACATGGCCTGCGGCGTCGCGGTCGTTGCGGCGGCGGCCGGCCAGATCGCCGAGGTGATCCGCGACGGCGAGACCGGCTTGCTTTATCCGGCCGGCGATGCCGAAGCCTTGGCGGCAGCCTGCGACCGGTTGCTGTCAGATCCGATGTTGCGGCGCCGCCTGGGTGATGCGGCTGCCAAAGAGATCCACGGCCGCTATACCTGGGACCAGAACGCAGAACTGGTAATTGATCTGGCGCGCTCGCTTGCCCGGGCGCGACGAGCGAACGCATGACGCCTCTCCGGGTGGCCTACGTGCTTCGCGTCTTTCCAAAGATCTCGGAGACGTTCGTCGCGAGCGAGCTGGCCGAGGTGCGCCGGCGCGGCGTGGAGGTGCGCATACTGTCCCTGCGACGACCGGCCGAAGATGTGCGCCACGAAATCGTCGCTCGGGCCGGCCTGGACGACCTCACCGTATACGACCCGCGCGAGTTTCCGATCATCTTGCGGGAGTTCCAGCCTCAGTTGCTCCATGCGCACTTCGCCACCGCGGCCACCGCGAAGGCGCGGGACCTGGCGGCCGAGATCGGCATTCCCTTCACCTTCACGGCCCACCGGTACGACGTCTACGAGAAAGCACCAGCGGACTTCGCGGATCGCGCGGCCGCCGCCGGCGCGGTCGTCACCGTCTCCGAAGCGAATCTTCGGCACATCGTCAAGGCCTTCGGCGTGCCCGCGGCCCGCATTCACGTCATTCCATGCGGCGTGGATACGGAGCGCTTCCAGCCGGACGGACGCCGTGCGGGGCCGCCGCTGATCGTGTGTGTCGCCCGGCTCGTTCCCTTCAAACGGGTCGAGCTTCTCCTGGAGGCGTGCGCGATCCTCCGGAGACGCGGAGTAGAGTTCCAGTGCGCCATCGTCGGCGACGGACCGTGTCGCGACGAACTCGAGACTGCGCGGATCCGGCTCGATCTTGCCCGGACCGTGGAGCTGGCTGGGGCGGCAGAGCAGGCCCGGGTCCTCGGGTGGTGGCGCAGGGCCACAGCGGCGGTGCTTCCGAGCGACAGCGAAGGAATGCCGGTCAGCTTGATGGAAGCGGCCGCCTGCGGTGTGCCGGCGGTGGCCACGGCGGTGGGCGGCATCCCGGAGCTGATCGAGGACGGCGTCACCGGTTTCCTGACAACGCCGGGCGACGCCGAAGGGCTCGCTGGCGGGCTCGAGCGACTCCTTCGCGATCCCGACTTGGTGGCGCGGTTTGGCGCGGCGGCGCGTCTGAGGGCGGAAGAGCATTTCTCACTGCCGCGCCAGGTAGATCGTTTGCTTTCCGTGTGGAGAGGGCTCGTGGGCGAGGCCGAGCGATGAGCATCTTGGTCAGCGATCCGTTCGGCGTCGCTGGCGACCAGGCGATGCCCTCGCTCGAACTGGCGCTTGACCCCGAACTGGCCCAGCAGCACCTCCGGGATCGCCTGCCGCGGCTGGCGGGGAAGAATGGCTCCGTCCAGCTACGCACGATCCGCGTCACTCGGTACAAGCCCGGGCGCCGCTGCGTGATCGAATATGAGGTTGGCGTAGAGCGGCCGGACGGGTCGCCCGAGGCGGTCGTGCTGGTCGGCAAGGTGATGGCCCATCGATATGGCAAGAGTGGCTATCGGCTTCTCGACGCGTTCTGGAGGGCCGGGTTTCAATCCGGCAGTCCGGACGGGATCTCGGTCCCCGAGCCAGTCGGCCACGTCCCGAAATTTCAGATGTGGCTCCAGCGCAAAGTCTCGGGCCGTGCTGCGACGGCCCTCTTAGCGGCGCCGGGCGGTGTTGCGCTGGCCCGGAGGATCGCGGAGGCGGCTGACAAGCTCCACCGGGCGAAGGTGCCTACCGAGCGCCGCCACACGATGGCCGATGAGTTGCGCATCCTGCATGAGCGGTTGCCCACCGTGGCGCAGGCGGAGCCGCAGTGGGCAGGGCGCATCGAGCGGCTCCTGGAGGCGTGCGATCACCTCGGCACGGCAACGCCGAAGCCGACGACGTGCGGGATCCACCGGGACTTCTACGCCGACCAGGTCATCGTGAACGGCGAGCGGTTGTTCCTGCTCGACTTCGACCTCTACTGCGAGGGCGACCCGGCCCTCGATATCGGCAACTTTCTGGGTCACATCACGGAGCAGAGTCTCCGGACCCTCGGCGACGCCGGAGCACTCGCGGACCGGGAGCAGGCGATGGAGGAGCGTTTCGTGGCACTGTCCGGCGCGGCGCCGGCCGCGGTGCGAGTGTACGCGACGCTCACGCTGGTTCGGCACGTCTACCTGAGCACGCTGTTCCCGGAACGCCGTCCGTTCATCCAGTCCTTGATCGAACTGTGCGAGGAGCGGCTTGGCGTCACGCGACACTGGCAATTCGATGAGTCGACGGCGCTAGATTTCAGGAAGGTCAGTCCAACAACAGGCCGCCCTCTGTCGCTCCTGATATATTCCCACGACGGCGCCGGGTTAGGACACCTGAGGAGAAACACTCTGATCGCGACCCGTTTCCTCGAGGAGATGTCGGGCTCGAACGTGCTCATGCTCGTCGGGTGCCCCTTAGGAGCTTTTTTTGAGTTGCCGCCTGGCGTCGACTTCGTTAAGGTCCCGTCGATCAGAAAAGTTGATACGGGGGTGTGGGATTCATGGACGCCCGGCCTGAGCCTCGAGAAGACAAAGGCCATCCGCGCGGCCACGATACGCAACGCAGCCGAGCACTTTCGGCCCGACCTTTTCCTGGTGGACCACAGTCCGACCGGGGTCTGGGGGGAACTCGTTCCGACGTTACAGATGTTGAAGGGGCTGAAAGACCCGCCAAAGGTCATCCTCGGGTTACGGGATATCCTGGACGCCCCGGAGGTGACTCGCGAGCTGTGGCGGCGGGACGGTGCGTATGACGTTATCAGCCGATACTATGACAGCGTGTTCGTCTTCGGGAGCCCCGAGGTCTTCGACACGACCGCTCAATACGGACTCGACGGAGCCTTCGTCGGAGAGGTCACGTACTGCGGCTATCTCTGCTCCGAAGAGGCGCATACGGCCAACGCGCACATGCGGGCGGCGCCTCGGATAGCGAACAATAAGCTGGTCGTCGTCGCCGCGGGAGGGGGATACGATGCCTACCCGATGATGTCGGCCTGTCTGAAGGCCTTCCAGCTTTTCGGAAAAGATCTCCCCTTTGAAGCCGTCGTGATCACCGGTCCCCTCATGGAACACGAGCAGCGAGAGTCGCTTCGGAGACAGGCGCAAGGCCTGCCTGTTCGTGTGCTGAGGTACGTGAACGACTTGGGTTATATGAACGTTGCCGATCTGGTCGTCACCATGGCTGGCTACAACACCCTTCTGGAGGCGATCCGTTTGAGAAAGCGGATTCTGGCGATCCCGAGGGAAGGCCCGAGCGCCGAGCAGAGGATCCGGTGCGAGGTGTTCTCCCGCCTCGGCCTCGTCCAAGCGATCCGGCCCGAACAACTTTCCCCTTCCCGCCTGGTCCAGGCGATTCTCGAAAATCTGGATGCCGGCCCGATCACGCCGGTCCCTTTGAGGATGGATGCGCTAACGACAGTGGTTCGTCAGATGAGGCGACTCCTTCAATCGGATACGGCGCAACCGACAAGTGGAGCGCATGTCCCGTAGAGCCTCGCCGGAAACTTTTATCCGGGAAGGGAGATGACCACGCAGCGGCGAAGCCGATTCAAACAGGTCGTCTTGAATCATCTGCTTCAGGCGGAGGTGAAGCTTCTTCTCGCCGCCCTAAGAGGATTGTTTTCCTACGCTCAGCTCTTCATCATCTCGCGCGCCGGGTACCAGATGGTCTACGCCCTCCTAAGGGAGCTCTTTGGTCACCTCCAGCGGCTGTCCCTCTCCCTTCATAACCTGGACGTGAAGACGCCGGTCACGAAGGAGACATCGTCCATGGAGAAGGCGAGCACGGCGCGGCGGGGGACGGAAAGCAGGCATGTTGAGAGAAACCATAGAGGATACAGGTTAGGCCAGTCGGCGCGAGCGAGTGTGGTTCGGGAGCACACATGGGATGCGGTAGCCCGACGCATCCTCGGACTGGCCGGTTTGAAGCCCGAACCCAAGTCGCAGCCGCGAACGGTGGAGTCGATCATCTGATGAACGGGATGAAAGACGGACGCGCCAACACGGTCAACGCGTGGCGGACCCTGGCCCAATTGCGCAGATTCGTCCTCCCTCACTGGCCAGCCGTCGCGTGTGCCGTCGTGCTGATGATGGTCGAAGCGGCGATGGACTTGCTCAAACCCTTTCCCCTCAAGTGGACGTTGGACGTCATCCTGAAGCAGCGGGACCTCACCGGAGAAACGTTGTATCTGCTCCTTGGGCTCTCCATCTCGTTGGTCGTCATTGCTGTGGTTGATGGTCTGTCGCATTACCTGTCAACGTTCTACCTCAACCGGGCGGGTCGGACCGTCGTATTTGACCTCCGCACCGCCCTGTTTGACCACATCCAGCGGGTGTCGCTCCAGTTCCACAACCGCCGGTCCGCCGGCGACCTGATGACACGCGTCACCAGCGATGTCAAGGGCCTGAAGGACGCCATGACCGAGTCCGTCGCGGAGATTCTGCATAGCGTGATCTTCGTCATCGGCATGGGCGCCGTGCTCCTTTGGCTGGACTGGCGACTGACCTTGGTGTTCGTTGCCGCGGTTCCCATCCTGTTGGTCGCCCTGTCCGTGTACGGCTCCCGCGCCGAAGAGCGTTCGCGAGCGGAACGGAAGCGCGAGGGGGCCTTGGCTTCGGTGGTGCACGAGACCCTGGCGACCGTGCGCATGACCCGTGTCTTCAGCCAGGAGGAGCGAGCAAGAAAGCGATTCCACGCTGAGAGCGCGGCCAGTCTGGAAAGCGGGCTGGCCGCCACGATGACTGGAGAGCGGTTTTCTTGGTTCGTGGATGTCCTCGGGGCGATCGTCACCGCCATCGTGCTCGGGTTCGGCGTCCAACGGGTGATGGTGGGGGCCATGACCGCCGGCAGCCTGGTGGTCTTCATAAGCTATACCCGATCCTTCTATGGCTCGCTGCGGACAACCCTCAAACACATCATCAAGATCACCAAGGCCAGCGCCCAAGTGGAGCGGGTTGTGGAGCTGCTAGTGGTCAAGGAGGGGGTCACCGACCGTCCCGGCGCTAGCCCTGCGCCCCGGTTCCAAGGCCTGATTGAGTTCGCCAACGTGAGCTTTGAGTACGAGCCGGCGCAGCCAGTGCTCAAGGGCATCGATCTGGAGATCCCGGCCGAGCAGGTGACGGCCATCGTGGGGCCGACGGGCGGCGGAAAAACTACGCTGGTTTCTCTTATCCCACGCCTCTACGACCCGACAGCTGGCCACGTCCTGATCGACGGGCACGACATCCGAGACTGGAC
>QHTD01000106.1 GCA_003220675.1 Candidatus Rokuibacteriota bacterium | reverse complement strand
GACTTCATCATTGAGCTACCTGAAGGCTACGACACGGTGGTCGGAGAGCGAGCGGAGACCCTCTCTGGCGGGCAGCGCCAGCGCATCGCCATCGCTCGAGCGATCGTGCGCAACGCCCCGATCGTTATCTTGGACGAGCCGCTCACCGGACTGGATGCCACGGCGGCGGCCGTCGTCATGGAAGCGCTCGAACACCTGATGAAGCGGAAGACGATCATCATCATCACCCATCACCTGTCCATCGTGCAGCGTGCCGCGCAGATTGTGGTCCTGGCGGACGGTCAGATCGTCCAGCGAGGGCGCCATCGAGAGTTGATGGAAGCGGACGGGATGTATCGGCAGCTCTTCGACGATAGTCGCTACAGCAGGCACGAGAAAG
>QHTD01000105.1 GCA_003220675.1 Candidatus Rokuibacteriota bacterium | reverse complement strand
CGTGGGGCCGACGGGCGGCGGAAAAACTACGCTGGTTTCTCTGATCCCACGCCTCTACGACCCGACAGCTGGCCACGTCCTGATCGACGGGCACGACATCCGAGACTGGACTCTTCCCTCGCTGCGTTCGGAAATCAGTGTGGTGCTCCAGGAGTCGGTTCTGCTCCAGGCCAGCATCGCCGAGAACATCGCCTATGGAAGGCCCGCCGCAAGATTGGAGGAAATCAAGACAGCGGCCCGGGCGGCCAACGC
>QHTD01000104.1 GCA_003220675.1 Candidatus Rokuibacteriota bacterium | reverse complement strand
GGCAGCTCCGCGTGGGGCCACGGCGTGAAGCGGATGCCGTCGGCCGACGACATCTCGGCGCATCGCCGCCAGCCCTCCTCGCGATAGGTGGACTTGAATCCGACGCCACGCGCGGGTGCCGGGCGCAGCGGAAACGCCCGCGACTCGATCGTGACGACCGGGCCTAGCTCCTCGCGGAGTCGCCGGAGGCGGACCGCCGCCGGGAAGCACCACGGTCAGAGGTAGTCGGCATAGGCGATGACGCGCACCGAGCGATCCACTGAGTCAGCATACCCGGCGCTCGGTGTATCCTCAACCCCATGCCTGGCCGAGCGTGCGTGGTGCTGCTCGCCCTGATCGCCCTGGCCGGCTGCGCCTCCACGCGCGTCGCGTTCCCGAACGTCACGCCGGGCACGCCGCTCCGGGTGCCGGGCTGGGAGCTGCGCCCGGACGGCGACGGCCCGTTCCCCGCGGTCGTGCTGCTGCACACCTGCCACGGGGTCTCCACGTCCACCCACGCCTGGGCGCGCTGGTTCCGCGATCGCCGCTACGTTGCGCTGATCGTTGACAGCTGGGCCGCTCGCGGGATCGGCAACGAATGCGACGAGAAGACGCCCGACGTACCCTCCACCGAGCGCTTCGACGACACTGCCGGCGCGCTGCGCTTCCTCCACGCGCAGCGGTTCGTCGATCCGAACCGCATCGGCGTCATCGGCTGGTCGAACGGCGGCGTGTTCTCGATCGCCGTTGTGAACGGCCCGAGCCTCGAGCGCGCGCGGAGACGGGGCGTCACGCTGGAGCCGCCCGGCTTCGCGGCGGCGATCGCCGTCTATCCGGGCGGGTGCTACTCGCTGGTGAACGAGCTCGTGACGCGGCCGTTGCTGGTCCTGATGGGCGATGCCGACGACTGGACCCTTCCCGACCCCTGCGTCGAGATGGTCGCCAATATGCGCCGCCGCGGGGCCGACGCCACGATCGTTCTCTATCCTGGCGCCGTCCACTACTTCGACGTGGTTGGCCAGCCGCGGACGTACCTGCCAGACGTCGGCAACCGCAACAAGCCGGGCGAGTGCTGCGGGGCAACCGTCGGTTACGACGCGGCAGCCTTCGCGGACGAGCAGCGACGTATCGAGGAGTTCTTCGGCTATCATCTAAGACGGAAGTAGCCAGCGCCTATGGACGCCTCCGTCGAGCTCGTCAAGCACCTGCTGCCGTCCGTGGTCCACATCCACGCGGTCGTCGCCCGCGACCACCCCTCGACCCAGATCCTCGGCAACGACCGCCTCGGCAGCGGCGTGGTCGTCGACGCGTCGGGGCTGATCCTCAGCGTGAACTACGTCGTCATGGGCGCCCAGGCCATCGAGGTCGCGTTCGCCAAGGGCCGACGGACGCGGGCCGAGATCGTCGCGCAGGATTTCGAGGTGGGCCTCGCCCTCCTCAAGGTGAAGCGCCAGGGACTCCCGGCCGCGGTGCTCACCGACGGCGACGCGCTCGAACCCGGCAACGCCGTGATCGCGTTGGCATCGACGGGCACACAGGAGCGCCGCGTCGGGGGCGGGCTCGTGATCTACATCGGCGAGTTCGAGGCGTACTGGGAGTACCTGCTGGATCGCTCCATCGTCGCGAGCGCGCCGAATCCGGGCTTCGGCGGCGGCGGGCTCTTCACGCTGACCGGCGCGATGGTCGGCGTGCTCTCGCTGAACCTGAACGAGATCGCGCGAAGCTCGCTGGCGATCCCGGTGGACTACTACCGCAAGCACGAGCACGAGTTCCTGCGCTACGGGCGGGTGGTGAGCCGGCCGCGGCGCGCCTGGCTCGGCGTCTTCGCCCATCCGGTCGAGGAGGGCGTGGTCGTGGCCGGCGTGGTGCCCGACGGCCCGGGCGCTCGGGGCGGCCTGCGGGAGGGCGACCTGATCGTCTCGATCAACGCGGAGGACGTGGCGAGCCGCCGCGACCTCTACATGCGCCTCTGGCGTCACGAGCCCGGCGATCGCCTGATCCTCGAGGTGATGCGCGACAGCAAGGTGCGCCGGGTCGAGGTGCGGGGCGGCGACCGCGCCTACTTCTTCCGGCAGCTCTAGCATTTGGGCGCAAACGGCCGCGGAGCCCTGTCGCGCTTCATCGAAGCCGACGGGTTCCTGCTCAGCGCCGGCCTCGCCTTCTTCTTCCTCGTCTGCATGATTCCGATCCTGCTCCTCTGCGTCTCGATGGTGGGGTTCGTCCTCTCGTCGACGGAGGAGGCGACGCAGCACGTCGTGGGAGAGCTCACCAAGCAGTTCCCCGTGTACCAGAGGCAGATCACGCGCACGCTCGTCCGTATCGTCGAGGCGCGCACGGCCTCCGGCGTCCTCGGGACGGTCGTCCTGGTCGCGTTCTCGACCCCGCTCTTCGGCGCCTCGCGCCTGGTGCTGCACCGCCTGCTCGGCGTGAGGGTCATGGGCGGCGTCGTACGGAACTTCTTGGGGAACTTCGTCACGGACGCCGCGCTGGTCGCGACTCTGAGCATCCTCCTCTTCGTCACGACCACCGTGTCGTGGATGTACCACGGGCTCCAGACGCTGGCGGTCAATGCGCTGCTGCCCGTGCCGCCGCAGTGGTTCGTTTTCGCATCCTTCGGCCTTTCCCTCTCGCTCTCGGCCGTGATGTTCTATCTCGCCTACCGCTTCGTCCCGCGGCGGCGCCCGCGGGTGGGCGCGGCGCTGGCGGGCGCGGTGCTGGCGAGCGTGCTCTGGGAGGTCGCCAAGCAGCTCTTCCGCCTCTACGTCCAGGAGGTCGGCGTGTACGACCAGATGTACGGCCCGCTCGGGGTCCTCGTCGCGTTCGTGATGTTCGTCTACTACTCGGCGATCGTCTTCGTCTTCTCCGGCGCCTTCGTCGCCGCGCTCGACGCCCGGCGTCGCTGATCGCCCGCGGCTCGTCGCCGCTCAGCCGGGGGCCGAGGGCGGGGGGCGCCTTCTGAGCCCCGTATCTTCTGGGCGTCGGTCGGGCGGCTGACCGGCACCCCGCGGGCGGCTGTGTTATGGTCATCGTCGCTTCAGATTCGTGGCTGGAGGGATCGGCGCATGCTGCTCAAGGGCAAGGTCGCGGTTGTGACGGGCGCGGCGCGTGGGATCGGGCGCGAGATCGCGCTCCTGCTGGCGCGTCACGGCGCGCTGGTGGTCGTGAACGACTACGGCGGCACGGAAGCCGGGTCCGGCGGCGGTCGCGCGCCGGCGGAGGAGGTCGTGAGCGAGATCAAGCGGTCGGGCGGCCAGGCGGTGGCCAACTACGACTCGGTCGCGTCCATGGCGGGCGGCCAGGCGATCGTCAAGACCGCGCTCGACGCCTTCGGCCGGATCGACGTCGTCGTCAACAACGCCGGCATTCTACGCGACCGGATGATCTTCAACATGACCGAGGAGGAATGGGACGCCGTCATCAACACCCACCTCAAGGGTTCGTTCGCCGTCACGCGCGCCGCGGCGCCGCTCATGCGGGAGCAGAAGTGGGGCCGCTTCATCAACATGACGTCGACGTCGGGGCTGATCGGTAACGTCGGCCAGGCGAACTACGCTGCGGCGAAGCTCGGGATCGTGGGGCTGACGAAGGTGACGGCGCTCGACATGGGACGCTACAACGTGACCGCGAACTGCATCTCGCCCTTCGCCTGGACGCGGCTGATCGGCACGATCCCGACGGAGACCGAGGCGCAGAAGGCGCGGGTCGAGAAGATCAAGAAGCTGTCCCCGGCTCACATCGCCCCGGTCGCCGCCTTCCTGGCGACCGACCAGGCCAAGGACATCACGGGCCAGATCTTCGGGGTGCGCGGGAAGGAGATCATGCTGTTCGGGCAGCACCGCCCGATCATGCGGATCCACAACGACGAGGGCTGGACCGTCGAGACGTTGGCCGAGATCTTCCCGGGAACGCTCCAGCACCACCTGGTCCCGAACGAGACCTCGGGCCAGTACTTCAACTACGATCCCCTCGTTTAGCTCGGAGAGGGCGGACGTTACGGCCCCCTCCGACGCCTCCCCCTACAGAGCAGGATTGCGCGGGCGAAGCCCGCGCTCGAACGCCGTCATGCTTGTCCTGCTCGTCCTCGTCGCCCTGGCGTCCGGACCCGCTGGCGGCGCCGCGCCCGCGCTCCTCGTCGCGATCGGCGACGTCACCGCGACGACGGCCGTCGTGTGGGCACGGCTCCGCGTCGAGGGCGAGGTGGTGGTGGCTCTCAGGCCGGCCGCGGGCGACGGCGCCAAGGGTGTCCTCCGGGTCACGCGCCGGGGAGACTTCACCGCCAAGCGCGTGCTGTCGGGGCTCAAGCCCGCCACGCGCTACGTATGGGAGGCGCAGGGGGCCGGCGAGACGGCGCAGGGCGAGTTCGTGACGGCGCCCGCTCACGACCAGCACGCCCGGGTGAGGTTCGTCTGGAGCGGCGACCTCGGCGGCGGGGGCTTCTGCCGGCAGGTGGACGGCGGCTACCGCATCTTCCGGCCGATGACGCGCACCAGGCCCGACTTCTTCCTCTTCGTCGGCGACACGATCTACGCGGACGTGAAGTGCGACAAGCCGGGTGTCGTGCCGGGCGCCGGCTTCGTCGCGACGACGCTCCCGCAGTTCCGCGCGCGCCATCGCTACCAGCGCGAGGACCCCGCGATGCAGGAGTTCCTTCGCGCGACGTCGGTCTACGCGATCTGGGACGACCACGAGGTGCGGAACGACTTCGCGGGGCCCGCCGAGCCGCACATGCCGACCGGGCGGCGCGCGTTCCTCGAGTACTGGCCGATCGCGCCTCCGGACGAGGAGCCAACCCGCCTTTACCGGAAATTCCGCTGGGGACGACTCCTCGAAGTGTTCATCCTCGACACGCGTCAATACCGGAGCCCCAACACCGCGCTCGACGGCCCCGGCAAGACGATGCTCGGCGCGGCGCAGCGCCGCTGGCTCGCCGACAACGTCTCGGCGTCGACCGCCGTCTGGAAGGTGGTCGTCTCCAGTGTGCCGCTCTCGATTCCGACCGGGCACCCGAAGGCGCGGGACTCGTGGTCGAACGCGAGCGTGTTCGGGACGCCCCAGGACGGCGGGACCGGCTTCGCGGTCGAGCGGGACGCGATTCTCCGGCAGCTCCGGGAGCGCGGAGTGAAGAACCTGGTCTTCCTCGTGGCGGATGTCCACCACGCCGAGCTCATCCGCCATCACCCGACCCCCGAGTGGTCGTTCCACGAGTTCGTCGCAGGCCCGCTCTCGGCGACGCTCGGCCGGCCGCGGCCGCTCGACGAGGGCCTGAACCCCCGCTCGCTCTTCGCCCGGGGCGGCGTCAACAACTTCGGCGAGGTCACGATCGAGCCCGCCCACCTCACGGTGCGTCTGATCGACGAGGACGGCGCGGTTCTCTTCTCCCACACGGTCGGGCCGGACTAGCCGGGATTATTCATGAGCGGCCAGCGCGCGCGACGGCGGGTCCTGTCATCGGGGGCGCCCCCGGCCGGCCAGGCTCCGTCACCCGCTCGCCCGAACGCAGTTCTTCGAACTGCAGACGGGACGAGGGGGTCCCACTCCGCCTAGTCGGCCGAGGCGACCCCGACGCCACCCGCCGGTCTCGCGATCGTCGCTCATGAATAATCCCGGCTAGGTTCGCCGCTGTCGCTGCCCTGCGGTGGCGAGCCGCGCGGTCTGACGATACTCGATTGACTTCGTTCGGAGTTGAGTGTTAAGTGATGGAAATGTCTTGCTGTCGGTGCAGCAAAACTCGGGGCTCAAATCCCCTACCGATGGAGACGGCACGATGGAGAAACTGAACGGTCTGCGGTGTCGGGAGTGCGGACGCCGCTACCCCGCCAACCCCATCCACGTCTGCGAGTTCTGCTTTGGTCCCCTGGAGGTCGATTACCGGTACGACGCGCTCAAGACCGTCGTCACGCGCGCGTCGATCGCCGCCGGGCCGCCTTCGATGTGGCGGTACAGGGACCTGCTGCCGGTCGAGGGCGACATCGCCGTCGGCCACCACGTCGGGTTCACCCCGCTGATCCGCGCGCAGAACCTCGCCGAGGAGCTGGGCTGCCGCGAGGTCTGGATCAAGAACGACTCGGTCTGCCACCCGTCGTGGTCGTTCAAGGACCGTGTCGTCGCGGTCGCGGTGACCAAGGCGAGGGAGTTCGGCTTCGACACCGTCGCCTGCGCGTCCACCGGCAACCTCGCCAACTCCGTCGCGGCGCACGCCGCCGAGGGCCGGCTCAAGTCCTACATCTTCATCCCCGCCGACCTCGAGCAGGGCAAAGTACTCGCCACGCTCGTCTACAACCCGACGCTGGTGGCCGTGCACGGCACCTACGACGAGGTCAACCGGCTGTGTTCGGAGATCGCGGACAAGTATCGCTGGGCGTTCGTGAACGTGAATTTCAGACCCTATTACTCCGAGGGATCGAAGAGTTACGGGTTCGAAATCGTGGAGCAACTCGGATGGCGCACGCCCGAGCATATTATCGTGCCGTGCGCGGGCGGGTCGCTCATCACCAAGATCTGGAAGGCGATCAAGGAGTTCAAAGCCCTCGGGCTCATCGACGGGCCCGTGACGACGAGGATGCACGCCGCGCAGGCGGCCGGCTGCGGGCCGATCGTCACGATGATCAAGAACGACACGGATGTGCTCGTGCCGGTGAGGCCGAACACGATCGCGAAGTCGCTGGCGATCGGCAACCCGGCCGACGGCTATTACGCCTACAAGACCGTGAAGGAGTCGGGCGGTTTCGGGGCGCACGTCGCCGACGAGGAGATCGTCGAGGGGATGCTCGTGCTCGCGCGGACGGAGGGCATCTTCACCGAGACCGCGGGCGGCGTCACGGTCGCCGCGACGCGGAAGCTCATCGAGACCGGGGTCATCCAAAGGACCGAGTCGATCGTCATCTGCATCACCGGCAACGGCCTCAAGACGCCGGACGCGCTCCACGGTCGCCTCGAAGCCCACGTGAACATCAAGCCGTCGCTGTCGGCCTTCGATCGCGCGCTGGCCGACCTCAAGTCCCACGCGGTGTAGGAGGAACGCGCATGCCGGTGCTCGTACGAATCCCGACCCCGCTCCGCTCGCTCACGAAGGGCAACGCCGAGATCCAGGCCAAGGGCCACACGGTGGAGGGTCTCGTGGAGGACCTGGAGCGCCAGTTCCCCGGGCTGAAGGAACGGCTCATGGACGAGTCGGGTGAGCTGCGGCGCTTCGTCAATATCTACGTGAACGAGGAGGACATCCGGTTCCTCGAGTCGAAGAAGACGGTGCTCAAGGACGGCGATCAGGTCTCGATCGTTCCCGCCATCGCCGGGGGCCGTTGAGCCGGTGCTCGCGATGCCGCGCATACGCCTGCGGCTGACGTTTCCCACGGAGCTGATCCAGGAGCCGATCGTGTATCGCCTCGTCAAGGACTTCGACCTCGTCATCAACATCCGGCGCGCCGACGTGAAGGCCGACCACGGGTGGATCGCGCTCGAGCTCGAGGGCGACGAGGGCGCGCTCGAGCGGGGCGTCAGGTGGCTCAAGGACAGGGGCGTGCAGGTCGATCCCATCGAGCGCGACGTCATCGTCCCGTGAAGGCGCAGGGCACGCGGAGCCCCGGCGGCGGAGGCCGGCAGGCCTCTTGTCGACCACGCCGTCCGCGCACCCGCTTCTTGACGTCTTGAGCGCGCGACCGACACGGAGCCCAGAAGCACGGGTCTCCAAGAGGCCCGCCGGCCCCCGCCGCCGGCGCCGTGCGTCCGGCGAGCTGATCGCGGCGGCACACCGGGCGATCGACGGCGACTTCCATCAGTACTCGATCACGTGGGGCACGCCGCGGCTCCGCCGCGCCATCGCCGACAAATACTCGAAGTGGTACGGCATGCAGGTCGATCCCGAGCGGAACGTCACCGTCTGCTGCGGCTCGACCGAGACGATGCTCTCGACGCTCCTGGCGGTCTTGAACCCCGGGGACGAGGTGATCATCTTCGAGCCGTTCTACGAGAACTACGGGCCCGGCTGCATCATCTCCGGCGCCGAGCCCGTCTTCGTCCCCCTCGAGCCGCCCGACTTCGTCTTCGACCCCGACCGTCTCGCCAGGGCCGTGTCCCCGAGGACGCGCGCGATCGTCTTCAACAGCCCGAACAACCCGACGGGGAAGGTCTTCTCGCGCGCCGAGCTCGAGACGATCGCCGCGCTCTGCGTCGAGCACGACCTGCTCGCGATCACCGACGAGATCTACGAGCACATCGTCTACGACGGCCTCGGCCACACGCCGATCGCGACGCTGCCGGGAATGGCGGCCCACGACTTCGTCACCGTCGGCGCGCCCCACCCGCTGCAGGAAGCCGCGGTGCCCGCGCTCGGGCTGCCCGACTCGTACTACGCGCGCCTGCGCGCGCAGTACCAGGCCCGGCGGGACCTTCTCTATGGTTACGTTGAGGCGGCGGGGTTCGTCGCGTGGAAGCCGCGGGGCGCCTACTACATCCTCACCGACGTCACCCACTTCCTGAAGCGATACGGGGTCGAGAACGACACGGCGTTCGCGATGTGGCTCATCGAGAACGTCGGGGTGGCGACCGTGCCCGGCTCGTCGTTCTACGCCCACCCCGAGCTCGGCCGCACCAAGATCCGGTTCTGCTTCCCGAAGACCGACGACGTGCTTCGGGACGCGGGAGAGCGCCTCCTCAAGCTCCGGTCGTGAGCGCGCGGGAGCGCGCGCGCGCGATCTGGAAGGCCGCCATCGCCGCCGGCGACGTGGCCCCGCTCGTCCGGGCCCATCTCCACGTGGATCCAGGCCACGCGCGCGTCGTCGTGCTCGGCTGCGGCAAGGCGAGCGGGGCGATGGCCCGGGCGGCAGAGGACGTCCTGGGCGACCGCATCACCGAGGGCTTCGTGGTCGTCAAGGACGGCTACACGGCGCCGCTCCGACGGATCCGGCTCGCCGAGGCCGGCCACCCGGTGCCCGACGCCCGGGGCCTCGCCGCGTCCGCGCGGCTCCTCGAGCTGGCCGCGAGCGCGCGCGAGGACGACCTCGTCCTCTTCCTCGTCTCCGGCGGCGGGTCGGCGCTCGCGGCCGCGCCGGCGCCGCCCGTCATGCTCGAGGAAAAGCAGCACGTCACGCGTCTCCTCCTCGCGGCGGGCGCCACGATCGCGGAGCTCAACGCGGTCCGCAAGCACCTCTCGCGCTTCAAGGGCGGGCTCCTCGCGCGCGCGGCGTGGCCCGCGACCGTGGTCACGCTCGCGCTCTCCGACGTGATCGGCGACCCGCTCGACGTCATCGCCTCGGGACCGACCGCGCCCGACCCGACGACGTTCGCGACCGCGCTCGAGGTCCTCGAGCGCCACGGCGTGCGGGACCGCGTTCCCGCCTCGGTGCGTGAGCGCCTCGACGCGGGCATCCGCGGCGAGATCGAGGAGACGCCGAAGCCCGGCGACCGGGTCTTCAGCCGCGTGACCAACCTCGTCATCGGCAACAACACGCTGATCACCGACGCGGCGGTTGCGACGGCGCAGCAGCTCGGCTTCCGCACCTGCTTCCTGAGCCGCGAGATCCAGGGCGAGGCGCGCGAGGTCGCCCGGGAGCTCGTCGGCTCGGCCCGGCGGCTCGAGCCGCCAGCATGCCTGGTCGCCGGCGGTGAGACGACGGTGACCGTGAAGGGTCGCGGGAAGGGCGGACGGTGCCAGGAGTTCGCCCTGACCGCCGCCCTGGCGATGCGGCCGGGCGACGGCCTCACGGTGCTCGCCGCGGGGACCGACGGCACCGACGGCCCGACGAACGCCGCGGGGGCGATCGTGGACGCCGGTAGCGTGGAGCGCGGCCGCGCAGCGGGGGTCGATCCGGTGAGGGCGCTCGAGGACAACGACGCGTACCGGTTCCTCCGAGCGAGCGGCGACCTGCTCGTCTCCGGACCGACGAACACGAATCTGCTCGACCTCTACGTGCTGCTGCGGTCATAGTTCTGTAGCAGGGGCACCGATGGTCGCCGATCCGATCCTCTTCAGGGACCTCGCATACGTATTCGTCGCGGCGATGCTCGGCGGGGGGCTCGCCTGGCTCGCGCGTCAGCCGCTCATCCTGGGCTACGTCGCCGGTGGGCTCCTCGTGAGCCCATGGACCCCCGGGCCGTCCGTCTCCGACGTCCACACCTTCGAGCTCTTCGCCGAGATCGGCGTCGTGCTGTTGATGTTCTCGATCGGCATCGAGTTCTCGCTGAAGGACCTCATGCGCGTGAAGTGGGTGGCGCTCGGCGGCGGCCCGCTGGGGATCCTGCTGTCCACCGGGCTGGGGCTCGGGGTCGGCGTCTTCCTCGGCTGGGGGGCGCTCCAGGGAGCGGTGGTGGGGATGGTCGTGTCGGTCGCGAGCACGATGGTCCTGGCCCGCCTCCTGATCGACCGGGGCGAGCTCCACTCCCAGCACGGGCGCGTGATGATCGGGATCACGCTGGTCGAGGACCTCGCGGTGGTCGCGCTGATCGTCCTGATTCCTATGCTCGGCGCGCTCCACGCCGAGCGCCTCCTCGCGATGGGCGCGGCGCTCCTGACCGCCGCAGCGATCCTCGTCCCGTTCTTCTACCTCGCCAGCCGCATCGTGCCGCCGTTCCTCGGACGCGTGGCGCGCACGCGCAACGACGAGCTGTTCCTGCTGGTCGCCCTGGCGATCGCCCTCGGGGCCGCCGCGCTCACGCAGGCCGCAGGGCTCTCGTTCGCGCTTGGCGCGTTCCTGGCAGGGTTGCTCATCAACCAGTCGGACTACGCGCACGAGACCCTCGCGCGCCTCCTGTCGATCCGCGACGCGTTCGTCGCCCTCTTCTTCGTCACGGTCGGCGCCCTGATCGACCCGCGCGTGATCGTCGCGAACGTCTCGCTCCTGGCCGCGCTCGTCGGCCTCATCGTCCTGGGCAAGTGGGTGATCTGGACCGCCGTCGCCCTTCTCTTCGGTCAGCCGCTGTGGACCGCGCTCCTCGTGGGCGTCGGGCTCACCCAGATCGGCGAATTCTCCTTCATCCTGGTCCAGGTGGCGCGGCAGGCGGGCCACATCGGGGCCGAAGTCTACAACGCGACGCTCGCGGCGTCCCTCGTGACGATCCTGCTCAACGCCGCGCTCGTCCGGTTCGTCCCGCGCTGGATCGGACGGGCGCGCCTGGCCCACGCGCCGGCCCCGGTGTGGGGCTTGCGCTCGGGAAAGGCGCTCTCCGGCCACGTCGTCCTGTGCGGCTTCGGCCGTGTCGGGAGCGCCATCGGCGAAGCGCTGGAGACTTTCGGCGTGCCGTATGTCGTGATCGAGACCGACCCTGATGTCGTCAAGAGCCTCCGCGCGCGAGGCGTGCCCGCCGTGTTCGGCGACGCGGCGCAGCGGATCATCCTGGCCGCTGCTCAGGCCGAGCACGCCGCGTTGGTGATCCTGACGGTCCCCGAGACCGACCGGGCGCGCCTCGCGGTGCGGCGCGTGCGCGCGCTCAATCCGACGATCCCGATCCTGGCGCGCGCTCACGACCTTGCCGGGCGGGACCGGCTCGCGGAGGAGGGCGCCGCCGAGGCGATCCAGCCGGAGCTGGAGACCGCGACGACGCTGATCCGCCACGCCCTCGAGCGCCTGTCGTTGCCCCGCGACCGGGTGCTCGCGTACCTCAACCGGTATCGAGGGGCGATGGAGAGCGTGGATGCGGGGGGCGAGATCCCCGGCGCGGCGCTGCCGCGGCTCCACGAGGTCACGCTGCGCGGTGGAAGCCTCGTGGACCAGTCCCTGCGCGAGGCGCACGTCCGCGAGCGCTTCGGGGTCACGGTCGTCGCGGTCACGCGCGCCAACGGCGAGACGGTGCTTCATCCGACCGCCGACACGGTCCTGCGCGCCGGCGACCGGCTGCGCCTCTTCGGCCTGTCCCAGCAGATCGACGCGCTCCTGGCCGGGTCCGAGGTGCTCATCGGCTGAGCAAGGCGCTCTAACGCGTTGAAAAACCGTCCGCGATGTCCGGTTACGCACGCGGTTGTCCACGGGTCGGTCACAGCACGTGTGGATGGTTGGAACGGAACGTGCGCGCGGCCACAATATCGCTTAAGGTTTACTCCTAGGCTTGAACTCAACCCCGAGCGGCCGACCAATCTCGAGGGGGATGACCTCGGTCGCGGGTCGTGTGGCGGACGTCGCCCGGAGGTGTTCCCATGGACCGACAACGAATCTGGATCACGCTGGTAGGCGGGTTCTTACTGCTGATCGCTGGGGGGTCTATTGCCTGGGCAGTCGTTCACCCCCCGGATGTTAACCCTGACGACTTCACACCGGTCCAGGCAATCGACAATTCGTACTTTCCGCTCCCTGTGGGAATGTTGTTCGTCTATACAGGCACCAAAGAGGGGGTGCCCACGCACGACGAGATCTGTGTCACGCCCAGGACGAAGTTAATCGAGGGCGTCCAGATCACTGTGGTTCACCACCTCTCCTTCGCGGGCAGCTCGCTGGACCTGGTCGAAGACACGGAAGACTGGTTCGCGCAGGACGTCTTCGGCAACGTCTGGTACTTCGGAGAAAATACGATTGAACTGCCGAGCCGCAGCACGGAAGGCTCCTGGCAGGCGGGAGTAAACGACGCGGACGCGGGTTTCATCATGCTCGCGGATCCGCACGTGGGAGACCGGTACTACCAGGAGTTTGCCCGCAATGTGGCGGAGGACCAGGCGAAGGTGCTCAGCCTGGACGAATCGGTGACCGTCCAAGGCACGACCTACGACCACGTCCTCCTGACCCGCGAGACGAGCCGGCTCGATCCTGGCGTCGTGGAGCACAAGTACTACGCACGGGGCGTCGGATTCGTTCTGGGCGTGACGGTCAAGGGCGGGGATGAGCGCACGGAGCTGCTCAGCCTGGGAACCTGCGGCGAGTAATTTCAGTCCCGCGCGGGTCCACGGTGCCTCCGTAGATGGCGGCGATCATTGCGCTTCCCTCCTGAAAGCGCTCAGAAGACCGACGAGCGCATTTCGGACCCACGAGTTGATGAGGGTGAGATAGCCGACGATTACAAACACCCCGACCGCGGGATACGGACTTGAGGCATCAACCCTGCACGGTCCTGCCACAGCACGTGTGGAAAAATCGCCGCGCGATCGCTCGTGGTATTCTTCCAACGATGTCGCGCATGAACGTGGTCGGTCTCCTCCCGAGCGAGCTCGAAGATCTCGCCGTCGAGCTGGGCGCGTCGCGATACCGCGGGCGCCAGCTCGCGACGTGGATCTACCGGAAGGGTGAGGTCGACCTCGCGGCGATGAGCGATCTTCCGAAGGACTTCCGGGCTCGGCTGGCCGAACGGGCGGCCGTCGAGGTCCCGGAGCCCGAGCGTGTCACGGCCTCCCAGGACGGCAGCCGGAAGCTCGTCTTCCGGCTGGGCGACGCGAGCCGGATCAGCTCGGTGCTCATGCCGGACGACGACCGCCTGACCCTCTGCGTCTCCACGCAGGTGGGCTGTGGGTTCGAGTGCCGGTTCTGCCTGACGGGCGTGATGGGCTTCGCGCGGAACCTGAGCGCGTCCGAGATCGTGGGCCAGGTCCTCGCCGCCAACCGTCTCCTCGAGGGCGGCCAGCGGGTGACCCACATCGTCTTCATGGGGATGGGCGAGCCCCTGGCCAACTACGCGGCGCTCGTGCAGGCGCTCAGGATCCTGACGGACGCCAAGCTCGGCCTCGGCTACTCGCCGCGGCGGATCACCGTCTCGACCGTGGGGCTCGTGCCGGGAATCGAGAAGCTCGGCCGCGAGAACCTCAAGGTGAACCTCGCCATCTCGCTCCACGCCGGGTCGGACGAGGTCAGGTCACAACTCATGCCGGTCAACCGTTCGTGGAACGTCGAGACACTCATCGCGGCCGTGCGGAAGTACCCGCTCGCGCCGCGCCAGCGCGTCTTCTTCGAGTACGTCCTGCTCGACGCCGTCAACGACTCACCCGAGGACGCCCGGCGCCTGGTACGGCTCCTCCGCGGAGTCCGGGCGAAGGTCAACCTGATTCCCTTCAACGACTGGGAAGGGGCCCCGTTCCGTCGGCCGGCGCTGCCGCGGATCCTCGCGTTCCAGTCGATCCTGCTCGACGCCGGGCTCACGACGACGGTGCGGTGGAGCAAGGGCGAGGACATCGGCGCCGCGTGCGGCCAGCTGAGGGAGCCGGTGTCGGCGTGAGCCCGCGCACGGTCTCGTTCGCGACGCTCGGGTGCCGGCTCAACCAGGCGGACAGCCAACAGCTCCAGACCGTGCTCGAGTCGCGCGGCTTCCGCACGGTGCCCCTCGGCGAGCCGGCGGATATGGTCGTGGTGAACACGTGCACGGTCACCGCCCGCGCCGAGTTCTCCGATCGCCAGGCGATCCGGCGCGCGGCCCGGGTGAGCCCCCGCGCACGGCTCGTCGTGACGGGCTGCTGGGCTCAGACGAGCCCGGAGGACGTCGCGCGTCTCCGCGAGGTGGATCTCGTCGTCGGCAACGCCGACAAGCACCGCCTGCCCGACCTGCTCGACGGCCTCGTCGGCGAGCGGGTTCACGTCTCCGACATCGCCCGCGCGCGGACGCTCGACGTGGCGCCCCTCGCGCGGGTCAACGGCCGGTCGCGTGCGTTCCTCAAGATCCAGGACGGCTGCCAGCATCGGTGCGCCTTCTGCATCGTGCCGTTCGCCCGTGGTCGAAGCCGGAGCCTCGAGCCGAAGGTGGCGCGCGACCAGGCGCGGCTGCTCGTCGAGGCGGGCCATCCCGAGATCGTGCTCACCGGCGTCGACATGGGCCACTACGGCGCCGACCTCGTCCCGCGGGCGACTCTCGCCGCGCTCGTCCGCGAGGTCGCCGAGGTCCCGGGGCTCCGCTGGGTGCGACTGTCCTCGTTGCTGCCCGCCTACTTCACCCCCGAGCTGCTCGAGGTCGTGACGGGGTCGCCGGTCGTGGCGCCGCACTTCCACATCCCGCTCCAGAGCGGGAGCGACCGGATCTTGAAAGCGATGCGGCGCCCGTACAACGTAGAGATGTACCGACGGCTCATCGAGCGCCTCGCCACCGCGATCCCGCAGCTCGGCCTCGGCGCCGACCTGATCACGGGATTCCCCGGCGAGAGCGGCCGAGAGTTCGACGAGACCGTCGCCCTGGTCGACGGGCTGCCGTTCTCCTACCTCCACGTGTTCCCATACTCGGCACGGAAGGGGACCGAGGCCGCTGGCATCGCCGACACCGTGGACGAGCCGACGATCGCTCGCCGCGCCCGTGTGCTGCGAGAGCTCGGGCGCCGGAAGAACGTGAAGTTCCGCGCGCGGATGGTCGGGAGCATCCAGGAGGTGCTGGTGCTCGAGACGCGGGAGCGCGCGACCGGAAGGCTGACCGGCCTCACCGGCAACTACGTCGAGGTGCGCTTCGAGGGCTCCGACGCGCTCACGGGGCGCCTCGCGCGCGTGCGCGTGACCGACGCAGAGCGCGAGCGTACTCTGGGGGAGCTGGCGACCGAATGAAAGCGAACGACCCGACGATCGGGATCATCGGCGGCAGCGGGCTCTATGAGCTCGAGGGGCTGACGGACGTCCGGTGGCGCCGCGTCCGCACGCCCTTCGGCGCGCCGTCGGACGCCTACTGCGTCGGGCGTTTCGCGGGGCGGCGCGTGATCTTCCTGCCGCGCCACGGTCGGGGCCACCGGATCATGCCTACGGAGCTGAACTTCCGCGCGAACATCTGGGGCCTCAAGGCGCTCGGCGCCGAGTGGGTGATCTCGATCTCGGCGGTCGGCAGCATGAAGGAGGCGATTCGGCCGCTCGACCTCGTCATCCCCGACCAGTTCTTCGACGCGACCCGCCGGCGCGTCGCGTCGTTCTTCGGCGACGGCATCGTCGCCCACGTGGGGATGGCGGAGCCGGTGTGCGCCGACCTCGCGACGGCCCTCGAGAAGGCCGCGCGCCAGACGGGGGCCGCGGTCCACCGCGGCGGCACCTACCTCTGCATCGAGGGACCGCAGTTCTCGACCAAGGCGGAGTCGCGTGTCTACCGGGGCTGGGGGATGGACGTGATCGGCATGACGAACATGCCGGAGGCGAAGCTCGCGCGC
Source organism: Candidatus Rokuibacteriota bacterium (assembly GCA_003220675.1). Lineage (GTDB taxonomy): Bacteria > Methylomirabilota > Methylomirabilia > Rokubacteriales > CSP1-6 > 20CM-2-70-11. The sequence goes on along the minus strand of QHTD01000104.1, from coordinate 2,511 downwards.
GAGGCGGAGCTCTGCTACGCGACGCTGGCGCTCGCGACCGATTACGACGTGTGGCACGAGACGCACGCGGCGGTCTCCGTCGAGGCCGTGGTCCAGAACCTCCTGAAGAACGTCGCGACGGCGAGGGAAGTCCTCCGCGCCGTGATCCCGACGCTCGCGCCGCCCCGCACGTGCGCGTGCGGGCACCTCCTCGAGAACGCGGTGATCACGAGTCCCAAGGCATTCCCGCCGAAGACCCGGACGCGGCTCGCGCTCCTGCTCGACCGCTACTTCCCCGCGACGGGACGCCGGCGTGGCTGACCTCCTCGTCGTCGGCTCGGTGGCGCTCGACAGCGTCGAGACGCCTTTCGGCAAGGTCCACGACGTTCTCGGCGGCTCGGCTACCTACTTCTCTTACGCCGCGAGCTTCTTCACCCAGGTCCGGCTCGTCGCGACGGTGGGCGAGGACTTTCCGGAGGCGCACCGCCGGATCCTCCAGGACCGGGGCGTGGACCTCAGCGGCCTCACGACGTCGAAGGGGCGGACCTTCCGCTGGATGGGGCAGTACAGCTACGACCTGAACGAGGCGAAGACCCTCGACACGCAGCTCAACGTGTTCGCCGAATTCCGCCCGTCGCTCGGCGACGGGTTCCGGCGCGCACCGTTCGTCTTCCTCGCCAACATCGATCCCGAGCTCCAGCTCGACGTCCTGCGCCAGATGCAGGACCGCCCCCGCCTCGTGGCGCTCGACACGATGAACTTTTGGATCCAGGGCAAGCAGGAGGCGCTCCGGCGCGTCCTCACCGAGGTGGACGTGGTCACGATCAACGACGCCGAGGCGCGCCAGCTGTCGAGCGAGCCCAACCTGATCCGCGCGGCACGGGCGATCGCCGCGATCGGCCCGCGAACCGTCGTCGTCAAGCGCGGCGAGCACGGCGCCCTTTTGATGTCCGACGGCGCGTTCTTCTTCGTGCCGGCCTACCCGCTCGAGTCCGTCTACGACCCGACCGGCGCCGGCGACACGTTCGCCGGCGGGTTCATGGGCTACCTCGCGGCGCAGGAGCGGACCGACGCGGCGGCGCTGCGGCGCGCGCTCGTGTACGGCTCGGTCATGGCGTCGTTCACCGTCGAGGACTTCTCGCTCAGACGGTTGACGCGCCTCGGGCCCGCCGACATCGCGGAGCGGTACGCGGCCTTTTACGAACTGATAAGGTTGGAGCCGTGAGCGGCGGAGCGGCGACGGCCCGGGCCAAGTACGGGCGCCTCGTGGAGCTCCTCCGCGGGATGGAGAGCGTCGTCGTCGCCTTCTCGGGCGGCGTGGATTCGACCCTGCTCGCGCGGGCGGCGAAGGACGCGCTCGGGGCGCGCGCGCTGCTCGTCACGGCGGACTCCGAGACGTACCCCGGGCGCGAGCTGGAGGAGGCGACGCGGCTCGCGCGGCTCCTCGGTGTGCGCCACCTCGTGGTGCGGACCGAGGAGCTCCGGAATCCCGAGTACGCGAAGAACCCGGTGAACCGCTGCTTCTTCTGCAAGGAGGAGCTCTTCACCAGGCTCGCGCCCATCGCGGAGCGGGAAGGCTGCCGCACGCTCGTCTACGGCGCCAACATGGACGACCTCGGCGACCACCGGCCGGGGATGAAGGCCGCGCAGGAGCACGGCGTCCGCGCGCCGCTGATCGAAGCCGAGCTCTGGAAGGAAGAGATCCGCGCGGTGAGCCGCGAGCTGGGTCTCCCGACGTGGGACAAACCCTCGTTTGCGTGTCTCTCCTCCCGCTTTCAATACGGCGACAGGATCACGCCCGAGAAGCTGCGCCAGGTGGACGCCGCCGAAGAGTTCATGCGCTCGCTCGGTTTCCGCCAGTTCCGCGTCCGTCACCACGACCGCCTCGCGCGACTGGAGATCGCGCGCGAGGAGATGGCCCGGGTGTGGGAGGAGGGTCGTCACGCGGCGATCGTGACTCGCTTCCGCGAGATCGGCTATATCTACGTGACGGTGGATCTCGCGGGATTCCAGTCGGGGAGCGCCAACCTGCTGCTCTCGCTCGGCCGGAAGGCGACGGGTGGATAGGGAAGCCGTCCGCCGGCTCCTCGCGGACCTCGCGGCGGGGCGGATCGACGTGGACACTGCGGTCGCGCGCCTCCGAAGCCTGCCCTACGAGGACCTCGGGTTCGCCAAGGTCGACCATCACCGGGCGGTCCGGACCGGCGCGGCCGAGGCGGTGTACTGCCCGGGAAAGACGCCCGAGCAGGTGGTCGCGATCCTCGCCCGGCTCGCCCACCACCACACGAACGTCATCGCCACGAGGGTGGGCGGCGACGTCGCCACAGCGGTCGCGGCCGCCGGGCTGCCGCACGCGTACCACGCCGACGCGCGGCTCGTGATCGTCAGGCCGGAGCGCGGGGAAGGGGTGGGGCTGATCGTCGTGGCGGCCGCCGGGACCGCGGACCTGCCCGTCGCCGAGGAGGCGGCGCTCGTGGCCGAGACGCTCGGCAACCGGGTCGAGCGCGTCTACGACTGCGGCGTCGCCGGGCT